>CAYYAC010000001.1:0-38127 GCA_964469995.1 uncultured Gammaproteobacteria bacterium
CTTTTGGGAAAACAGTTTTGGGGAAAGCTTGGAGGATTAATTTCCGCAGCATTTTATATGTATGCTCCTTATCATGCAGTTGAAATATATGTTAGGGGAGACGTTTCCGAATTTTGGGCATATGCTTTTATTCCTCTTGTTTTTTTAGGAATTTATAAAGTATTTAAAACAAAAGGAAATTTTTTCTGGGTAATAGTTTCAGCTATTGGATATTCAGGAATTATTCTTTCTCATAATTTAACAGCGATGATGGTTTCTCCCTTCTTGCTTTTCATGTCTTTGGTATTTATTCTTGCTTCCTATAAAAAAGGAGACAAGCATACTTTATATTCAATTATTCTTTCTCTGTTTATTGGTCTTTTGATTTCCGCTTTCTACTTTATTCCTGCACTGCGTGAGCAAAGATATACAAATGTTTTGTCCCAAATAGGCGGAGGAGCAGATTTTAAAGATCATTTTGTTTGTCTTTCTCAATTGTGGCAAAGTACATGGGGATATGGAGGTTCTGCTCCTGGATGTTTTGATGGAGTTTCCTTTGCTGTTGGAAAAATGCAAATAGTGTTGATAGCTTTAATACTCCTTTTGGCAAAGATACTAGTTTTTACTAAAAAGATTTCAAAGAAAGATGAAAAGATTAAGCTTTTAATGTTTTCACTTTTTGGTCTTTTGATTTCTGTTTTTATTATGCTGCCAATTTCTGATTTTGTCTGGAGTAGGGTTCCACTCATGGCGTTTTTTCAATATCCATGGAGATTTTTAATGATGAGTTCTTTCTTTATTTCTATTATTGCCGGAGGAATTCTTTGGACTATTAGATGTTTTAGTAAGAATAATTTATTGAGTTACTTAGTATTTGTGATAGTTGTGATTTCTTTGTTTTTCTTTGAAGCTAAACTATTTAATCCTCAGACAATATTTAACAACAGTTCAGATGTCTATACAAATCAACATATGCTTAACTGGACTACCTCGAGGATTTCAGATGAATATATGCCAAGAGATTTTCCAAAGCCCTCAATTGAAAAAGATGTAGTAAGTAGTAGGTTTACTTTTATAAAAGAAGATGTAGTTATTCTAAGAAAGACAGAGGATACGCAAAATATAACTCTTGATGTTAATGCAATAAACAGATCCAACATTCATTTTAATATTGCATATTTTCCAGCATGGAGATTAACATTGGACGGAAATGATATAGGTGGAATAGCTAGGAAAGGTTATGATGTAAATATAACAAAAGGGAAGCACATCATTAGTATAACTTTTGTTCAAACATCAGTTGAAAAATTTTCAGATGTGCTATCCGTGATAGGTTTAATTGTTATAATTGCTGGCACTGTGTTTTACAGAAAGAAAACCAATAATGGATAAAGTAGGAGAATTATCAATCTTTTTTCCTTTTTGGAATGAAGAAAAAAACATTGAAGAAGTTGTAAAAAAAGCAATTCCTGTTGCGCAAAAAGTTGCATTCAAATGGGAAATAATAATGGTTGATGATGGGTCATCGGATAAGACTCTTGATATAGCAAGAAAACTTGCTTCAGGTAATCCTAATCTAGTGGTTTTATCCGATTCCAGGAACAGAGGTTATGGAGCAGCACTAAAAAGCGGATTTTCCGCAGCGCGTTATAAATTAGTTGTATTTAATGACGGTGATGGGCAATTTGATTTTTCGGAAGTTTCAAGGCTTATATCAAAAATAGAAGAAGCGGATATAGTCATTGGTTTTAGAAAGAAACGTCTTGATAATTCTTTTAGGCATATGCTTATGAATTTTTTGAAAATTTGGGATTTTATACTATTTCATCTTTATTTTAGAGATATTGACTGTGGTTTTAAACTTTTTAAAAAAGATGCACTTGATAAGATTATGCCTTTAAAGTCTGAGGGAGCCATGATAACGACAGAGCTTCTAGCGAAAGCGAAAAAGAATAAGCTAAAAATAGAGCAAGTTGAGGTGTCACATTTTCCAAGAATTTATGGAAATCAAAGTGGGGGGAATTTAAGAGTAATAGTACGTGCAATAAGAGAAAGTTTTATAATTTGGAAAGATATTAATTATGGAAGACGTTGACATTGCTATCATTACAAAAAGGTCTATAAAAGGAGTTTTTGCGCTAACTTCTAGAACATTTTTTGTACAAGTTGTTGGTTTTGTTTCAAATCTTCTGCTTACTATATTTTTATCCCCCTCTGTTTTTGGAATATTTTTTATAGTGTCTGCAGCTATTGCTTTTCTTTCCTACTTTTCAGATATAGGGCTTGCTGCGGCATTAATTCAAAAGAAAGAACAAATAACAGACGAAGAGTTAAAGACTACTTTTACAATCCAACAAACTATGGTTGTAGGTGTGTCGATAATTGCTCTTGTTCTATCTGGATATGTTGCTTCTTTTTATCATCTGCAAGAAAATGGAGTATGGCTTTTTAGAGCGTTGGTTGTTGCATTTTTTCTGTCATCATTTAAAACAATCCCGTCTATAATACTTGAAAGGGAGCTTAGTTTTGAGAAATTGGTTATCCCTCAGATTGCAGAAACACTTTTTTTTAATGTGACCGCGGTGGTTCTGGCAATGAAAGGTTATGGAGTTGAGAGCTTTACCATTGCTGTTCTTGCTAGGGGAATAGTAGGCGTGATATCTATTTATATAATAAGCCCGTGGAGAATGGGTTTTGCCTTTTCAAGACCAGCCGCGAAGCACCTCTTGTCTTTTGGCATACCATTTCAGGCAAATAGCTTCTTAGCTTTAATAAAAGATGATTTATTAGTGGCTTACATTGGCAAGGTTTTACCTCTGGCTCAAGTAGGTTATATTGGTTTTGCGCAAAAATGGTCACTAACGCCTTTGAGGCTCATTATGGATAACGTTATACGTATAACTTTTCCTTCTTTTGCCAGACTGCAGCATGATGAGAATGCCCTAGCAAAAGGAATAGAAAAATCAATATTTGCATCCTGTTTTGTCATATTTCCTGCCCTTGTGGGGCTTGTTGTTCTTTCTCCGTACTTTATTGATCTAATTCCAAAGTACAGTAAATGGGAGCCAGCTCTTTTTTCGCTAGCATTTTTCTCCTTGAATTCTGCGCTGTCTTGCGTGTCAACGCCTCTTACAAACGCGCTTAATGCAGTTGGGAAGATAAAAGTATCACTTTATCTTATGATATTCTGGACAGCGGCTACATGGATTTTAACCCCAATTGCTATTATGGTTTGGGGATTTAATGGGGTTTCTATAGTGTCTGCAATTGTTGCTTTTTCTGTGGTTGGGGTAGTTTACTTAACTAAGAAATATATTTATTTCAGTATTTTGCAAGTTACGGCTATTCCTGCCATAAGTGCAATTTTTATGGGTACAATTGTTTATTTTCTAAGTCCTCAAATTATCAAGAATTTTCCAACTCTCATTCTTATGATAATACTCGGCATTATGATATACTTTTTTACAATGTTTACATTAGCAAGAAAACAAATAATTGATGATGTAAATTTAGTCAGAAGAAATCTGCAAAAATAAAATGAAACTTTCCGTTGTTATTTCTGCTTATAATGCACAGGATAAAATTGAAGACTGTTTAAAATCAGTTCGTTTTGCAGACGAAATCATCGTTATAAATAATTCTTCTCAGGATAAAACTGAAGAAATCGCAAAAAAATACACTTCCAAAGTATTTACTCGTATAAACAACTTGATGTTGAACGTAAATAAAAATTTTGGTTTTTCCAAGGCATCAGGTGAATGGATTTTAAATCTTGATGATGACGAAAGGGTAACGGCTGAACTTGAAAAAGAAATAAAAGCTACAATTAGAAATGATGATAAAAATATTCAAGGATACTATATTCCTAGGAAGAATATCATTTTTGGTAAATGGATAGAACATACAGGGTGGTACCCAGATCCGCAGCTTCGCTTATTTAGAAAAGGAAAGGGAAAATTTGCAGAAAAACATGTGCACGAGATGATTGATATTGATGGGAAAGTTGAATATCTCAAAGAGCCAATGATTCATTTCAATTATACCTCTGTGTCTCAGTTTTTGGTTAAAATGACTAATATTTATGTCCCAAACGAAGCAGATGTTAAAATATCACAAGGCTACAAAGTAGATTTTGCGGATTCAATTAAATTTCCACTAAGGGAGTTTTTGTCTAGATTTTTTGCACGGCAGGGGTATAAAGATGGATTCCACGGCTTAATGCTTTCTCTTCTTATGGCTTTTTATCATTTTGCCATATTTGCACTTATTTGGGAGAAGCAGGGCTTTGAGGAAATTGAAAGAGGGAATATTCTTATAAAATCTTCAACAGAAATCAAAGATGCCGGCAAAGAAATTTCATACTGGATTAGAAATGAAAAAATAGAAAGCACAAAGAACCCCGTTAAAAAAATCCTCTATAAAACATTAATACGCAAATGAAAAGCGTCTTTGTATCTATAATCAACTTTAACGGAAAAGAAAATACCCTTTCTTGTCTTTCTCAGCTTGATAAGGTAAATAAGAATGGTCTAGACATCACTGCTATTGTAATTGATAACGCGTCTTCAGAAGAATTTGAGATTAATCAAAGTTTTTTAAAGAATATTCCGCTTGTTTTTATAAAAAATAAAGAGAATTTAGGTTTTGCAAAAGGACACAACGTTGGGATAAATTATGCGATGTCTCACGGAGCAGATTTTGTGGTTATTCTAAATAATGATACCCTTCTTGATAAAGATTTTATTAGGTACTTAGTTGATGCTACTAAAACAGACCCAAAGGCAGGAATCGTTGCTCCTAAAATATATTTTGCTAAAGGATTTGAGTACCATAAAGATAAATATAAAGAAGATGAGAAAGGGAAAGTTTTTTGGTACGTAGGGGGTCAAATGGACTGGGCCAATGTGATTGGTCATCATAGAGGAGTTGATGAGGTAGATGAAGGCCAGTATGATTCTCTTTGCGAAACTGAATATGCCAGCGGATGCTGTATGCTTTTGTCCGCAGATGTTATTAATCAGACTAAAGGATTTGATTCCAGGTACTTCCTTTATTATGAGGACAGTGATTTGTGTCAAAGGGCAAAAGAAGCTGGATTTAAGATAATATATGCTCCAAAGGCTGTAATTTGGCATAAAAATGCAGGTTCGGTGGGAGGATCGGGATCTCCTTTGCAAGATTACTATATTACAAGGAATAGAATGTTTTTTGGAATAAAATATGCACCTTTGCGTTCAAAAGCTGCCCTTATTAGAGAGAGCATTAGGATTTTATCAAGTGGAAGAAAATGGCAAAAAAGGGGAGTAATTGATTTCTATCTTAGAAAATTTAATAAGGGGAGTTTTAAAAATGAATAAATTATCAGCAATTGTAATAGCAAAAAATGAAGAAAATAGAATCGCAGATTGTTTAGATTCTCTATCTTTTTGTGATGAAATAATTGTTGTTGATAATGATTCAAAAGATAGAACTGCCGAGGTTGCTCAGAGATTGGGAGCAAAGATTGTAAAATCAAATGATGATAATTTTTCAAATCTTCGCAATCTAGGATTAAGAAGAGCTACGTATGATTTTGTTTTTTACGTAGATGCGGATGAAAGAGTAGATAGTAATTTGAGAGAAAATATTAAGCAAGTTTTAAAAAGTGCTTCTCCTACGGATTTTTATAAGGTCTCAAGGAAGAATTTTTATTTAGGAAATAATGAATGGCCAAAAATTGAAAAAATGGAAAGGCTTTTTAGAAAAAGTCAATTAAGGGGTTGGAAAGGTGAGCTTCATGAAAGCCCACAGATAAATGGAGAATCTGAGCAACTTAA
The DNA here is from genome assembly GCA_964469995.1 of uncultured Gammaproteobacteria bacterium. GTDB lineage: Bacteria > Patescibacteriota > Microgenomatia > Levybacterales > UBA12049 > JACPDD01. The sequence continues at coordinate 5,796 of CAYYAC010000001.1, forward strand.
TGGATTCTTGTTGCATTATACCCACAGGAATCTTTCTGAAATGCTTAAAAAAACAATTTTATGGTCAAAAACAGAAGCAGAGCTAAGATATAATGCACGGCATCCTAAAATGACTTGGTGGAGATTTCCAAGGGTTATGATAACAACCTTTTTTGATTACTATATAAGGCAAGAGGGATATAAGATAGGGACGGCAGGTTTGGTAGAAAGTATGTACCAAGCTTTTAGTATTTTCGTGACTTACGCAAGACTATGGGAACTTCAAAATGCAAAAGATAGAAATGATTAAGAAACTTTTAATTAGGTTTTGGCCCGTGCTTTTTATATTTTTGTTGTGGTTTGTTTTTGCTTACCCATATTTTATAAAAGGGCTTGCGCCTTATTCATCATCATATCAATTAAATAATTTTGCTCCATGGTCTGCATATCCGCAGTTTGCAGGACCTGTAAAAAATGGAGCAATGCCAGATGTTACAACGCAAATTTTACCTTGGAGACATTTGGCTATTCAGATTTGGAAACAAGGCGTTATTCCTCTTTGGAATCCCTACAGTTTTGCAGGAACGCCTCTTCTCGCAAATTATCAATCAGCAGCTCTTTCTCCTTTTAATATTTTATTTTTTCTTTTTCCTTTTGTTGATGGGTGGAGCATTCTAATACTATTGCAGCCTCTTCTTGCAGGAATGTTTACTTACCTTTTTGTTCGCTCTCTAGGGAAAACTAAATTAGCAAGTACTATTTCCTCTGTTTCTTTTATGTTCTGTGGTTTTTTAACTGTCTGGATGGATTATGGTACTTTGGGATATGCAATCCTTTTTCTTCCACTATCTCTTTATTTTGTAGAGCAATACTTTAATACGCAAAAGATAAAATCTTTAATTTTTCTTTCACTATCCATCCCTCTATCTTTTTTTAGCGGACATTTTCAAATAAGTATTTATTTTTTCCTAACTCTATTGTTGTATGTTGTTTTTAAATCATTTATTAATAAAAACTTAAAGGCTTTTTTAAAGCTTTGCTTATTTATATTTTTTGGTGTTTTAATATCAATGCCACAACTTTTGCCTTCAATAGAATTTTATACGCAGTCATTTAGGAGTGATATATTTCAAAAAGAAGAAGTAATCCCTTTTTCATACTTACCGACACTTTTATCGCCTGATCTTTTTGGTAATCCAGTAACAAGAAATGATTGGTTTGGACATTATGCGGAATGGAACGGATTTATAGGAATTTTTCCCTTGTTTTTATCTTTTTATTTTTGGTGGGCCAAAAAGAAAATTCAAGGTCTATTTTTCTTTATAACAGGGATTGTCGCTTTGCTTTTTTCCTTAAATTCTCCATTTGCAGATTTCTTAGTCTTTCTAAAAATACCAGTTTTATCAGGCAGCGCTGGCAGTAGGGGCATTGTTGTTTATAGCTTTATGTTCTCTGTTCTTTCTGCCTTTGGTTTTGATCAGCTGTTTTTGGATATTAAAGATAAGAAATTTAGCAGAGTGCTTATTTTTTTAATATCTACTCTTTTTATATTTATTTTGCTTTGGGTTTTAGTTTATTCAAGAACTTTTATACCATGGGATAAGACTTCAATTGCTAGAAGCAATCTAATTCTTCCTACCTCCATTTTTGTAGCGGGCTTTGTAATTGTAGCCCTGTCCACCTTAAATAAAAAACTTTTATATATCTGCTCTTTTCTTATATTGCTTTTGGTATCTTTTGATATGCTTCGCTTTGCCATAAAATGGCAAGCATTTGAGCAAAAGAGTCTTATATTTGCTGATACTCCGGCATCAAAAGAATTTGCAAAAATTGCAGGTCAAGATAGGTCAATGAGTAATTTAGAAGCTGGGGTTGGTGATTATTATAATCTTTTATCTCTTGAAGGATACGACGCATTGTATATAAAACGATACGGGGAATTTGCTGCATCTATTTCCAATGGAACAATTAGTGAGTCGGCAAGGTCCGTTGTACTTTTTCCAAAAGATAGTCCTAATACCTCGGCCATTATAAATTTGCTGGATGTAAAATATGTAATTCATAAATTTTCTGATGGTAGGAATAATTGGACTTTCCCTTTTTGGACCTATCCTGTTTCTCAGTTTGAACAAATTTCAAAAGACAGCGGTTACGAATTTTATCAAAACAATGATTCCTTTGGTCATGTTTTTTTATCAGGAAATTATAAGGTTATTAAAGACCCTCAGGAGATAATTAAAACATTGACATCAAAAGATATAAATTTAAAAAAAGAAATAATATTGGAAAAAGATCCCAATATAAAACAAACCAATTCAGAAATTGGAAGTGCAAATATTATTAAATATTCTCCAAGTGAGGTTGAAATAGAAGTTAATGCAAGTAGTTCTGGTTTATTATTTTTGTCTGATAATTACTACAATGGTTGGAATGCAACTGTTGATGGAGTCAGTACTCCAATTTATAGAGCGGATTTTAGTTTTAGAGCGGTTCCTGTTAAGGAAGGAAAATATTTAGTTAGATTTACTTACCAGCCTTGGAGTTTTTATTTTGCGGTATTTCTGGCGATTGTTGGTGGATTGGGAATTGTAATTACTTTCTTTTTTTCTTCCAAAATTCTAGTTCCGAAATCTTCATCTTAGTTTTTGCAAAAGCAAATAAAAATATAATATCTGCAATTCCAAAAGTATTTACAATCATTAGTGCAAAAAGTATTACAAACCAGTTTTTTTGTTTGTATGCAGCCGATCTATAAAGGGCTAATCCTTTCCAAAAGAATGTCCAAAGTCCAATAATAAAATATCCAAGAGGAGGAACTTGCTGAAAAGTTGTATCTAGGTTCATTAAATTAACAATAACATAGGGATTTAAGCTTTGCAATAGGTGTAAAAGTTGATAGAATAAAGCTAATGAAGATTGGAATTTTTGATCCCTACCTAGATGATCTAGGGGGTGGGGAAAAGTACATGGCAAGCATAGCTAGCTGTTTGTCTGATGAACATGAAGTTTCTATTTTTTGGGATAACGCTCAAGACGTTTACGCTATTAGTAAGCGCTTCTCTATTGACTTATCAAAAGTTGCAATTAAAAAAAATATTTTTTCCAAGAATACTGGCTTATTTAAAAGACTTTTAGAAAGCAAAAAATATGACGCGTTTATTGTACTAAGTGATGGAAGTATTCCGCTTGTTGCTTGTAAGTTATTCTTGCATATTCAGCAGCCATTTGTGTCTTTGCCCGGTGGCCCAAAATTAAAACTCAAGCTTAAGAGAGTAAAAAAAATAATAGTTAATTCAGATTTTACAAAGAGCTATATTGATAAGGCATTAGGTGTAAATAGTGTAGTTTTGTATCCTCACATCGAAATAAAAGCCAAGAAAACTAAAAAAAAGAATATTATTCTAACTGTTGGCAAATTTAGATATAAAAATACTCCCTTGGATGATTTTAAGAAACAAAAAGTAATGATTGATGCATTTAAAGAGTTAGTAAATAACGGATTGAAAGATTGGGAATTTATTATTGTTACAGGTTTTAGTAGCGAACATAAAAATGAATTTGAAAAATTAAAAGATGAAGTAGGAGAGTATCCAGTAAAATTTTTTGTAGATAAGACAAATGATAAGCTTTGGGATATTTACAGTGAAGCAAAAATTTACTGGCATGCTGCTGGTTTTGATGAAGATTTAATTTCTCACCCTGAATTCGCGGAGCATTTTGGAATATCTACTGTTGAAGCAATGGGAGCAGGCGCAGTGCCAGTTGTAATAAGAGCAGGAGGCCAAAAGGAAATTGTAACGGATAAAAGCGGATTTCTTTGGGATAATTTAGAAGAATTGAAGGACAAAACTGTAAAATTAATAAAAGATGATAAATTGCTCGAGAGAATATCAGCCGAAGCTGTTTTAAGAGCAGACTATTTTACAGGTGAAAGATTTTGCAGGGAACTTAAAGAAATTATTAAATGAAAAGATTTTTTCCAATAGGATTTATTTTTTTAGTTGTAGTTATATTCTTTTGGCAATTTTTATTTAAGGGATTGCTTCCTATTCCATCTGATACTATTATTGGACTTTATAATCCTTTTAGAGATTATTATGCGAAGGATTATCCGCGCGGAATACCATTCAAAAATTTCCTTATTACAGATCCAGTCAGGCAGCAATATCCATGGAAAAAGCTTGTTATTTCTGCTGAAAAAAAACTTCAGCTCCCTCTTTGGAATCCATACAATTTTGCAGGGACCCCTTTACTTGCAAACTTTCAGTCAGGAGCTTTTTATCCGTTAAACATATTATTCTTTATTTTTCCTTTTAATTTTTCATGGGGTTTGCTTATATTTTTAAGTCCTCTTTTGTGTGGATTATTTACCTATTTTTATCTTTCGCAATTAAGACTTTCTAGAACGGCATCTTTACTTGGGGCAATTTCCTTTGCATTTTGCGGATTTTCAATTGCTTGGCTTGAGTGGGGAGTTATTATTCATACTGCATTATGGTTTCCCCTAATACTTTTATCTATAGATAAAATTTTAGATTCAAGAAGAAACTTTTCTATATGGAATTTAGTTTTGACGGCTGCTTTATCTTGTTCTATGTTTGCAGGTCATCTTCAGACTTTTTTTTATGTTTTACTTTTCTCTTTATTCTATTTGGTGTTCAATTTGAGAGAGTCAATAAAATATAAAAAATTAATATTCGTAGCATTATCCTTGTTAATTTTTATAATAATTACATCAATTCAGTGGATTCCTACTCTGCAATTTATTTCACGCTCAGCAAGAAATGCAGATAAAATACCTTGGCAAACAAATGGGTGGTTTATTCCATGGCAAAATTTAATTCAATTTATTGTTCCTGATTTCTTTGGTAATCCCTCAACGCTTAATTATTTTGGAGTTTGGAATTATGGAGAATTTATAGGATATGTGGGAATTGCTCCATTAGTATTTGCTCTTTTTTCAGCTATTTTTGTAAAAAATAAAAAATCCTTTTTCTTTTTAGGTATGCTTATATTATCTTTAATTTTTGCGCTCCCTACTGTTGTTGCAAAAATTCCATTCCAGCTTGGCATCCCATTTATTAGCACGGCGCAGCCTACTAGATTAATTTTTATAATAGATTTTTCATTGAGCGTATTAGCCGCATTAGGTTTTGATTATTTCTTGAAAACAAAAAAAGGAATAGTATATCCGCTTGGAATTTCTGCTCTTCTTATTACGTCTCTTTGGATATATGTAATTTTTGTAAAAAGCGGATTAAGCTTAAACGATTTGTCTGTTGTAAAACATAATCTTATATTGCCAACGTTGATATTTTTTATTTTCTTTGTCATATCTCTCTTATACAGTTTTATAAAATACAAAAATAAAAAACTCTTTTTCAAAATATTTTCAATTTTGGTTATTCTTATAACAGCTTTTGATCTTTTGCGTTTTGGTCTTAAGTTTAATTCATTTAATCCAAACAAATATCTATTTCCATCAACTACCTCAATAGATTTTTTGCAGAAAAACATAGGAAATTATAGAGTCATGGAAATAGACTCAAGAATTATGCCGCCAAATTTTTCTGCTGTTTATAGAATTCAAACAGTAGACGGATATGACCCCCTATATCTTCTTTCTTTCGGAAAATTAATCGCTGCTTCAGAAAGAAATCAGCCAAATATTAAATCTCCTTTTGGGTTTAATAGAATAATTGCTCCTCATAATTATTCTTCGCCCATAATAAATTTATTAGGAGTTAAATATATTTTAAGCCTGACAGATATAAAATCTGAGAATTTTAAAAAGGTTTTTGAGGAAGGGCAAACTCAAGTATACGAAAATAAAAGTGTATTACCAAGGGCATTTTTTGTAAAAGAAGTGATTATCGCTCAAGATGATAATAAAGCAGTGAATCTTATGTTCAGCAATATAAATTCACTTAGAGATAAGGCAATTGTTAATGCTAGCATAAAAGAAAAAGAATTTGGATTAGGAAGCGTTAATATATTGGACTATAATCCAAATATAATTCATTTGGAAACAAATAATTCCACTGAAGGATTTTTGGTGCTAACAGATTCTTTTTATCCAACATGGAAAGCAAGCGTCGATGGGAAAAAGACTACAATCTATCAGACAGACTTAAATTTTAGAGGAATAATAATACCAAAAGGAATACATAAAATAGAATTTTATGATAGTCTCTTTTAATATGAATATAAGCGTTGTTATACCAAATTATAATGGAGAAAATCTTTTGCGGAAAAATCTCCCTAAAATTATAGAAGAAATGGCTTCTTATAAAAAGGGGCAAGTAGAGGTAATTGTTATTGATGATTTTTCAAAAGACAAGAGCATAGAAGTTCTTGAAGGATTTAAAAATAAATATAAAAACTTTAAGTTTTTGGTCAACAGTAGAAACTTGGGATTTTCTTCAACAGTAAATAATGGAGTGTCTCATGTTAGCGGCGAGATTATTCTGCTTTTAAATACTGATGTTTATCCAGAAAAAGGATTTTTGGAGCCATTGCTTTTGCATTTTAATAATCAGGAAATATTCGCAGTAGGGTGTATGGAGAAAAGCATAGAAGGAGAAAAAATAGTTTTGAGAGGAAGAGGGATTGGAAAATGGCAAAGAGGTTTTTTGATGCATTCCAGAGGAGAAGTAGATAAAAAAGAAACATTGTGGGTAAGTTGTGGAAGCGGAGCTTTTAGAAAAAGCATATGGGACAAGATAGGTGGATTAAATAGTTTATATAACCCTTTTTATTGGGAAGATATAGACTTATCTTATAGGGCTCAAAAAGTTGGATACAAAGTTTTATTTGAGCCGGAAAGTGTTGTTTTCCATGAGCATGAAAAAGGAGCTATAAAAAATGCATATTCAGGATTTAAAATAAAGACCATAGCCTACAGAAATCAATTTATTTTTGTTTGGCTAAATGCAACAGATTTTAAAATAAGGGTAAGTCATTTAATTTATCTTCCGTACCATATAATAAAAGCCTTATTTAGAGTAGATGGAGCATTCTTTTTAGGTCTTTTTAGTGCTTTAATAATGGTGCCAAAAGTTATAAAATTGGATTTTAAGCTGCACAAGCAATTTAGAGTAAAAGACAGAGAAGTTGTCAAAAATATCGCAATATGAAGTTATCCATAATTATTCCCGTTTTCAACGAAGAAAAAACAATTCAGAAAGTTCTCCAAAGAGTCATAGAGGTTAAAATACCAGGTGTAGTAAAAGAAATAATTGTTGTAGATGATGGTTCATCGGATAAAACAGCAGATAATATCCGTAGCGCAAAACTTAAAGAAATTAAATTTATAGAACACAGTGAAAATATGGGTAAGGGAGCTGCAGTAAAAACAGGCATAGAAAATGCAACAGGAGATTATATAGTAATTCAAGATGCTGATTTGGAATATGACCCTCAAGATCTGATAAAACTAATGGAAGAGATATTGCAGGGAAGAGCAAAAGTTGTATACGGAACAAGGCTTAATCGTTTGCCTAACTTTTCCAGAGACGAAAGAAAGCCTCTTTTTATAGTTCATTACTTTGGTAATAGGTTTTTAAGTCTATTAACAAGTGTCTTATATGGCCAATGGCTTACGGATATGGAAACTTGTTATAAACTTTTTCCGGCAGTCGCAGTAAGGGGAATGAATCTTAAATCAAGAAGATTTGATTTTGAGCCTGAAATTACAACAAAGCTTTTAAAAAAAGGGTATAAAATCAAAGAAATTCCAATTACTACAAATCCGCGAGGATATGACGAAGGCAAAAAACTCCATGCGATTAAAGATGGAACAATTGCTCTTTTGACACTTATTAAATATAGATTTGTTGACTAATTATGAAGAGTATAAAACTTGATTCAATTCTTCTTTTTGCGCTCCTTGTTCCTTTTATAATGAATTATAGGTTGAGTCCAGGAAATACTCCTTTTTGGCTTTTTGGATTGATATTTTCAGGACTTTTGGCATATATCTCGCTTGATATTTTATCTTTGAAAGAAAAAATTAAATTCAATTTAAAAAACATTTTATTGGTATTTCTTATTGCAGCGAGTATAGGAGCGGCGTCATATTCTGCGATTGTTGTAAGGCATCAGACTTCACCAATTTATAACATACATGATATTATCCTTCAGCAGGAAGCTGCAATACGTTTTCTTCTTCATGGTAAAAATCCCTATGCTGTAACATATTTTGGAACACCAATGGAAAAATGGAATTATTCTACAACAGAAATTAATCCTGCTCTATACCATTTTGTTATGCAGCCTTTTTATCTTCTTTTTGCGGTACCTTTTTATTTGATATTTGCTCATGGAGTAGGATTTTTTGATGGAAGAATTCCTCTAATGTTTTTATTCTTTTCTCTTCTTGCGTTGGCTTGGTATTTTATTAAAGATAAGCAGAAGAAACTTGAATTTGTAATTCTTTTGGCTTTCAATCCAGCAACGCTAGGTTATCTTATGGAAGGGCGAGATGACATATTTATGTTTGCTTTCTTTTTTGCTAGCTTAGTGCTTTTATATAAAAGGAAAAATTTATTATCTGCAGTTTTGATGGCTCTTGCTTTTACAGTTAAGCAGTCTGTATGGCCAATATTCCCTTTTTATTTTGCATATCTTTATTTTCAAAATAAAAACATAAAAGAGACAATAAAAGAGATTATTCCCTTTGCGATAACGTTTTCTTTAATAGTTTTACCATTTATATTTTGGAACCCAAAAGCTTTTTTTGATAGTACTATATTTTTTCTTTCAGGAAACGCAATGCATAGTTATCCAATTTCGGGGTACGGATTTGGAATGGTTCTAAGTCAGATAGGTATTATAAAAAATGTTCATTCGTATTTTCCATTTTGGATTCCACAGGTTTTAATTTGTTTGCCACTGGCAGCAACGCTTGTTATTTGGCAAAAAAAACACAATACAATTTTTAGACTCATTTGTTCTTATGGTTTTTTTCTTTTTGTATTTTGGTATTTTTCAAGATATTTTAATAATAGTCATCTGGGGTATTTGACTATGGTATTTATCGTTGCTTATTTCTGGCCAAAAGAAGAAGTTTAATAGATAGGTCCTATCGAGTTTTTTATCTGAGTAATAGTTCCCATATTGCAATCATTTGTTTGTTTTATGCATTCAATTGTCATATTCTTACTTCCTAAGTCTTTTATTTTTACGCTGTATCCGTCTCCAGTTAGGGTTATTATTCCTTCTTCTTCTTTTACAGTCCAGTGCTCCGGGTAAAAAAATCTATGAGAGCCAAGTGAAAATTCCTTTTTAAAGTTTGAGCCAAGATAATGTTGATAGACAGTCTTGTAGATAGGTTCGTAAGCTGGGACAAGAGACGTTTTTTGTTTTAATAAGTCAAGGGTTTGAGGAGTTTCGGAACTTTTTGTATAGAAAGCAATAATCTTAAATTGAGTAATTTTATCTTGAGGACTTTGCCTAAGTTGAGTGTCAAGATTTGTTATATCTTTGTCTTGTATGTTTCCATAGAGCATTTTTCCAAGAGGCTGATATCCAAGCATATAATCAAGAGGAATAAATCCAGAAAGAAATTCTTCATCAATATTTTTAACCTGGGCATTTTTAGTTGTTTCTCTAAATGTTGATCCATAATCCCCATATAATTTCCCTTGCATATTTAGGAAATTAAAAAAAGCATTGTTAAAAATCAAAGAGGTGCATACAAGTGTTAAAAAAACAATTAATCCAATAGCTTTAAAGGCGTACTGCTTTTTGGCAATTAGATATTCAAAGGGCATAGAAAGAAACATAAAAAGTAACGGAAGTATGATTATGTAATAATGCATGAAAGTATCAATTTTTAGAAGAAAATATATAAAAGGTAGAATGATTGAGGAATACGCAAAAAAAGAAAACTTCTTAAACTTCTTTATAAAAAGAAAAATTCCTATTGGCAAAAGAATATATTCAAGATAGAACAAATTTCTCATTTTATATGCCAATGAAAAATCTTGAGAAAATGCTGTTATGCTGTCTCCCATTTCAAAACGGAAGTCTCCTTGAGATAGTATTTGAAAAGGCCTTTGGAAAATTTCCATATGATGAGTATTCAATTTTCCTCCGCTTGATAGGAAAGTTGTACAATCTGGGCATTTATTTATAGCCTCATAGTTTACGTACGGTATTAGGGGGATAATGCCTATTACCGTGCCGATTAGAATATATTTTAAATTTAGTTTTACTTTGCTTAATAAAAGAAATAAGCTTATTAAGAATATAAAAATTATGCTTGTTTGATGTAGCTGTATTAAGAAGAAAGAAGAAGCAAAATATAAAATCCAAAACTTCTGGTTTTTATCTATTAATAATTTATGAATAGATAGAAACAAAAGAACAAAAAAAGGAACAAGCAAATCCTGCATCCAGATTTTACGTGAATATATAATTGCCCAGGGGGAAATTGCCATAAAGACCGCAGTAATAAAGCCAAGCGTTTTTGAATAATAGCGTTGAATTATCAAAAAAAGAGCTGATATTGAAATAACATTCAAAAGAGCTATTAGGAAAGATATAAATCTTGGATCTTTAGAGATTAAGGCCATGGGTAGAAGTAAATAATTAAAAAGTGGAGGGTTTAGTATTCCAATACTCGAAACTGTTCCTCCTGGAGGGAAAGGGTGGTTAAATATCGGTCTGAAAGCAAGAAATAAATTTATTGCTTCGTCGGTTTTAAATTCTATTAAATCTAGGTTTGATATTCTGAAAACTGCTGCAAGTAAAAATACAAATAAGACCAAAAAACGATTGGATATTAGAGTTTTTTTGATTTTTTCTATTGTTAGCATAACCTATTTAAGTGAGCTATAATAAACTTATTGTAGAGATTTCTAGTGTCTTTATCAATGAAGAAATTATTAAATTGGAGAGTCATATTTATCGTAGGAGTTCTTTCTGTTTTTTTGTTTCCCTTATTCCACTTTGGAATTTATATTACTCATGATGGAGAAGCGAATATTGCAAGATTCGCAGCATACTTTAAAGCATTTTCAGATTTACAATTTCCTCCCCGTTGGGCAGGAGATCTAAATTTTGGATACGGTTCCCCTGTTTTTATATTTTATTATCCTTTGCCCGGATATATCTCATCTGCCCTGCATTTATTTGGAATTAGTTTCGCTGACACATTTAAGATTATCATGGGAGTTTCTTTTATTTTAAATGGATTGTTTTTCTATCTTTGGTCCAAGAAAATATTCAGGAAAGATGTTGCTTTGATAACATCAATTATATATGCATTCTCTCCCTACCATCTACTAGATATGTATGTTAGAGGAGATGTAGCTGAAATACTAGCGCTATCTATTATTCCCCTTGTCTTTCTATCTATAGAAAAATTTATAGAAAAAAAAGGTTATCTTTGGCTTTTGAGAGGAGGATTTTTTTATGCATTGTTAATCCTTTCACACAATGGGATCAGTCTTACTTTTACTCCTCTTTTTATTATCTATTGTTTCTTTAGAGCCAAAAATATGAAAATACTTTTTAACCTGTCTTTGATTTTTATACTAGGACTTTGTCTCTCGGCATTTTTTTGGATACCTGCGATAATGGAATCTAGCTTTGTGAACGCAAAGCTTTTTATAGGAGATAATTTTAAGAGCAATTTTCTTAATTTTAATCAGATTGTTTTTTCAAAATGGGGCTTTGGCCCTGATGTAAATAGTCCCGGAGGTTTAGCTCCTCAGATAGGGATAGTGTACATATCGAGTTTAATAATTAGCTCTCTGATATTTTTAAGAAATTTAAAAAAAGAAAGATTGTTTGGTTTCTGGATTTGTGCATTCATAGTAACTATTTTCATGACTACGTCTTATTCATTTATTTTTTGGAAAAATATAAATACGCTGAAGTTACTGGAGTTTCCATGGAGGTTTATTGCGGTTGCTAGCTTTACTGCGTCAGCAGCAATAGGATACCTGCTCAATTTAACAAAGAATAAAATAATTTTGTTTTCTGTTCTTCTTGTTTTTCTAATTTCTGTTGTACCTTTTATAAAAACTGAAGATTATGAAATAAAATCTGATAGTTTTTATAATGAATATCCATATACTACCTATTTTCATGGAGAAGCGAGTTCTGTTTGGACCGCAGGAGATTTTTCCGAAAATGCGAAAAATCAATTTGAAGTTATTTCAGGCAGGGCTAAAATCTTAAACATAAATAAAAAATCAGCCTTGCACACTTTTTTAATAGATGCAGACAACAATACTAGAATTCTAGATAATACTGTTTATTTTCCCGGGTGGAGAGTAAGCATTGATAATAAAAAAGTTCCAATTGAGTTTCAAGATATAAACCACAGAGGACTTATTACTTTTAGTGTTCCAGAAGGAAAACATTTAATTAACATTAGGTTTGAAGAATCCTTACTAAGGTTGCTTGCTGATATTATTAGTGTTGTAGCGCTTATACTATTTATATTGGGGTTTGTATTTAGAAAGAAAATAAAAAATTTCTTTAATAAACTATGAAAAAACAGCACGTTATATTTTTGTCTATATTCTTGGTTGGATTATTCTTGAGATTTTATAGGTTGGGAGATATTCCCGTAGGACTGCACAGAGATGAAGCATTCTTTGGATACAATGCATACTCTATTCTTCATACTGCAAAGGACATGAGCGGTAATTTTCTTCCTTTGCATTTGCAGTCTTTCTTGTTTAGTCCCGCAGGGTATTCTTATTTATCTGTTCCATTTATTTTTCTTTTTGATTTGAGTTCTTTTTCTGTTCGTTTTGCATCTGCTCTGTTTGGCAGTTTGATGGTTTTGCTCTGTTATTTTCTGTCTCTGGAGATATTTGCAAACAACAGAAACAAAGAGAGCATCGGATTGCTTAGCGCATTATGCCTCGCCGTATCTCCATGGAATATAAATTTAGCAAGAACAGCAACAGAAAGTACGGTAGTGGTGTTTTTTATAACTCTAGCGACACTTATTTTTATAAAGGGTTTTAAAAATAAAAAATTTTATTTACTTTTTATTTCTTTTGTTTTTTATTTTCTTACGCTTTTTATATATCAGGCTCCAAGAGCTTTTCTTCCTATTTTTATTCCTGTTATTTTGGTCTTTTCGCTTACCAAAATTAAGGAAATTAAAAACAATTTAAAACTTTTGTTTCTATTTTTATGCCTAATTATTCTTCCTGTGGTTTTGATAGTTTTTTCAAATGAATTATCTCTTAGAATAAGAACATTAAGCGTTTTTTCCAATAGTCATGCCAGTTCATCAATTCAAGAATACATAAGTACAGATGGGATAAGTTCTGTAAATACCATATTTACTAGAGTTTTTCATAATAAAATTGAAGCGTACTCAGCAGAGGTAATTAAAAATTACTTTAAGCATTTTTCATATGATTTTCTTTTTACAGACAGCGGTCTGCCTGATAGATATAGAATTCCATCAATGGGAATAATGTATGTCTTTGATTTACCTCTATTGTTGTTTGGAATTTGGAAAATCATTGGCAGAAAGCAAAAATCAGAATTGTTTCTTTTGATATGGATTGCCCTTGCTCCAATAGGCAGTGCCCTCACATTTGATGATATTCCAAATTTGCAGAGAACTTTGATTGTTTTCCCCGCGCTGTCTATGGTAATTGGAGTTGGGGCATTTTATCTTATTTCTTATTTACTAAATTATAGAAATACAGGTAAGTATGTTTTACTTGGTTTATTATTTATTGTTTTTTATTCATTTGGTTTCTATATTCACCAATACTACGTGCATGCTTCAGCTTACAACCCTTGGTATAGGCAAGATGGATATAAGCAATTAGTTGCAAGGGTAAATAATTTTTTACCTGGATACAGCAGGGCTGTTATAACAAATAGAGAATCTGCTCCGTCTGTATTTTTTCTTTTTTATCTAAAGTACAGCCCATCTAAATTTCAAAAAGAGTCAGCAATGTCAAACAAAAATACTTCCGATAGTACTTCTTTTGATAAATTCTATTTTTCAGAGGAAGAATGTCCCTTTGGCTCTGCAGACATAAAACCCATTGTCCCTCCTCAAAAGAATGTTTTATATGTAAATAGCGGGAATTGTAAAGCTCCACAAAATGCTAAGATATTGGATATAATTAAAAGAACAGACGGATCAGAGGCATTTGAGATACTTTCTTTAAATGAATAAAATTCTTAATTGGAAATTTTTACTTATTCTCTTTGTAGCAGTTTTTTTGCGTTTTTATCAGCTTGGAATAAATCCTCCATCTTTGACTTGGGACGAGGCTTCCTGGGGATACAACGCATATTCTTTGGGAATTGATGGAAAAGATGAATTTGGAAGATTTCTCCCGCATGATTTCTTAGAATCATTTGGAGATTTTAAGCCACCAATGTACGCATATTTAGATACCTTTCCTGTAAAAATGTTTGGCTTAAATGAATTTTCAACAAGATTCCCATCTGCATTTTTTGGAGTTTTAACTGTAATTTTTACATATTTTTTAACAAAGAACATATTTTACAAATCGGAAAATAGAAACAAATATGCTCTTTTTGCATCTTTTGTTCTTGCGATATCTCCCTGGCATATAATGCTTTCAAGAGCCGCTTTTGAAGCAAATGTTGCCACCTTTTTCCTTGTGTTTGGGGTATTTTCTTTTCTTGAGGGGATTCAAAGTAAAAAATGGTTTCTTATTTTATCTGCAATCTCATTTACTCTGTCTATGTATACTTTTAATACCGCAAGAATCATTGCTCCGCTTTTGGTAATTATATTAGCGGCAGGTTTTAGAAAAGAATTGATTAGATGCAGAAAAGAAACAATAATAGCAATTATTATAGGGGTTGTGTTAATTTTGCCTACAGCAAAATTTTTACTTTCTCCTCAGGCGGGGCTTAGGTTTAAGGAAGTAAACATATTTTCAGATTCGGGAGCTATAGATACTTCAAATACGGAAATAGCAAATGATAACAATAATTTAGTTTCCAAAGTTTTGCACAATAGGAGGTTTATATATGCATCAAGTTTTGTTAATCATTATTTTGATAATTTAAGTCCGAGCTTTCTTTTTATAAAAGGGGATGGAAATCCAAAATTTTCAACTCAGAATGTGGGTCAGATGTATCTTTGGGATTTGCCATTTTTTATTGCGGGCATTTTATTTATTTTCAAAAAAAGAGAAGGAGCTTGGTGGATTATTCCGTTATGGCTTCTTGTTGCAATAATTCCAGCTGCAACTGCAAGAGAGACGCCCCATGCGCTGAGAGTTGAAGCTGCTTTGCCCATGTTTCAGATTATGACTGCAGTTGGGATTGTTATATTTTTGAATTTCATAAAGAGCGTAATTTCAAAAGCGAACGCAAGGACTATAATTTTTGGATTAACATTTTTCTTTCTTTTATTTAATTTTGCATATTTTTACCATGAATATTTAACATATTATCCTCAAGAATTTTCAGGAGAGTGGCAATATGGATATAGAGATTCAATTAACTACATTTTAGTAAATCAAAATAAATACGATCAGATTAATATTACAACAGAGTTAGGCAGACCTTATATATATTATCTTTTTTACGAAAAGACAAATCCTATAATTTTTAGAAAAAGTGCGCAAATTACAAGAGATTCTTTTGGGTTTGTTTCCGTAAATGGATTTGGAAAATATAAATTTGCTCAAAATTTGGGAGATATTAAGAATCCGAGCAAAAAAATACTGTATATAAATATCCCTAAAAATACTCCTTCAAAAGCAAACATAATTAAAAACTTTTACTTGCTTAACGGGGGAATATCTTTACAGGCTTATACTTTGTGATATGAATAAGAAAGCGTTTTTACTTTTATTGTTAGTAATCTTTGCAGGAGCAATTCTAAGATTTTGGCAATTGGGAAAAGTTCCCATATCCCCAGATTGGGATGAAGTTGCCCTTGGATATAATGCATATTCAATGATGCAAACAGGAAGAGATGAATATGGAAAATTTCTCCCTATTGTTATGCGTTCTTTTGATGATTATAAGCCTGCTCTATATTCTTATATTGCAATTCCATCGGTTGCCATTTTTGGGCTAAATGTTTTTGCCGTAAGACTTCCTTCTGCTATTTTTGGCATTTTGACAATTATCGCAGTCTACTTCTTACTAAGAGAGCTTTTTGGTAAAAAGGGTTTAAAAATTGAAGCAAAGGGTTTTATCTTTGATATCCCAATTGTGGGAGCTTTTCTTTTAGCAATTTCTCCTTGGCATATTCAGTTTTCAAGAATTGCATTTGAATCTAATATTGGACTTTCTTTCAATATATTTGCCGCCTTATTTTTTATCAAAGGATTAAAAAAACCTTGGTTACTTTCACTTTCTACTGTTTTTGCTGCTCTGTCGATATATGTTTATCAAAGTGAAAAAGTCTTTACTCCGTTATTTTTTCTGGCCTTGGTGATTATTTATTCAAAGGGATTACTTTCAAAACCTAAAAAATATATAATTTCCGCGACAATTTTTGGATTCATTCTTATTATTCCAATGCTTTTTTATACGCTTGGAAACTCAAATGCCTTAGAAAGGGCAAAGGGGGTAAGTATTTTTTCCGGTAGTACTCAGCTTCTGGCTCAAGATACAAAAAGATTGCTTTTAGATAGTAAAAATCATGATTTTTTAGGCTTGGTCTTAGATAACAGAAGGATTATGTTTACAAAAGAAATTATTAGCGGATATTTATCACACTTTGATTTTAATTGGCTCTTTATAACTGGAGACATTTCTCGTCATCACGCACCTAGCATGGGGCTTTTATATCTACTTGAATTGCCATTTTTACTCATTGGGATTTATTTTCTCATATTTGGTCCATTTGACAGAAAAACTAAAATTTTTATATTTGCGTGGTTTCTGATTGTTCCAATTCCTGCTTCAATTACGACAGGAGTCCCTCATGCGGTAAGGACTCTTAATTTTCTGCCAACGTTTCAGATATTTACGGCAATAGGAATAGTTATTTCGGTAATTTTTATAAAAAGATTTAAATATTATCCTATTCTTTTCATCATATTTATTTTTATATTTGGGTTTAATTTTTTATATTTCTTAGATCAATATTTTATTCAGCAGAATTATTTTAATGCTAAGGATTGGCAATATGGATATGAGAAGATTGTGCCAAAGATACAAAAAATATCGAAAAATTATAAAAAGATTATAGTGTCAAACCAAGCTCCAATGGACCAATCGTACATGTTTTTTCTTTTTTACATGAAATATTCTCCTAAGCTTTATCAAACTGAAAGCATTAATGCTTCGGGTGGTTTTAGAGAGAATCATTCTTTCTCTAATTTTGAATTTAGACCAATAAAATGGCGGGAAGATCAAAAATTGTCAAACACTTTGTTTATTGGACGCCCAGATGATTTTTCTGGCTCTGTCAGCTCTATTTCTAGTGTCAATTATCCAAATGGAGAAGGAGCAATGAAACTTGTTGAGGTAAAATGAGTAAAATCTCTTTATATTTGCTTTTAATAGTTTTAATTGCTTTTGTTTTTAGGTTATATCAAATCTCCAGCGTACCTCCCAGCGCTTCATTAGATGAAGCAACTATCGGGTGGAATGCCTATTCAATTCTAAATACAGGAGCAGACGAGTATGGATACAAATTTCCTATTCTTCTTAGGGCATATGATGATTGGAGGCCTGCGCTCTATGTCTATTTAGTTTTGCCGTTTGTTAAACTTTTGGGACTGGGCATTTTGTCCGTAAGACTTCCTTCAGTTATTTTGGGAACAATCTCTGTTCTTGGTACCTATTTTTTGATAATGGAGCTTTTTATCAAATATAAATACAGAGATTATCTTGCTCTTTTATCATCTTTTTTTCTTGCTATTTCTCCTTGGAGTATTTATATTTCCCGGCTAGGACATGAAGCCAATGCAGGATTTGCATTTGGTATTTTATCTGTATTCTTCTTTTTAAAATTCAAAAATACCTTAGGTAGAATTAATATCTATCTTGCTTCTTTATTTTTTGCTTTATCTTTTTATGCATATCAATCTGAAAAAATATTTATTCCCTCTATTGTTATACTGCTTGCACTGCTGTTTAGGAGAGAGCTTCTAAAAAGAAAAAAAGATATAATTTTTGCATTTATTCTGGGTTTTATTATTTTAATACCTGTCTTGAAAGAGACACTTTCTCCAAACGGCCTCATAAGGCTTAAGGGTACAACTGCGTTTGATATTACAAGAGCAGAATATGTACAGGCTGCAACAGAAAGACTCAAGGCAAGGAATGATAAAAATTTCATAGCGGAGCTTATTAATAATAATAGGATAATAACGTCAGAAATTTTTATTGGGAATTATATTTCACACTTTAATCCCTTGTGGCTTTTTTCAAATTATGGATTGGAAGATTTTAAAGTTCCTGGAATGGGACTTATGTTCTTGTTTGAAATTCCATTAATGTTAATAGGAATTGCATATTTATTTTTTGGAAATTTTGATAAAAAAATAAAAATCTTAATTGGAGTATGGATACTTATTTCCCCCGTTGCTAGTTCTATATCAACAGGTGCTCCGCAGGCAATGAGATTTTATATTGTACTTCCTACCTTTCAAATAATTTCCTCTCTTGGTCTTTTGTATTTGATAAGCTTAGCTAAGAAAGATTCTACAAGAAAAACCATTTTTTCTTTAACTATTGGAGTAATGGTTTCAAGTATCGTATTCCTCATAAATCAATATTTTATTGAGTTTCCAAAGCAAAATTCTTCCTCTTTTCAATATGCAATTTCAAACGCAATGGGTTTTATAATTAAGAATGAAGATAAATACAAAAAGATTGTAATCTCTAATAGAAAAAACTTAAACCAATCTTATATGTTTCTGCTATTCTATTCTAAGTATGACCCAATTTTATATCAGAAGCAGGGAGGTACAAAATCCGCTGGATTTGAAGCAACTCACAGATTTTCAAATTTTGAATTCAGAGCTTTAAATTGGTCAAATGATAAATATGCAAAGAATACTTTATTTATTGCAAATACTTCATCTATTCCAAAAGGGGAAAAAGCACTAAAGATATTTGCAAATCTTAATAACCAGGGGGTAATAGAAGTAATATGGAAAAAATGAAATCAAAATTATTTTTTATTCTAGTTTTACTATTAGGATTTATGGTTATCCTAGATTTATTCCACGCAGGTCTTCCCATAACTCATGATGGTCAGGATCATGTTGCTAGAATTGCAAATTTTTATACATCCTTAGCAGAGGGAAATATTATTCCAAGATGGGCAGGGAATCTAAATTGGGGGTATGGTCATCCAATTTTAGAATTTCTTTATCCCTTGCCATCATATACTGCTTCTTTCTTCCATTTTGTAGGTTTTTCTTTGATAGATTCGGTTAAATTTGTATTTGGTCTTGGAATTATTTTATCCGGAATTTTTATGTTTGTCTGGCTAGCTGAATTTCTAGGACCTGAAGCATCTTTGGTAGGAAGTATTTTGTATATGCTCGCGCCTTATAGATTGGTTGATCTTTATGTAAGAGGTGATATCGGTGAAAATCTTGCCTTTGCTTTTATGCCATTTGCCCTATATTTTATTCTTAAGCTTAGCAGGAAAGTAAAAGCTCACTATATTTTAGCAGTAGCATCCGGAATCGCCTTACTAATACTTTCCCATAACGCTATAAGTTTGATTTTTATGCCCTTTATTGTTTTTTATGGATTGTTTATTGGTTTTTATACAAAAGAAAAGAAAAGATATTTTCTAAACTTTGCTTTTAGTGTTGTTCTTGGACTTGGATTGTCTGCATTTTTTTGGATACCTGGACTTCTAGAAGCAAAATATACGTTAAGAAATATTGTCACAAAGGGCGGATATCTTGCAAACTTTGTTAATCTTGAGTCAATTTTTTATGGACCATGGAATTATGGAATATCTGGTCAATTCACTGTTCAGTATGGAATTATGCAATGGTTATTTATAATTATCTCTCCGTTTGTTGTCATATATCTTAAATTGAAAAAAAATAAAGATTTGATTATTTTATATTCTTTAATAATTTATTTACTTCTTGCGACTTTTATAATGTTTCCTCAGTCTAATTTTATATGGAGCAGATTTATTATTTTACAAAACTTTCAATTTCCCTGGAGGTTTCTTGGAATAATTGTTTTTTCTTCTTCTTTTATTGCAGCTTTAGTTTATTCTAAAATGCCAAACAAAATTCAAAAATATGCAATTGTACTTTTTATTATTTTGTTTTTGCTTTTGAATAAAGATTATTGGCACGCAAGCGGTTATTCTCAGAAGCCAGAGCAATTTTTTACCGGTATTTATAATTCAACAACAGACACAGGAGAAAGTTCTCCAATTTGGTCAATAAGATTTATGGAGAAAAGGCCGATTGTTCCAATGGAAGTAATAGGAGGAAAGGGAACTGTAGTGGAAACTTTAAGAAGATCTACTTTGCATTCATATAAAATAGAAGCTTTAGACAAAGTTCAGCTCAGAGAAAATACTGTTTATTTTCCTGGGTGGGAAGTAAGAGTAGATGGAAAAACAGTTCCAATTGAATTTCAAAGCGGAGTAAACAGAGGAGTTATTACCTTTTTTGTAGAAAGAGGAAAGCATAGTGTTGATGTAGTATATACTGAAACAAGGCTCAGATTTATTTCAGATTTGATAAGTGCTGGTTCACTTTTCATGATTTTGATTTATAATATCTGGAGCATTAAATTATGGCGAAAATTTCTGTAGTTTTAGCAACATATAATGAAGAGAAAAATCTTCCTGCTTGTCTGGATTCTGTAAAGAATTTTGCAGATGAAATAGTCATTGTAGATGGAACTTCAAGTGATAATACAGTTGAGATAGCAAAAAGATATAAAGCTAGGGTTAAAATTGTAGAAAATCTTCAAAATTTCCACATAAATAAACAGAAGGCAATAGATATGGCAGCTTGTGATTGGATATTGCAGCTTGATGCAGATGAAAGAGTTTCTCCGGAATTACAATCTGAAATAAAATCAAAAATTAATGACGCAAAGCTTAATGGGTACTGGCTTCCTAGGAAGAATTGGTTTTTAGGAAGATTTTTAATGAAGGGAGGACAATATCCTGACTATACTTTGAGGCTTTATAGGAATGGCAAAGGCAGGCTTCCTCAAAAAGATGTACATGAGCAAGCAGTAGTCGAAGGAGAATTAGGATATTTAAAAAATCCTTTAATTCATATGGCTGACCCAGAGTTCGGAAGGTATTTCAAGAGATGGCAAAGATATACAGCATTTGCAGCAAAACAGCTAAAAGACGCTGGAATAAAATGGTACAACCCTATAATTGCCGTGAAACACTTATTTATTCTCCCTACTTGGTGGTTTCTTTTGACCTATGGAAGACATAAGGGCTTTATGGACGGCTGGCAGGGGTTTGTATTTTCTGCTTTCTCAGCTCTTAGATTTCCTGTATCATATATAAAGTATTTAGCATTATGAAAATTTTAGTAACAGGCGGAGCGGGGTATATTGGAAGTTTTATGGTAAAACGTCTTCTAGAAAGAGGAGATGAGGTTTTTATAATAGATAATTTATCTAGGGGGCATAAAGAAGCAATAGACAGCAGAGCCGCTCTTCTAGTGGGAGATCTTCTTGATAAAAATTTTCTTTCAAGTGTTTTTTTAGAAAATAAATTTGATGCTATTGTTCATTTTGCGGGGTATATCTCAATGGGAGAGTCAGTAGAGAAGCCTTTTGAATATTTTAATAATAATGTTTTTGGATCATTGAATCTTATAAACCAAGCCAAGGAAAATAATTTGGATAATTTCATTTTTTCGTCTACCGCTGGAGTTTATGGAAATCCAATTCAAGTTCCTATAAAAGAAGATCACGAAAAAAATCCAACAAATCCATATGGTGAATCAAAACTTATGGTAGAAAAAATACTTAGCTGGTTTAATAAAACTCACGGCTTATCTTTTACTGCTCTTAGATATTTTAATGCGGCAGGGGCAGCGCTTGATGGGACGTTAGGAGAAAATCATAATCCCGAAACCCACATAATTCCAAATGCAATAAAAGCAGCATTGGAAAATAAGCCTTTTTCTCTTTTTGGAAATGACTATGATACGAAAGACGGTACATGCGTTAGAGATTATATTCATGTTTTAGACTTAGTTGAAGCTCATGTCCTTGCAATAGAAAAGATGAAAAAAGATAAGGGCGCATATTTCTATAATGTCGGTACTGGAAATGGATATTCAAATAGAGAAATTTTGGAAATGATTAAAAAAGTATCAGGAATTGACTTTGAAATTAAAGAAGAAAACAGGAGGCCTGGGGATGCAAATGTTTTAATTGCAGACTCAACACTTATTAAAGATCAACTGGGTTTCTCTCCTAAATATTCTGACCTTGAGACAATAGTTAATACTGCATGGAAATGGCACTCCGGACAAAAACAATGAAACAAAAATTGCTTATAATTTTTGCCTTCCTATTTATTTTTCTTTACTCTTCAGCATCAAGCAACGCTAAATCTTCTTATGTACTTCCTTATCCTTCTTCCATGCCGGGAAGTTTCTCTTACAAGCCCCATCTTTTGTTAGAAACCTTATCTAAGTATTGGTATTTTGGAAACTTTGGCCAATTTACATATAATCTTAAACAATCAGATAAATATTTGGTTGAAGCAAAAACGCTTTTTGAATATAACCAGTATTTATTAGGCTATAATGCTTTGCAAAAATCTGATTTATTTTTTAATCAAACTCTTCCAAACTTAGATAAAGCAAGAAAAGAAGGAAAAGATATATCTGAAAACTTAAAACTTTTAAAATCTGCTTCTGAAAAACACATAGAAGTTTTGATAAAGATTGGAGATGAGGTTCCGTCTAATTTTACATGGCAGCCTGAGAATGCTTCTGCATCTGTTTTGAATTTGAAATCTTCTATAGAAAATTCAATTAAAATAAGAAAGAGTTACTTATGAAAAAAGTGTTATTTTTGTCTTATTCGCTGTTCTTGTTATCCTTAACTTTTTTTTCTTATCTTTTCATAGATCCCAATTTAAATTATCTAAAAAATCTTTATTCTGAATTTATTTTTAATCATAGAATAGAGACAACGTTAATATACTCTCTTTTAATTATAATATTCTTTATTTTTTATGGCATTTTTATAAAACAGACAATAGATAATAAATTTACAAAAAAAGACATCAAATTTCTGCTTATTATAACTGGGATTATACTTTTTTTAGCCTACCCCGCAATGCTTTCTTTTGATATCTTTAACTATATTCTCACTGCGAAGGTTGCTTATTTTTATCATGAAAATCCTTATGTTGTTATGCCTGTTCAGCTTGCTAGGGAGCCTCTTTTAGCATTTGCGCATGGAGCAAATAAAATAGCGTTATATGGGCCTACGTGGATTCTGTTTACCGCCTTGCCATATTTCTTAGGGTTTGGAAATTTTATAATCACTCTTTTTAGCTTCAAAATTGTATCAGTTGTATTTTATTTTTTGACCTCTTGGCTAATTTTTAAAATAACAAAGAATATTTTATCTGTTGTAATTTTTGCTTTAAATCCTTTAGTAGCTATAGAGGTTTTGCTAAGTGGACACAATGATATTTTTATGATGTTTTTGGCAATTTCTGCTCTTTTTTTCTTATCCAAAAAGAAAATCTTTTTATCATTTATAATCCTTTTTATGTCTATTTTTGTGAAATACGCTACCTTATTCTTGCTTCCCATTTTTTCTTATGTATTGGTTTCGTATCTTAATAAAAAATACGTAAATTGGAATAAAGTTTATCTTTTATCTTCAGTTGCTATGATAGTCCCTTTTTTTCTAGCTCCAATTAGAGAAGAAATATATCCATGGTACGCCTTATGGTTTTTAACTTTTTCTTGTCTTTTGCCAAAGAATAAGAATTTGCTGATTCTTTCTGGAGTTTTTTCTTTTTCTCTTCTTTTAAGATACATTCCCTTCATGCTCCTTGGTACTTATTTTTCTCCAACACCTTTTATTAAAATTGTTGTTACTTTTGTGCCCCCTGTTGTTGCGCTCGTTTATATTTTTATTTCTGAAAAATTATGGTTAAAAAAGTCTTATCTCTAATAATTATTTCACTTCTCGCAGCTTTTGCAGGTTTTGCTCTTTTGCATCCAGGGCTTGTGCCAACTCATGATGGGGAATACCACGTTGTCAGATTCTATGAATTTAATAAAGCATTTATGGATGGAAATCTGTATCCAAGATGGGCTCCAGACTTAAATAACGGGTTTGGACTTCCTCTTTTTAATTATGTATATCCTCTTCCAAATTACATTGCAGTTTTATTCCATGTTATTGGAATGTCTTTTATTGATGCTTTCAAAATTGAAATGTTTCTCTCTCTTGTAGTTGGAGGGATATTTTTTTACCTTTGGGCAAAGCAATTTTGGGGAGAATTTGGAGGAATGGTCTCTGCAATTGTTTTTACATTTTCTCCTTATAGATTTGTAGATATATATATTCGAGGTTCTGTTGGTGAATGTTTAGCTCTTGCAATTTTTCCTGCATTACTTTGGTCAATAACAGTTTTTATAAAAACCAGGAATAAAATATTTTTTCCCATATCTTCTTTACTTTTTGCTTTGCTTATACTCTCTCATAATATTTTGGCATTAATGTTTTCTGTTTTTTTGTTTCTTTATGTTCTATGTTTCATTTTTCAAAGCAAAGACAGAAGGAAATTTATTCTTGAGTGTAGTGGAATTTTACTGCTTGGTCTTTGTGCATCATCTGTTTTTTGGCTTCCAGCGCTTTTGGAGAAAAAATTTGTTTTAGGACTGGAGATTTTTGATGTTGCAAGTAATTTCCCAATGTTTTATCAGCTTATAATTCCAACCTGGGGATCTGGTTTTTCCGGTGCGGGTATACAAGATGAGATTTCTTTTCAAATCGGCATAGCGAATTTATGCTCTATAGTTCTCGGTATCGTGGGTTTCTTTTTTATTAAGAAAGATAATAAAATTGTGAATTTATTTTTTATAATCTCATCCTTTGTAGTTATTTTTTTGATGCTCGCCCCTTCTCTTTTTTTATGGCAGCATATTCCACTTCTTAATTATTTTCAATTTCCATGGAGACTTTTAAGTCTTGAAATAATAATTTGTTCTTTTTTGGCAGGGTCAGTTATCAGATTTAAAAAACTAGGTAAATTTGTAGGATTATTTTTAATTATTTTATCCGTTCTCTTAGGTATTGGTTATTCAAAGCCTGCCTATTATTTAGATAGAACAGATGTTTACTATGAAACACATTCTAATTTTATAGATGGTACAAACAGTCCGGGGAATGCATTTAATACAGTTTGGTTTGCAGGTCAGGACAAAAAAACTCAAAAATTTTCTGAATCTGACAAGTCTGTGACAGTTAATTTCTCCAAGATTTCAACATCAGATTATATAGCAAGAACTAATTCTCTTCGTAGCTCGAATATAATTGTAAACACTGCATATTTTCCTGGTTGGAATGCATATATTGATGGTAAAAAAGTAAATACAAAAATAACAAAAGAAGGTCTTTTTTCTTTTAGTCTTCCTTCGGGAAAACATTTTCTTGAGGTAAAGTTAGAGGATACGTTTATTAGGAAAATATCTATTATTATTTCTATATTTTCATGTGCTGTTTTACTTAGTCTCATGTGGTCTGCTAGAATAAAAGGTAAGCATGAATAAAAAATATATATTGTTGTTTTTTGTTATTCTTTTGGCATCTTTTTTAAGATTATGGCAGCTTGGTAGCGTTCCTTCTGGAGTTCATGCGGATGAGGCAAATCAGGGGTATACAGTTTTCAGTCTTTTAAAAACAGGAGTAGATCTTAGCGGAAAATTTAACGTGTTTGGCTTAACAGACACAAATACAGGAGGAACGTATCCTCCTATTTATAGCTATGTGTTAATGCCACTGGTTAATTTTTTTGGACTTAGCATTTCCGTTGTCAGATTTCCGTCTGCAGCTTTTGGTATCATTTCTGTATTTCTTGTATTTCTTGTTTCAAGAAAATTATTTGGCTCTTATTATCTTTCTTTGATTGCAGCACTTCTTTTTGCTCTTAATCCTTGGGCGATACATATTTCAAGGCAGGCATTAGGGGAATCTATTTCTCTTTTTACCGTGCTTTCTGGGATAACATTTTTTCTGTATTCCGATAAAAACAAATATCTTCTTTTTCTGTCTTCTCTTGTGTTTGGTTTGTCGTTATATTCGTATGATGCTCCAAAGGTATTCTTGCCATTGTTTATTCCATTGCTTGTATATTTTTACTGGGATAAAATAAAAAAATTCAGAAAAGCAATATCTATATCAGCAGTCATATTTGCCATATTTTATTTGTCTATATTCTTTGGAAGCGTTTCTGATTATAAAAATG
Source organism: uncultured Gammaproteobacteria bacterium (assembly GCA_964469995.1). Taxonomy (GTDB): domain Bacteria; phylum Patescibacteriota; class Microgenomatia; order Levybacterales; family UBA12049; genus JACPDD01. Next base: position 32,179 of record CAYYAC010000001.1, read on the forward strand.
AATCCATTTTTGGTTCCGTTTCGGAAAATGTAGATATAGAAAGAACTCTGACAACTGCGCCATTGTGGGAGAGTTCAATTTTTCATAATAAATTCTCTGTTTCTCTTAAAAGACTCGAGACAAGCTATTCTACTATCTTTTCCGTAAATTGGCTTTTTGTTAATGGAAGCGGAAATCTTCAGCATTCTGTAGGAAATCATGGCGAATTTTATCTCTTTGAGCTTCCATTCTTTTTTATTGGAATGTATCTTGCTTTCAAAAAGAATACTAAGCTTGGATTTTTTCTTTTAGGCTGGATGCTTATTGGGGCTCTTCCAGGAGCAGTAACAGCAACTGGTAATTTTGTATATCGTTCAGTTCATGTACTGCCTGTTCCCATACTTTTTTCATCACTTGGAATAGTGTGGTTTGTTAAAATTTTAAGAAAAAGTAAAGACATTGTTAAATATCCAGTTGGAGCACTCTTTATTCTTTTTTCTTTAATATATGTTTGTTCTTATCTTTTTACATATTTTTTTGATTATCCAGTTTATGCATCCGAGTATTGGGCAAAACAGCAAAATAGCGCGATACTATACGTAGAGAAAAACAAAAGTAACTATGCGAACGTTTTCGTAGATGGGGGACAGCCATGGGCGACAACTTATGCCTATTTTTATAAAGTAGACCCAACTTATTACCAGAGAGCAGTTGGAAATAAAACTATGTATAAAGGCATAGATGTAATAAAAATTGATAATATGTATTTTGGAGATTTTAATCTAAGCGAGATTAGTACTCCCTCTGCATTTTTTCCTAAAGACTCTATGATAATTACAAATTCAACAAATTTTTCAAATCAAAAATTTATAGAATCTTTTAAAGATCCCGGAGGAGTTAGGGACATTTTTAAAGTTTTCATAGTAAGATAATATAAGCAAAATGCGCATAGCAATTGACATATCTCCCCTTAAGACAGGAAATTTTTTAAAACACAGCATAAGAGGGTCTGGTTTTTATTTGGAAAATTTAAATAAATCTTTAAAGAAGTTTTTCCCAAACAATGATTATGTATTTTTTACAAACGAAGAATCTGTCCCCAATGATGTAAGTGTCGTTCATTATCCATACTTTGAGCCATTTTTTTTAACCTTACCCCTTGTGAACAAAAATAAATTCTTGGTAACTGTTCATGATTTAACCCCTTTGGTATTTCCTGAACATTTTCCTCCTGGAATTAAAGGCAAACTTAAATGGTTTCTTCAGAAACGTAAGTTAAAAAAAGCAAGTTTAATTATTACGGATTCTGAATGTTCAAAGAAGGATATTGCTAATTTTACGGGAATAAAAAAAGAAAAGATAAAAGTAATATATTTATCTGCAGGAGAAGAATTTAGACAGATTGAAGATAAAAAGAATTTGGACATTATAAAAACAAAGTATAATCTTCCTGATAAATTTGTTTTGTATGTTGGAGATGCTACTTGGAATAAAAACCTGCCTGCACTTTTTAAAGCAATTGGTAGAGAAAATCTTCCTTTTGTTGTGGTAGGCAAAACTATCGCTGATGAATCTTTTGATAGAAAAAATCCTTGGAATAGAGATTTGACTATGATTCAGGATTTTATAAAAACTAGTAAGAATATTTCCCCTTTGGGATTTGTTCCAACGGATGATCTTGTTTCTATATATAATTTAGCCACAGTTCTTGTCATGCCATCTTTATATGAAGGATTTGGACTGCCAATTCTGGAAGCAATGAATTGCGGCTGTCCTGTTGTTGTGTCAAAAGAAGGTTCTATAGAAGAAATAGCTGGTAGTGCAGCAGAATATGTTGATGCCAGTAGCGTAGATAGTATTGCTCGGGGCATTAAAAAAGTTTTTTTAGATTCAGATTTGCAAAAAAAATTATCAGAAAAAGGTAGAGTTCAATCTGCCAAGTTTTCTTGGGAGAAAGCTGTGAAAGAAACCATGGAATCATATGAAAAAGTGGCTCTTCTCAAATAAACAGAATTTACTATTTATTTTTAAGGTTTTTCTCCTTGCTAGAATAGTTATTTTTGTTTCTGAATTTTTTTCATATAGCATTGTTAAACATTTGGGATTTCTAGGACCTACTAGATGGGCAAATTTAGACGGAGTTCATTACCTGAATATAGCTCAATGGGGATATTCCACTTTCGAGCAGGCATTTTTTCCAATATTTCCCCTTGCTGTAAAAATCTTCGCTATTTTTACTAGAGATTATGTCTTTTCGGGTTTTATAATTACTTACACAAGTCTTTTTATGTCACTTTTTGTTTTTTTCAAATTAGTAAATTTGGATTTTTCGAAAAATGTAGCTAAATGGAGTTTGGTGTTCTTATTGTTATTTCCTACTAGTTTTTTTCTTTTTAGTATCTATACGGAATCTTTATTTTTGTTGTTTTTGTTTTTGTCATTTTATTTTGCAAGGAAAGAAAATTTTCTAATAGCAGCTGTATTTGCAGGATTGGCTTCAGGCACTAGATTAGTTGGTATATTTATACTTCCAGCAATTCTAATAGAGTTTTATTTATATGCAAGGGGTAAGAGAATTAATCCATTTAAGTTGATTTATGATTCTATATTTTTGAGTTTTGTATCAATGCTAGGATTTGCTTCTTATTCTTATTATCTTTGGAGCAGGTGGGCAGATCCATTGTATTTCATACATGCGTTTCCTGCGTATGGTGTAGGAAGAAGCGGAGGGCAAATAATACTTTTGCCGCAAGTAATGTTCAGATATTTTAAAATTTTTACGACAGTATCACCCCTAACTCACGATTTTTTAATTGCTGTTTTGGAGATTTCTATATTTGTTCTATTTGTTGGAGTTTTATTGGTTAATTTCAGAAAAATAAGATTGTCTTATTTTGTATTTAGTTGTTTAGCAATTTTGGGACCTACATTAACCGGAACATTATCATCTGAGCCTAGGTATGTCTTAGCAGGTTTTCCCGTTTTTATCATTTTGGGAGGAATAGGCAATAAAAAAATTAGGATAGCCCTAGTTTTGTGTTCTACGGCGTTGCTTTCAGTACTTGCTGCATATTTTCTTCAGGGCTATTTTATAGCGTAATAATATTTGCTATACTAAGGTTATGGAATTTATAACATTGGATAATAAAGATTCTAAAACAATAATAGACGGCATTGTAATGCACCCCCTTAAGATAAATAAGGATGAATCAGGTATTCTAGTTGAAACACTAAGAAAAGACTGGCCTGTTATATACGGAGAGGGAAGGGAATTTGCAATGCAATATTATTCAGTAACGCCTCCTGGTCTTGCAAGGGACGAAGATGTGTGGCATTGCCATCCAACGGTTCAGGAAGACAGATTTATTGTTATAAGCGGGGAAATTGTCGTTGCTGTAGCAGATACTAGAGAGGGATCAAAAACAAACGGAATTTTAAACTTATTTCACATGAAGTCAGATGAGAGTCCATATATTCTACTTATTCCAAAAAATACTTTGCATGGATTTATGGTAGTTTCTGAAACACCCGCAACTCTTTTGAATTTTCCTACAGCGGTTTACAATCCCGCAGAAGAACTCAGGGTTGCATATGATAAGGCTCAAGTAAAAATGGAAGATGGAGCATTATTTTCCTGGGACGAAGTTAGAAAAAAAATAACGGATTTATCTTCTTAAAATGCGCAACATTAAATTTTTATCTCTTGTTGTGCCTGCGTATAAGCAAGAAAAGACTATTGTTAAAGATTTGGAAAATCTTGATGCGATACTGAAATCCTTACCTTTTGATTATGAAATAATTGTTGTGGTTGATGGTTTTGTTGATAAAACACTTGAGAATGCGAAGAAAATAAAAAATAACAAAATAAAAGTGCTAGGTTATGAGAAAAATCAGGGAAAAGGATATGCGGTTAAGTATGGAATGGCAAAAACTAAAGGAGACATAGTAGGTTTTATAGATGCAGGGATGGACATTGACGCGACAGGGATAGCAATTCTTATTGACTCAATGATATGGAAAAATGCAGATATTATGGTTGGAAGCAAATTACATCCAGAGTCAAAAGTAGAGTATCCGGCAATAAGAAGAATTTTAACTTGGGGTTATAGATCTCTCACAGAGCTCATGTTTGGTTTCAGCATTAGAGATACTCAAGTCGGAGTCAAATTTTTTAGAAAAGAAGTAGCAAGGGCAGTATTTCCTAGAATAATTATAAAAGCCTTTGCTTTTGATGTTGAGGTTTTAGCTGTTGCAAGATTTTTGGGCTTTGACAGGATTTATGAGGGGCCAATAAAGCTTAATTTCAACAAGGACAGCAGCATAACTTCTTCAAATTTTTGGTATATAATTTTTCTTATGCTTTGGGATACATTTGCTGTTTTCTATCGTCTGAAAATAACACATTTTTACAAAAGAAATAAATGAAAGAAAATATAATAAAACTTGCCAAACACCCTCTTATATTTGGCAGCACAGTTATTTTTGTGGGTTCAATGGCTGCGAGCGTATTTAACTATTTATTTAATCTGGCCTTAATAAGGACATTACCAGTTGCTGACTATGGTACATTTTCTTCTTTAATTTCTATCTTCAATATTTTTTCTGTATTCTCAATAGTCATAATAATGATTTTTTCAAAATTTACCGCATCTTTAGTTGGGCAAAAGAGAGAAAAAGCTATTGGTTCATTGTTTATTTCAGGAACTATTTGGGTAGGAATTATGTCATTTGCTGTTTGTGTTGTTTTAGCTCTAGGTTCTGGGGAAATAGCAGGATTTTTAAATATAAACTCTATTGGACTTATTCTACTAACAATCTTAACCTTATTTTTTTCATTTCTACTTGCCGTTACTACCGGAATACTGCAGGGACTTTTAAAATTTAATTATTTCTCTTTTATAAATATAGCATCGTCTCTTGTTAAGCTTCTGTTTGGAATGTTATTTATATTTTTGGGGTATAGGGTTTTTGGCGCAATATCTGCATTTTTACTTTCTGCAGTACTGGGATATATATTTGCAATAATTCCTCTTTATAAATTTTTAAAACATAAAGTTGAAGACGGTTTTACATTATCTTCTTTGCATAAAAAAGCATATTCATATGCATTTCCCGTTTTGCTTTCCAATATTGGAATAACTGCATTAATATCTGCAGATATAATTTTGGTTAAACACTATTTTAATCCTACGGTTGCAGGGCAATATGCAGCACTGTCTTTAATGGGTAGATCTATATTTTATCTTGTTTCTCCGATTTCTTCAGTACTTTTTCCTGTTATAGCTCAAAAGAAGGAAAGAAGAGAAAAAATTATAGGAACTCTTCTTTTGTCTATCTTTCTCGTAGGTTTTCCGGCAATAATTCTAAGTGCTTTCTATTTTGCATTTCCGCAAGTTGTACTATCTGTCCTTTCTCCTGGGAAAATATATCTTCCCCTGCTTAATCTACTTGGTCCCTTTTCTGTTTTTATAATGCTTTATGCAATGTGTTTCCTCCTTAATAGCTTCTATCTTTCATTAGGAAAGACAAATGTTTTTATATTTACAACAATTGGAGCAGTGTTGGAGTCTATTCTAATTGTCTTGTATCATGCAAGCATAACAGAGGTTATAAATGATTTGATTGTTGCTTCATTTTTACTTCTTATTAGCCTTTTGTTATACTATCAAAATGTCGCAAAGGATTCTAATTCTTAATTGGAGAGATATAAATAATACTAGCTCCGGAGGCGCAGAAGTTCTAACCCATGAGATGGCAAAGAGATGGGTTAAATTAGGAAACAGCGTTACTCAATTTTCTTCTGCTTTCAAAAACTCACTAGAAAAGGAAACGATAGACGGGGTGAGAATTGTAAGAAAAGGAAATCCTGATGCTAGATATCTCCACCAATCTGTACATTTCAAAGCTTTTTTATACTATATAAAACATAGAAATGAATTCGACATTGTATTAGATGAAATACATGGGCTT
>CAYYAC010000002.1:0-33748 GCA_964469995.1 uncultured Gammaproteobacteria bacterium
TTGTAAGTCATCTTTATCTAGTTTATTTTTTTCTTTTATTTCAATAATTTTGCATCGTGATATTACAGTTGGCAATAAAGAATTTTTGTTATCGATAGTTATAATTATTAATGTATTTTCAGGAGGCTCTTCTAAAATTTTTAAAAGAGAATTTTGAGCTTGGGTAGTTAAACTATTTGTTGTATTTATCAGAATTATCTTAATTGGACTTTTTATCGGTTTAAGAAATAATCTTTTTTGAATTTCAATTATGTCTTGTATTCCAACAGCTTTTTCAAAATTATTAATGTCTTCGTCTATTGGATTAACTTTTTCCAGGCTTGAAATCTTTTTGATTTCTTCACGCACTTTTTCCTGATTTTTAGAAACAATTATTATGCTTTGCATGTGTTGACATTTTGAGTTGCTTCTAGCTATGATAAATGCAATGCCCGATGTTCAAACCATTAATAATAATCAGACTTTAAGCGATGCTCTCCTTGCGTCTCATGCTATAACTCAAGAGCAGTATAACGAAATAAAGGTTAAAAGCGCAAGCCAGGGAGTTTCTGAAGAAGAGATAATTAAAGCATCTAATTTTGTTACGGAAGATAAAATTACAGAGGCAAAGGCTAAGCTTTTAGGAATTCCCTTTGTGTCTTTAGATTCTGCTTCTTTTTCTCCTCAGGCCTTGAGTTTTGTTCCTCGCGCCGTTGCGGAAAGATTTTCCCTAATCCCCTTTTTCTATGACGACAACACAAAAGTTCTATCTGTTGCAATGGCAAATCCTGTAGATTTGTCAGCTGTTGAATTTGTAAGCCAAAAAACAGGGCTCACGATTAAAACTTTTGCGGCAATTCCTGCTGAAGTTGTAAGGGCTATAAACCAACAGTATAGGCAAGAACTAGTCGGTGAAGTTGGAGCAGCTCTTAAAGAAACTGAAGATTTTAATAAGACCCGTACTGTTGACAGTACGCAAATTGCGCAGATTATAAAAGAAGCTCCAATTGCAAAGATAGTTGCAACTATTCTTGAGTATGCAGTAACAAGCCGCGCATCAGATGTACACATAGAACCTCAGGAAGACAGAATTAGGGTGCGTTATAGAATTGATGGAATTTTATATGACAAATTATCTTTGCCAAAAAATGTACAAGAGGCTGTTATTTCAAGAATAAAGATTCTTTCCGACATGAAAATAGATGAACACAGAACTCCTCAGGACGGCCGTTTCAATTTTAAAGTAGAAAAAGATGAAGTTGATCTTCGTGTATCTTCTATTCCAAATGTTTATGGAGAAAAAATAGTTATGAGGCTTCTTAGAAAATCTGGAGGAATTCCAACTTTGGAAGATTTAGGGCTTAATGGACCTGCTCTTAAAAGTCTTGAAACATCAATGCTTAGGCCCCACGGAATAATTATTGTTTGTGGTCCGACAGGTTCTGGAAAAACCACAACTTTGTATGCAGTTTTGGCAAAACTTAACACAACGCGTGTTAATATTATGACTTTGGAAGACCCTGTTGAGTATCAAATTCAAGGTATTAATCAAGTTCAAATAAATCCTGGTGTTGGGCTTACTTTTGCAACGGGACTTAGGGCATTTTTAAGACAAGACCCAAACATTATTCTGGTTGGTGAAATTAGAGATCAAGAAACAACGGACTTGGCTATTCAAGCCGCACTTACAGGACATTTAGTCTTTTCAACTCTCCATACTTCAGATGCAGCAGGAGCTCTGCCCCGTCTTATTGATTTGGGTGCTGAAAATTTTCTTTTGTCTTCAACGATGAATGCAATTTTGGGACAAAGAATTGTTAGAAAAGTATGTCCTACTTGTAAAGAAGCATATAGTCCTCCTCCACAGATTTTAGAGGAATTAAAAAATGTACTTGGCAATCTTTTTCCTTCCACCCCGGATATTAAAATTTATAAAGGAAAAGGATGCGATCAATGTGGCAATTCAGGATATTTTGGCAGAATTGGTATTTTTGAAGTACTTCCTGTTAGCTCAAAAGTTGCAACTTTAGTTCTTGAAAAACAAGATAGTCAGGTAATTCAGAAAGAAGCTGTAGCGGAGGGAATGATAACAATGATGCAGGACGGTTTTCTTAAAGTTTTGCAAGGAATAACAACTCCGGAAGAAGTTCTTAGAGTTGCTCAGGAATAAAATATGGATACAAACATACAACAGTTGTTGCAATTTACAATTCAAAACAATTCATCAGATTTGCATCTTCTAGCTGGAATCCCTCCTGCTATAAGGATTGACGGCGCGCTAGTTTATGTTCCAAATTATCCCGCTCTCTCTAAGGAACAGATTGAGCAAATGATTTTTTCACTTCTCTCCCCTACCCAAAAGCAACTTTTTCTTGCAAATAAGGAGCTAGACTTTTCTTTTGGTTTTGGCGGAGGAGTTTATGGAGATAAAGGAAGATTTAGGGTAAACCTTTATTATCAAAGAGGCCTAGCAAGCGGAGCTTTTAGATTTTTGCCTCCTGTTATTAAAACAATTGAAGATTTGGGACTTCCAAAAATTGCACACAACTTTGCATCTTTGCGTCAGGGATTTGTTTTAGTAACAGGTCCTACGGGACACGGAAAATCCAGTACTTTAGCTGCAATCATAAATGAAATAAATCTAACTCGTGCAACAAATATATTAACTATTGAAGATCCAATTGAATATATTTATCCAAACGGAAAAAGTATAATTTCTCAGCGTGAAATGGGCTCTGACACTCATTCCTGGACACTTGCTTTAAAGTCTGCACTGCGTGAAGATCCGGATGTAGTTTTAGTTGGGGAAATGAGAGATCCAGAAACAATATCTTCCGCTATTACGGTTGCTGAAACAGGACATTTGGTTTTTTCAACGCTTCATACAAATTCTGCATCTCAAACAATTGACAGAATGATTGATTCTTTTCCGGCATATCAGCAGCCTCAGATTAGAGCGCAATTGGCTGCAACTCTTAAAGGAGTAATTTCACAGCGTCTTTTGCCAAAAATAAACGGAGGAAGAGTTCCTGCTGTTGAAATTCTTATTGGAACTCCAGCGCTTGCATCTAACATAAGAGAAGGAAAAACACATCTTATTGATTCTGTTATTCAGACTTCAGCGGATGTTGGAATGATTACCCTTGAGGCATCTTTGGCGCAACTTGTGCTCGCTGGGAGCATTAGTCTTGATATGGCAAAAAGTTATGCAATTCATCAGGAAGAATTATTGAGGTTGGTGGGATAACATGAGACTTTCTTATAAAGCAATTGATAAGGAAGGAAAAGTTTCCCTGGGTCTTATAGAAGCAAAAGATGTTAATGAGGCAGTTGTATATTTAAGAACGCGGGAACTTATTCCTATAACAGTAAAGAAAAAAGACAAAAGCAAGATTATGGAAATGATTCCTTTTATTCAGGGATCAAAATCTGCAGATCTTATTTTCTTTACAAGACAATTGTCTTCAATGCTTACCTCCGGACTTACTCTCGTGCGTTCTCTTGAAATTCTAAAACAGCAAGTTCAAGGCGTCTATATGTTAGAAGTCATGGAGGGCGTTATTGCAGATATTGAAGGAGGGTCTTCTTTTTCTCTGGCTATTGCAAAATATCCAGCTATGTTTTCTTCAATCTATGTTTCCATTATTAAAACCGCAGAAGAATCAGGGCTTTTGGATAAAACACTTCTCCGGCTTGCAGATAATCTTGAAAAACAAGCAAAACTTAGAAGTTCTATAAAATCCGCTCTTATGTATCCTATTATTGTTGTTATTCTTATGGTTGTCGTTGTTATTATTATGATGCTCTTTGTTATTCCTCAGCTTTCAGTCCTCTACGAGAATTTAAATATTCCACTCCCCTTGCCTACTCAAATTATTGTTAATATGTCAAAGTTTATAATAGTTTTTTGGCCGCTTGTTATATTTTTGATAGTTGTTGCGATATCTTTGTATAGACGTTTTGCAAAATCTCCTTCTGGGAAGCTTTTTATAGATGCTACAGTCTTAAAACTTCCAGTGTTTGGAAAATTAATAAGACAAACTATACTTGCAGAATTTTCCAGAACTTTCGGGCTTTTGGTTGGAACAGGAACGCTGGTTGTTGATGCTCTTCTTCAGACTGCGGGAAGCGCAAATAACACTTTTTATAAAAACGCAATTATTGATATTTCTAAAAAAGTTGAAAAAGGAGTTACTGTCGGAGACGCTATGTCTTCTTCTATACTTTTTCCGCCGCTTCTTGTCCAATTAACTAGAATTGGAGAACAGACTGGAAAATTAGATGATTCTCTTATCAAGGCATCTGAGTATTTTGAACGAGAGGTTGATCAGCAGGTTAAAACATTAACTACAGCAATGGAGCCTATAATCATGATATTTTTGGGTGTTGGCGTTGCTTTTCTTATTATTTCTGTTATCACGCCAATTTATAGTCTTATATCATCTATTCAGTAATTAATTGTTCCCACTTGACAACATGTTTTCAAATATGGTTATACTAATAATATCTAGATGAAAAGACTGCTCACACGTTTTAAATCAAATGCTGGTTTTACCCTCATAGAACTTCTGGTTGTTATAGGTATTTTGGGTGTTCTAGCTTCTGCTTTAGTTGCAACTATTGACCCTTTTGAGCAGTTGAACAAAGCTCAGGATGCTAATGTTAAAAACGCCTCTGTAGAATTTTTAAATTCAAACATAAGATACTTTACAACGCACAATGCAATGCCATGGTTTGATTCAGCAGACGGAGGAACAAATTGTTATTCAACAACTACTTTGACTCAAATTTCCCTTTTGCAATTAAACAATAATTCCACCACAACTGACCTTGGCTGTATGAAAGCTTTAATAGATGAAGGAGAATTAAAGCAGGGATTTGCAACATTTAACGGATTGAGCAAGATATTTGTAACAAACCCAAATCCACAGACTCCAGATGATCCAAACAGCGTTATTGCTTGCTATAAACCAATCTCTAAATCAGGGCAAAAAGATCCATTAGCTAAATATGCTCAAGACGGTTCAGCTGGAACAACTTGCATATCTGCGGGTGGAGCAACACCTTGCTATTGGTGTGCACAGTAGAATAACCTCATGCTAATTTTTTCTCTTTTGATTTTTATTCTAGGACTTTTCGTGGGATCTTTCTTGAATGTCTTTGTAGATAGAACAAAAAACGGAGAAAGCTTTATTAAAGGAAGGTCTCATTGTGATAATTGCAATAAAGATATTGCTTGGTACGATTTAATACCAGTTTTTTCTTTTCTATTTCTTAAAGGTAAATGCAGATATTGCAAGAAGTCTTTAAGTTTTTACTACCCCATTGTAGAGGTTTCTACAGGAGTTTTATTCCTGTCTACTGTCTTTTTCCTAAATTTAGGAAGTGAGTTTTCTTTTTTGATGATGTACTGGCTGCTACTTGCGTCTTTTTTGCTAATTACATTTTTTATTGATTTGAAATATGGGATAATTCCAGACAAGATAATTTATCCCGCTGTTTTAATGGCTTCAATTTTTATTTTAATAGTTAGTCCTCATGCCTTTCTCTACTATCTTCTCTGCGGGCTAGGAGCGGCTATTTTTATGTATCTGCTTTCTTTTTGGGGAATGGGAGGAGGAGATATAAAGCTGTCTTTTTTAATGGGGATTGTTTTAGGTTTTCCTAAAATTATTTTAGCATTGTATCTGGCATTCTTGACAGGAGCTGTGGCTGGGGTCATACTTATTTTATGGAGAAAAAAGAAACTTCGGGGGAGCACAATTCCCTTTGGTCCTTTTCTAGTTTTGGGAACTTTTCTAAGTCTTTTCTTTTGGGAATTCTTCATAAAACTTCTCCCAATCTTCTAAAAAGAAAAAAAGGCTTTACCTTAGTAGAGCTAGTGGTGGTTCTTGGTATGATTGCTGTCCTTATAACAATAGTAATTGCTATGCTAAACCCCTTAAGGCAAATTGCAAAATCAAAAGATGCACTTCGTCAACACGATTTACAGCAAATTAAAAATGCCTTGGATATTTATTACAATGACCATAATTGCTATCCAGATTCTGTTCCGTTTGGGGGGCAATGGAAAGAAGGGTCAACTGTATATATGCAGAAGGTTCCTCAGGACCCGGATTTTGCAAAAAGTGTATATGTTTACGAAACTGATACTGCAAACTTGTGCCCCCAGTGGGCTGTATTGTTTGCTAACATGTCTGCAGCGAATGGCAGTACGCTGCTCTGTGGATTAGCTGCTTTACAAAGCTGTGTTCCTACAAATTATCAGCCTTCGTATGCATGTACACTCCTTGGAAATGTTGACTGCAATTTTATAAGTTCTAACATAGTTAGCTTCCCAACTCCTACTCCATCTACTACATCAACACCAACTCCTTCATCAGTTCCAGAACAAAAGAACTTAGTATTTGTCACAAGCACTTCATATAGCGGTAATTTAGGAGGATTATCTGGGGCAGACAATAAATGCCGGGAATTGGCTATATCTGCTGGACTTCAGGGTACATACAAAGCATGGCTTAGCTATACTGTAACTTCAGCTAAAAGTAGGATTAGTCATTCTAATTACCCTTATGTAAATGTAATTGGAGAGACTATTGCAAATAATTGGAATGATCTTACGGATGGAAGTTTGGATAATTCTATAAATATAGATGAGACTGGCAAGAGACTTACTGCAAATGTAGGAGCGTGGACTGGAACAACATCTGACGGAAGCATATCTAATGTATCAGGAATTAATGACAACTGTAACAGTTGGACAAACGCAACAAACAATAATGGTGTATACGGATGGGCTAATCATCCCTTGGGAGCTTTGTCGGTAGGTCCTGGATGGACATCGGCCTCACACGTAAATTGCGCTGTCTCTGATTCTTTCCCTCTGCATCTCTATTGTATTCAGCAGGATTTTTCAAATACTCCAACGCCTACCCCTACGCCATCCCCTACTCCGAGCGGTTTCTGTTCTGCTGATTATGATTGCACAGGAAATCCCGCAAGATGTAATGTTGTACGCACTGGTCGTGGTCACTATTGTTCTTCTAATTGTGATGGAGTATGTCTATGAGAAAAGGATTTACTTTAATTGAGCTTTTGATTGTCGTTGCAATACTATCAATTCTTTCCGTAGGAGCGATTACAATTCTAAATCCCTCTCTTCAGTTTGCAAAAGCTAACGATGCAAGAAGAAAAGCGGATCTTGCTCAGATTCAAAGAGGTCTTGAAACTTATTATAATGACAATGGAAAATATCCGCCAACTGCTCCTAGCTTTAGAATAAAGGGGCTTGACGGGAACGCTGTTAATTGGAATTCCTCATGGCAGCCATATATTGATGTTTTGCCTAAAGATCCAAGCCCATCTAAGAATTATTTATATTTTTCACCCCTAGATGGACAGTCCTACTTCCTTTATGCTAGCCTAGATAGAGGGACTGATCCAAGTGTATGTAATGAGGGCGCACCTTGTGAGAGCTTGGTGTCTAACGATATAGAAAGTAATGCATGCGGAGGTGTGTGTAATTTTGGATTAACTAGTCCAAATGTAAGTCCATGATTAAAAAATATTTAAATAAAAAGGGCTTTACTCTTGTTGAACTTCTTATTGTTGTCTCTATTATTGGAGTGCTAACTACTCTTCTTATGGCAAATTTCATAGGAGTAAGGCAGCGCGCTAGAGACGCTCAGAGAAAATCCGATTTACGTCAAATTCAGTCTGCTCTTGAATTATACCGCGCAGACCAAGGTTCATATCCTACAACAAGCTCTCTTTCCGGACCTAACTCTGTTGGTAATTGCGACAGCGGAACTTCTATAAAAAGTCCCAACAATTGTTCCGTATCAACGTATATGACAACTGTTCCTAAAGATCCAATGGGCTCTTTGTATTTTAATAGTGGAAATTATTATTTTTCAGGTGATGGGACAACGTATACTCTTGGAGCTTGTCTTGAGAATGCAAGCGATTCACAGGGGACATTAAGCTCTCCCAGCGGAAATGATGATTACTGCTCATCAAAAGTATACTACGTTCTAAACAATCCATGAACAGAAGCTTAGGTTTTACCCTTATTGAGCTTAGTGTTGTAATTTCAATTATGGCAGTTTTAAGCACTATGGGAATTGCAGCATTTGTAAATTACAGCAGAACACAATCTCTTCAAAATGCAGCCTACGATTTAATAACAGTTTTAAATCTTGCTAAATCACGTTCTTTTTCTCAGGTGAAACCCCCAGGCTGTACAGTTTTAGATGGGTACAAAGTTTCCCTGTCAAATTCCGATAATAGTTATAAAATTGAGGCGATTTGTTTGGGAAATGCTTTCGGAACGGTTAGCAAAGATTTGCCGCAAAATATAAGTATATCTTCTGATTCTAGCTGTACATCTTCTTCTTCATTCTTTTATCCCATAATCTCAGGAGGAGTCAGCGGAAGCGGATGTATTGTTCTTTCAGGATATAATCAAAAAAAAATAATAACCGTAGACATGCTGGGGACTGTTAAATGAAAAATCAAAAGGGACAAACATTAGTTGAGTCGTTAATTGCTTTAGCTGTGGCTGTTGTTATTGTTTCGGCAATCGTTGTGTCTGTAATATCCTCTTTAAGTAATGCTCAATATACAAAAAATCAAAATTTAGCTAATCAATATGCATCTCAAGGAATGGAAGTTGTCAGAGGAATAAGAAATACAAGCTGGGATACAATTTCGTCTTACAACGGAGATTATTGTTTACCTGAAAATCAGACTACTCTTATTGCAAAAGGAACAGGTTGTAGTCCAAAGCAAAATGTTGCAGGGGTGTTTCTTAGAGAAGTTAATATTGATCACAATTCTCCATCTTGTGATCAGACATTGGGGATTACTGTGAATGTTTCCTGGTCTGATGGGAAATGCACAGATAGCTCTAATTCTTTTTGCCACGTTGTTTCTCTTGTTTCATGTTTTGGAAACAACAACGCTGTCCCAACGCCATGATAAAACAATTTTTAAGATTTAATAATCAAAAAGGATTTACTCTCGTAGAGCTGCTTGCCGTAATAATGGTTATTGGGGTTGTTGGCGGAGTAACTGGCGCAATTTTAATATCTTCGCTTATTGGTTCTAATAAAACTAATTCCTTGGACAATGTTAGGCAAAACGGAAATTATGCTCTTTTGCAGGTTTCAAAAGCAATTGAATTTTCCAGGAATTTCTATGGAGTGAGCACAGATGGGGTAAATTACATAACAGACTGTACTCAGCCTCAGGTGTCTCCTACTCCAACGCCAACGCAATATAACTACGTAAAGATTGTTTCTTCTAATGGACAATCTGTTGTTTTTTCGTGCGGTGCAAACACAATAGCATCAAACAGCGCGTCTCTTCTAGATGTTTCAAGCGTTGCAACTACTGCGTGTTTTTTTAGTTGTTCTCAGGACAATCTAATATTGCCTCCAACAATAGGTTTTAATTTCAGTCTTTCTAGTTCCAAAGGAGGAAATTTTGTAGAAAATAATACCTCTGTCTCTTTTAGTACCTCAGTGACGCTTAGAAACCTAAATAGATAGCAAGTCTTGTTGACATGTAAGCTTGTGCTTTGCTACGCTTTAAATATGCTTAGAAAAAACGAAAGTGGTCAGGTTTTGCTGGCCATTGTTCTTATTATGGTAATTGGGCTTACTGTTGGTCTTTCTCTTGCTTCTCGTAGTATAACAAGTCTTAGAACATCGGAAGAAGAAATAAACTCCCAGCAAGCCCTATCTGCTGCAGAAGCAGGGATTGAACAAGTTTCAAAAACTAATTCAAACATACAAAATGGTATATTTTCAAATCGTACGTCTTACAATACTTCAATAGCTCCTGTTTCAGGAAATGACTTCTTGCTTAATGGAGGAAGTGTAATTTTGAAAGATGATAGCGCAGATATATGGCTTTCTGATTATTCAACAGATTCTGCTAGGCTTTATCAAAATCCATGGAGCGGAAGTTTAAACATATATTGGGGAAAAGGCAGCGACGGGTGTACTCAGGCGGCTCTTGAAATAATTGTAATTTCTGGAAGCAAAGCAAGCCCTATATCTAGAAAATATGCTTTTGACCCATGCATAACAAGAAGCAGCACTAATCATTTTACTCTTGTTTCATCTGGGGGAACAGCTGCTGGAGTTAGTTTTCCATTTGGTACAACCATAAACATTAGCTCTGGGCTGATTGCAAGAGTAATTCCTCTCTATTTTGATGCTCCCATAGGTCTTGTTGGAAGCGTTGATCTTCCTTCTCAGGGGTCTTTAATTACGTCTGTTGGAAATTCAGGAACAACAAGCAGAAAAATTACTGTTTTTCAGGGATTTCCAACTCTTCCCTCTGAATATTTCCCATATGGACTTTTTTCTCCATAGAATTTTATGAATAATAAAAAATCTTTCGGGCTTGATATAGGTACAACAACTATTAAAATGGTTTCGCTTTCTCCTGGCAAAGATGGTTTTTTTGTGCTTAACGCTTCAATAATTGCTCCTATGCCGGCTAAGGGAATGATATCTGATTCTCCCTTAGATGAAGAAGAGATGGCACAGGCAATAAAAAAAGCAGTTATTGATTCTGGAATTGAAGGAAAGTTTGTAAACATTTCTCTTCCTGAAACTAAAATCTATACAAAGGTAATTGAAATGCCTGTTTTGTCAGATAAAGAACTTTCATCTGCAATATATTGGGAGGCAGAGCAGTATATTCCCATACCGCTTTCAAATATAACTTTCGTTTGGAGTGTGCTTAGAAGGCCAAACAAGCCTACTCCGCAAGACAAAATGGAGGTGCTTATGGTTGGTGCCCCAACTGTTCTTGTTAATAAATATAAGAGGGTTATAGCAATGGCTGGGCTTTCTATAAATTCAATGGAAACTCAGATTTTATCTGCGATAAGAGCATTAAATTCAGGTCCATCTGCTCCGCCGTCTCTTATTATTGATATTGGAGAGCTTAGTACCTCTCTGGCAATAGTCAAGGACGGTATTATGGTATTTACATATTCAACCCCAACAGGAGGGGGAGCTATTAGCCGCGCAATTGCATCTAACTTTGGATTAGGAGAAAGAGAAGCTGAGGAATATAAAAAAACATACGGATTTGCAGATAGGGTGTTTGGTGGAAAGATAAGCCTTGCAGCTCAGCCGATTCTAATGACGATTTTAACAGAAGTAAAAAAAGCGCTATCATTTTATGGGCAAAAGTATAAAGATAACCCAATAAAACAAATTATTCTTTCTGGAGGCACTGCAAGGCTTCCCGGGATTAATATTTTCTTTGCAAACAATTGTGGAATAGAAACTGTTGTTGCAAATCCATGGAAGAGGTTTATAAATCAGCAAATTCCAAAACAAATTTTAGATAATGGGGCAGATTATGTAATTGCTGCGGGTCTTGCAGAAAGAGATTATGAATAATAACATCAATTTAGTATCCCCTGATATAAATAATCTATCTAAGCAGGCAAAAATTCTTAGAAGATTTAAAATTATCGCAACGGTTATTGTTATTGGGGTTGGGATTACCTCTATTGCCTTATTTTTGCTTAATAGGATTTTTTCTCCTCAGGCAATTATTGTTCAGCAGGACTCAGTTAGGGCGAGTATCGCAGCTTTGCAGACAAAACATGCAAAGATATTGCTTCTTAACCAAAAACTTAATGATATTTTTAAAATACTTAAAAGTAGAACAAACTATGATTTAGTTTTGGCAAATATATTAAATCAGCCCGGAAATGATATATCTGTCACTTCCCTATCTTTGAATAAGAAGAAAATTTCTTTGGTTGTTTCCTCTTTTTCTTTAATATCAATCAATAATTTTATAGACATGCTAAAGGGTATGGTAGATAAAAAACAATTGCTTAAAAACGTAACAATAAATAATCTTTCTTTAAATGGTAAGTTTGGATATTTTCTAAGTTTGGACATAGAACTATTATGAACAAAGACGTTAGCATAAGTATAAAAACATTTAAAGATTTGTACATTTCATACAAGCCTTATATTACTCCATCTGTTATGGTTTTAATTTCATTTCTTCTTATTATTTTTGCAATTTTTCCGCAATTTCAGGATTTTACAACAACCCTTTCACAAAGAGAAAATGCGACTCTTCAGCTGCAGACGTTAAGCAAAAATCTGGTAATTTTAAGATCAATTGATGAGCCTACATTAAATTCCAATTTAGCAGTTTCTCTTAAGGCTCTTCCTTCAAATAAAGATTTTGAAAGTATTTTGACAACAATTTCATCTGTTGCAAATAAATCTGGGGTAGCTTTGGGGAATTTCCAATTTAAAGTGGGAGATCTCTCAAAGGCAGATGTAATTACGGGTCAATTTCCTTCACTTTCCGTCAATGTTGTTATAAATAGTGCACCTTCTGGAACGATAAATTTTTTGACAAATATGGCGCAGTCTTTACCTGTTTCGGAAATAAAATCAATTGACTTGAATGCCTCAAGTGCTAATATATTTTTGAATTTCTATTACAAATCTGCAGGAGGTGCAAAAGTTTCTCCAGATGCGCTTATTATTCCCATATCATCAAAACAGCAAGAATTACTGAATCAGTTATCATCTTGGGATGGCGGATTATCTTCTGCTCCCTTGATAGTGCCTGTAGAAAGCTTGACTTCTCCAACGAGCACTCCGTCGTCGTCTGCTGCTAGTTTGCCTCTTTAAGAAGATCTGGTCTTAATTTTTTAGTTTCAGTTTTTGACTGTTCGTTTTTCCATTTTAAAATTTTTGCGTGGTTTCCTGATATAAGAGTTTTTGGAACTGATAGATTTTTAAAAACTTCAGGTCTTGTATATTGAGGATATTCTAAGGAATTTTTTGAAAAGCTTTCTTCCTGCGTGACCCCATCAGGTAGTACGCCCGCTATTAAACGGGACACAGAGTCTACTATAAGCATCGTAGGAATCTCTCCTCCAGTTGTTATAAAATCTCCAACAGAAATTTCCTCGTCTATAAAATTTCCTACTCTTGCATCAATTCCTTCGTAATGTCCGCAAATTATTATTAAATGTTTTAATTTTGATAGTTCTAGTGCTTTAGCCTGATTATAAGTTTTTCCTTTTGGTCCCAAAAATATAATTTTTTCTTCTTCTTTTTTTAATTTTTTGTCTTTAGTTTTTTCAATTGCTTTTTGCAAGACGTCCACTTTTAAAATCATTCCTTTTCCGCCGCCGTATACTTTATCATCAACACTTTTGTGTTTTCCAATTCCAAAATCTCTTAAGTTAATAAAATTAATTTCTAAAAGTTTTTTGTCTTGTGCTCTCTTTAAAATTGAGAAATCAAAGGGACCAGAAAACATCTGGGGAAATAAAGTGATAATTGATATTTTCACTAAAATTACGCGGTTTCTTCCAAATTTATATTGATTCTTTTTTCCTGTTTTATAGCTGGGATTCTCATGACATTTCTTATGGCTCTTATTACTTTTCCTTCTTTTCCAATAATTTTTCCCATGTTTTCTTTTGCAACATGAACTGTGAAGTTTGTAATTCCCTCTTCCTCTTTTTCGTCAATTTTTACCTCATCTACAGAAAGTATAGAAGAAACTATATATTCAAGTGTTTGTTTCATGATTTTACAATTCTTTCAACAGTGCTGGAAGGTCTTGCTCCGACAGAAACCCAATAGTCATATCTTTCTTGTTTTATAGATTTTGTTTCTGTTTTTCCGTTTTTTTCGTACCAACCCAAATTTTCTATCGCACGACCATCACGATCAGAGCGTTTTTCTTTAACTACTATTCTATATTTGCTTTCGCCTTTTCTTCCTGTTTTTGTAAGTCTAATTGTTACTGCCATAAGCTAATTTTATCATTATTTCTGCGTTTTCTCAAGGCTTTGATTTTTTAATGCATTTTCAGCTGCATCTTTCTCTGCATCCTGTTTTGAATGTCCAGTTCCTTTTCCTAAAACTTTATTTTCTGCAACAACCTCAATCGTAAAGATTTTATTATGTGCAGGTCCTTGTTCATCAATAACTTTGTAAGAAAGTTGCGTCTGTCCTTTGGATTGAATAAATTCTTGGAGTAGGCTTTTTGCATCTTTTAAAGTTTTTACAGACAACATTTCGGCTTTTGGCAATAAAACTCCCATCAAAAACTCAGTTACCGCATTTATTCCCTGATCAATAAAAAGAGCGCCGACATAGGCTTCAAAACTATCAGCAAGTAAGCTTTTGTTTTCTCTTCCCTTTAGTTGTTCTTCTCCTTTTGAGAGCTTTAACATATTTCCAAAGCCAAGTTCTGAAGCAACCTGGGCAAGGCTTTCAGTATTTACCATTAAAGACCTGAGGTTTGTGAGCTCACCTTCATTAAAGGTAGGATAGTTTTTGAATAGAAATTCAGAAACTACAAAAGATATAATGCTATCTCCTAGGAATTCAAGGCGTTCATTAGATGAGATATGTTCTTTGGTCTCATTTAAATAAGACCTGTGGGTAAACGCTTGAGAAAATAAATTTTTATTATTTAGCTTTGGTAAGTTCATCTTTTAAAATGTTGCCCAGTACACCGTTTATAAAAGCAGGGCTTGTTTCTCCTCCATATTCTTTTGAAAGTTCTATTGCTTCGTCTATTACAACCTTTGGAGGTTGTTTTTTGTCAATCAAAAGTTCGAAAGTTGCTAAACGCAAAATTGCTAAATCAATTCTATTTATTTTTTCAATTGGAAATTCTGGTGCGGATTTTTTGATGTATTCATCAAGTGCGTCTTTTTTCTCAAAAACTTTCTTAGCAGATTCTCCTATTGTTTGTTTGTGAAAATCAAATCTAAATAAATCTTCAACGATTGTTTGTCGTTTTTTATGCCTTGGGTCAAGAGAGGTTTTCATTAAGATTCTGTTGCTTGAGTTTCCTTTTTAGCTTTCTTTACAACAACGGAACTTCCTTTGTAGTATCCGCAGTTTTTACAAACTGTATGAGCTGTTGTTGAAGCTTTGCAATTTGGGCACAAGATAACTTGAGAAACTGAAAGCTTTATAGAAGCTCTTCTTTTTCCTTTTCTTTGAGTTGAATGTCTGCGTTTTGGTTCGTGTGGCACAGCTGTTATTATAGCTAATTTAAGGACTCCTTGCAACAGCTATAAAAGATTCATTAAATCGGCCAATTTTTCAAGCAAATAATCTGGAGTTTCCAAAAGCAAAGTTTTCTTATCATGATATCCACGTGTTAGAGCAACAGAAATTACTTTAGCTTTTTTTGCAGATCTAACATCGTTTATCATGTCTCCTATATACGTTGCATCTTTTGCTTCAATTAAATAATCTTTGCATGCTTGCATTATTCCATCTGTTTTTTCAACTAGATTACCTATTATTTTATCAAAATGTTTTGTTAGTCCGTATTCATCTGCTTCTTCAATTAAGCTTTTTTGGGGATGACTGCTTATTACAATAAGTTTTTTGCCTTTTTTCTTTATTTGGGTTAAAGTATCAAGAGCGTCTTCATATATTGTTGGCTTTATTCCCTCATTTCTAAGAACTGAGAAATGCTTGGAATACATTTTTCTAATTTCCTCAGGAGACCTTTTGCCTAATATCTGCTTTGAGTACTCATTCTCAAATTGCTTAACAGATTGACGCAGCCAGTCTTTCAAATCTTCAATGGGGCTGAGTCCTAAATCCAGTGCAACTCTGTTAAAAGCTGTTTGGACTGGAATTCTATCATCGCTTATTGTTCCGCTCCAATCAAAAATAAAAAGCTTGCTGTCTTTTATATTTTTTTTATTTTTGTCTTTCATTTTATAGATTATATCAAAACTTTAATCTGGTGAAATTTGAGTTGTTATTATGTTGTTTAATTCTTTTTGCAGAGCTGGATAATCTGATAATTTAGTTAAAACTTTCTCGGCTGCGTTTGTGGCTTTTTTGATTAAATCAAAATCAGAAAAGCTTGCCACTTTGAGTTTCGGAATTCCGTGCTGCATTGTTCCGAATATATCTCCTGCTCCTCTAAGCTTTAAATCCAGTTCTGCCAACTGGGCTCCGTTTTGAATTTGCTCCATTCCCTTAAGTCTTGTCAGCGCATTCCCGTTTGTTGCACTTGTAAACAAAAGACAATAAGACTGCATGTCATTTCTGCCTACTCGGCCTCTTAATTGATGTAGTCCTGAAAGTCCAAATCTTTCTGCGGCTTCTATGACTATTATTGTTGCATTTGGAATATCTATTCCTACTTCAACTAAAGGTGTTGCAACCAAAATATCAAACTTCTTATTTTTGAAGTCTTCCATGATTTTTTGTTTTTCTTTTGATTTCATTTTTCCATGTAGAAGCTGCAAGCGCAGATTTTTGAAATCATCTTTTCTTAATTTTTCAAATTCTACCGTTGCTGCTTTTATGGTTTGCATAGTTTCAGATTCTTCTATAAATGGGCAAATGATAAAAGCTTGAGTATGATTTGTCTTTATTTCTTTTTCAATCCATTCATATGCGCTTTTTCTTTTGTTTTCTGGAGTTAGCCAAGTTTTTATAATTTTTCTACCCATTGGCATATCTGTTAGAAAAGACGCGTCTAAATCACCATATGCTGCAAGAGCTACAGTTCTTGGGATTGGCGTTGCAGTCATTGTTAAGAAATGAGGATTATTCCCTTTGTTTCTCACTATACTTCTCTGCTCTACTCCAAATCTTTGTTGTTCATCTATGACAACAAAGCCAAGTTTTGAAGAATCGAATTTTTTAAATAAAACTGAATGAGTCCCAATTAAAATATCAAAATCTCCTTTTGTTTTAGAAGAGCTAGTTGCGAGTTCAATTTTTAGTCCTATTTTTTTAAAAAGTTCAGAAATAGTTTTGAAATGCTGCTGGGCTAAAATTTCAGTTGGCGCCATGAGTACTGATTTGTATCCGTTAAGGTGGGAAATATACATTGCTGCCATTGCTACTACTGTTTTTCCACTTCCAACGTCTCCTTGCAAAAGTCTATTCATTGGTTCTTCTCGGCTTAAATCTTTTAATATTTCGTTAATAGTTATTTTTTGAGAATTTGTTAACTGGAATGGAAGAGATTTATAGAAATTGTTTAAGTCTTTTTCAAATTTATCAATTTCAAATGAAATTCCTTTTAAGTTTTTTTTCCATTCTTCTTTTTTTGT
This sequence comes from uncultured Gammaproteobacteria bacterium, assembly GCA_964469995.1. Lineage (GTDB taxonomy): Bacteria > Patescibacteriota > Microgenomatia > Levybacterales > UBA12049 > JACPDD01. Next base: position 17,102 of record CAYYAC010000002.1, read on the forward strand.
TTTTGCTTTAAGTTGAAGCAAAAATAATTCGTCAAATGCAAGTCTTTCTCTTGCTTTCTGTGAGCTTTCCAAGTTTTTTGGAAAATGAATTTCCAAAAGAGAAGTTTTTAGGTCTTCTAAGTTTTCTTTTCTAATAATTTCCTGGGGCAAGAAATCAGAGAAATCAGATGGGAGAAAATTTAGAAAATTTTTGACTTGACGCCTTATCCATTTGGAACTTATTCCTCGAGTCTCTGGATAAACCGGAACAAGTCTTCCTGTATGAATCGTTTCTCCGTTAGTTATTAATTCATAATCAGGAGCTATCATTTGGGGAGAATTTTTGTCTTTGCTTATTTTTCCTGACAAAGAAATTTTGTCCCCCATTTTTATATTTTTTGTAATGTAGGGCTGATTGAACCAAAGAATATTAATTATTCCCGTACTATCTTTCACTTTTGCTCGCTGAAGGTTTTTCCAGCGCCTAGTGTACTGATTTTTAATTTCTATTACTTCTCCTTGAACTGTCACAATTTCCCCAGTTTGAACTTTGGTAATTTCTGAAATTAAAGAAAAATCATCGTATCTAAAAGGAATATGTAAAATAAAATCCCAAGGAGTTTTTATCCCAAGCTTTTCAAGCCGGCTCGCAAACATTTTAAATGCTCTTCCTTGAGTTCCTATAGGAGCATAGAAATCCATATTACTTAAGTAGTGCTAGATATGGCAGGAAAGACATTCCAACAAGTGCAAAAGTTGCAACCGCTACAATTATTTTCCAAATCCACTGATGTCTTCTAAATATTTCCATTTAAAAATTATACACTATTTCTAGTTAGTCTCTCAACATCCCTGTGTCCAATGTCTGTTCTAAAGTGTAGATTATCGTCGTCTATTGATATGTGATGTATTGCTTCGTATGCTTGCTCTCTTGCCTCAACTACATTACTTCCCTCTCCCACTACATAGAAAAGTCTCCCGCCGTTTACGTAATGTCTTCCTTCGTTTACAGCTACTCCTGCTCCATAGACCGTAACATTTCTTACTTTTCTTGCAGCGCTTATTCCTTTTATTTCTTTTCCTTGAGCAAGACTAGAATCTTGTGGATATCCTTTTGCTGCTCCTGTTACAGCAACTCTAACTTTCCCATCCTGTTTAACTTTAAAATCTTTGAAGTCGCCTGAGTTTACTCTTTGACTTAATTCAAATAAATCAACTTCAAGTCCTGGTACTAATACTTGAGCTTCTGGGTCTCCCCAACGTGCATTAAACTCAACTACGCTTGGTTTTCTTTTAGCTTGTTCCTTCATTCCGCCAAGATACAAAACTCCTTTATACCGTCTTTCATATTTTAATCCTTGAAAAGTTTTTTCAAAAATTTCATCTACAGCTTTTTGCAGCCTTTGATCTGCAAGCAAAAGTGGATTAGAGACAGCGCCCATGCCGCCTGTATTTGGTCCTTTGTCATTATCAAAGACTTGTTTATGGTCTTGGGCGTAGCCTATAATTTTAAAACCAATGCCATTAGAAATAGCGAATGCGGAAAATTCTTCTCCGACCATTCCTTCTTCAATAAGCACAACTCTTGATGCATCAGGGTAAGTTCTTCGCAGATATGCGATTGCTTTTTCAATCTCTCTTCTCCCCTGTGCCGGTATGACTCCTTTTCCTTCGGCAAGGCCATTTGCTTTAACAAATCTTTTTCCATCAGAAACCCTGCTTAAAACACTTTCATAATAGTCTGGTACTTTTTTACCAAATGGAGTATCCTTGAAATCCACAACATCAAATGCTGGTTGAGGAAGACCCAAAAAATCTCCTAAAGTTCTTGCGAATCTTTTGTCATATTCTATTTTTCCCGCGTTGCTGTCTGGACCTACTGCAGCAATTCCATTTTGAATATGTAGCTGTCCGCTCAAATCCCCTCTGACTGCATCTTCTTGCGCTATATCTACAAACGCTATATCTCTTTTATAGGGAGTTAGAGCCGTTGCTATCTCTATAGTTTGCGAAGGTCTTAGAGGTATTCTTTGAATAGGAACTTGAGATGTTTCTTGCATCATGTCGTTTCCTGGAATTGCAATGATTTTATCTACATGAGGACTTTGTGAGTATTTGTGGGCAAGGGCTGCTTCTCTTCCGCCGCTTCCTATTATAACGACTGTTCTGCCGTTTTCTTTTCCCATTAATTGATAGATATCTTTACAATTTTTCTTTTTCCAACTCTAAGAATTCCCTCTTCTATTTTTTCATCTGCGTTTTCTATTTTTTTATCATTAACATTCACTCCGCCTTGTCCAATTAATCTTTTTGCTTCTGAAATGCTTCCCGCAAATCCAGTGTCTGTTAATACTTGAGTAATAATAGAGTCTTTTTTTACACTAAGCTCTGTTATTTCTTCCGGTAATTCTTTATTTTGTACTCTGCTTTCAAAATCTTTTTCTGCTTTATCTGCAGAACCGTCATCATAAAGTTCAGAGACAATAGCTCTTGCTAACTTTTTCTTTATGATTATTGGATTTTCATTTTTAAATTCTTCTTCTATTTTTTTAATTTCTTCAAAAGAAATATTTGTAACTAAGGTAAAGTAATTTATTATCAAATTGTCTTCAACTCTCATTATCTTTGCGTACATTTCAGAAGGTTCGTCATTTAGCCAAATTGCGTTTCCGTAAGTCTTGCTCATTTTTCTCCCGTCCGTTCCTTCAAGAATTGGAGTTGTTAAAACAAAAGATTCCCTGTTGTCTGTTGCTTTGATTAATGTTCTTCCTGCCTGCATATTAAAAGTTTGATCTGTTCCACCAAGTTGGATATCTGTTCTTAAAGTTAAGCTGTCATAGGCTTGCATTACAGGATATAAAAACTCATGAAGCCCAACCCTTTTTCCGTCGTCTAATCTTTTTCTAATGAGCTCCCGGCTTACAAAGTCACCAACGGAAAAAAGCTGACAAAGTTTTATTATTTCTAAAAATGTTAAATCTTTAAGCCATTCGCTGTTATATTTTATTTTAACTTTTGAAAAATCTAGAATTTTTTCTGCTTGCTGTTTGTAAGTTTTAAAATTTTCTTCAATTTGCTCAGAAGATATACTAGGTCTTTCGCTTTCTTTGTCTGAGGTATCTCCAATTAGCGCAGTGAAATCGCCTATTAGTAGAGTGACATTGTGTCCTATTTCTGCAAATTTTTGAAGTTTTCTAAGAGCTACGGTATGTCCTAAGTGAATTTGTGGAGCAGTTGGATCAATTCCTAAATAGATATTTAATTTTCCACTTTCTAATTTCTTTTTTAATTCTTCCTTGCTTGGAATTATATTTGCAACTCCCCTACTAAGTAATTCATCTATATCGTTCATGAGATGATTATACGAAGAAACAGCTTGAAATATCAATAAACAATTTATCTTCTTTGCGAACCGTCTGTGGAATACTTACGTACTCTTTTTACAACATGTTCTCTTTTTCTTCTATCTAAAATTTCTCCTGCTGCTGCAGCTCCAGAAACGATTGCTAAAATTGGCCCCATTATCACAAAAGAAGCTGCTGTTTGTTCTAAGCTTCCGTCTCTTTTATCATCCGCAAATTTTTGATCAATTGCAGAAATCTCGTCTCTTATTTGATTTTTTCTTGTTTCATCTTGTTCATTTTTCTCTGAAGTCTGCAATTTTGTCTTTTGAGTTGCCCAGTTAATATGGTCTGCTTGAGCTCCATAATTTTCGGACGCATACTTAAATCCAATTCCGGTAGATATGATTGCAGCGCCTGCAACGGATGACAAAAGTATTTCTTTTCCTGTTGGCATATGCCACATTCTATTACTTTTTATTTCTTTGTCAAGAAAGTGTGTATTTGATATACTTATTCTATGGACTACAGGAGTAGACGTAGACGTGTATCTTTTCGAGGGACTAAGGTTGACATATTCCTCTTAAGTAAACTTTCAAGATATGCTTTTTTTGGTCTTATTGGATTCATTCTTCTCATGACCGTTCTTTTTATCTGGTATGGACGGGATTTGCCAACTCCAGGAAAACTTGTTAATTCAGACCTTTCTCAGTCGACAAGAATTTATGACAGAAGCGGTATACTTCTTTATTCTGTTTATTCCAATGAAAACAGAACATATGTAAAACTTTCAGACATACCTAAATATCTTCAGCAAGGTACAGTTGCAATAGAGGACAAAAATTTTTATACAAATCAAGGGTTTTCAATAACAGGATACATAAGAGGACTTATAATAGACCCTATATTTAGAAGGCGTGTATCGGGAGGTTCTACTATTACTCAGCAGCTAGTAAAAAATGTCCTGCTTACCTCTGAGAGGTCTTTGCCCCGTAAGATAAAAGAGTTAATGCTTTCTATTCAAGTTGATAAAAAATACACAAAAGATCAAATTTTAGAAATGTATCTAAATGATGTTCCCTATGGTGGGGCAAACATTGGTGTAGAAGCTGCAGCAGAAAGTTATTTTGGAAAAAAAGTTAAAGATTTAGATTTAGCAGAGAGTGCATTTTTGTCTGGACTTCCTCAAGCTCCAAGCGTTTACTCTCCATTTACTGGCGGAAAATATTACATTGATAGAACTGCTACTGTTTTAGACCAGATGAAAAATCAAGGAGAAATTACCCAAAAGCAAGCAGACGCGGCGCTTGTAGAAATTAAAAATAAACAATTTACAACTCAGCAGGCAACGGGAGGGATAAAAGCTCCCCATTTTGTTATTTACATAAAACAGCTTTTAGCGCAGCAATTTGGTGAAGCTTTGGTAGATAGCGGAGGTCTTCAGGTTACTACAACTCTTGATTACAGTATAGAAAAACAAGCTGAAGATATCGTAAAGACAGAATTAGATAAGCTTAAAGGATACAGCGTTGGGAACGGAGCTGCTATTGTTATGGATCCAAAGACTGGAGAAATACTTGCAATGGTTGGAAGCAAAGATTACTTTGACACAAAAAATGATGGAAACTTTAACGCTGCCCTGTCTAATCGTCAGCCTGGTTCTTCTCTGAAGCCTATTATGTATGCAACAGCTTTTCAAAAAGGATATACAGCATCAAGTATGATTATGGATGTCAAAACGGACTTTCCTACCAATGATCCAAAGACTCCAATATATACACCAGTAAATTATGATGGTAAATATCATGGACCTATGCAGCTTAGATTTGCTTTGGGAAATTCTGTAAATGTCCCTGCAGTAAAAATGCTTGCAAAAGTTGGAATAGCAGATGTTATGACAAATGCTTACAACATGGGAATTCAAAACTGGCAGCCAACATCTGCAAATTTAGCAAGCGTTGGTTTGTCTCTGGTACTAGGAGGCCGCGAAACAAACTTATTAAATGAAGTAACAGCCTATGATGTTTTTGCAAATGCTGGAATAAGGCAAGATCCAGTTGCGATTTTAAAAGTAACAGACGCTAAGGGAAATACACTTTTTGAAAATAAAAAACATGATGGAAGCAGAGTCTTGCCCGCTAATATAACTTTTTTGATATCTCATATTTTACTTGATAACGTTGCCAGAACTTTGGAATTTGGCGCAAATTCTTTTCTTGTAGTTCCAGGCAAAACTGTTTCTGTAAAAACGGGAACAACAGATGATAAAAGAGATAACTGGACAGTTGGATACACGCCATCATTTGTAGTAGGAGTTTGGGTTGGAAATAATGACAATAGTCCAATGAATCCAGCTATTGCTTCTGGAATAACAGGAGCGGCTCCAATTTGGAATAAAATTATGAGTTTTGTTCTCAAAGGCAAGACTGATGAGCCTTTAGTAAAACCAGATGATGTTATAGCTCTTCAGGTAGATACTGTAGGAGGGGGTCTTCCTGTTTCTGGTCACCCAACGCGCAGTGAATATTTTATAAAAGGAACAGAGCCTACAAATACTACAATTTATCAAAAAATTCCAATGTCTAGAAAACAAAATGGAAAAAGAGCAAATGCAGATGAAATAAGCCATGGAGATTATGACAATAAAGATTTTGTTGTTTTTGCGGAGAGCGACCCAGTATCAACAGACGGACAAAACAGATGGCAATCTGGAATTGATGCATGGATAAATGAAAATCATAAAGATGACCCGCTTTACCATCCGCCAACTCAAACATCTGATTTTAAATATGATTCTTCTCCAACGCCGACTCCAACAGAGGTATCCCCGACTCCTTAATTTACAGAGGCTTTAAATTTTTCCTGAAGAGTTTTAATAATTTTTTCTCTTATTTTTGAAATGTCATCTTTTGTAAGGTTGCGGCTTGGATCTTGGTAAACTATATGAAAGGTTTTGTTGTCTTCAAATTCATCTGCAAGGGAAACGTTGCTTACGAGATTGCTTTGATTTTTTATTTCCAACATTATGTCCCCTATTGTTATGTCATCTTCAATTTTGATAGAAAGGTCTTCTACTATTGGGGGATATTTAGGAATTGGCTTATATATTTTTTGCAAATTTGCTTTTTCTTCAATTTCTGAAAAATTAATTTCAACATATAATCCATCATCTAGGATTTCAATAAATGAAGATAGGTCTTTTTTAATCCCAAATTCTATAAATAGTTTTTCAACTATGCCTTTCATTTGGGCAAAGCTTAGGTTGTTTGATATTGCCGAGAGAGCATATTCTTCATTTGCTTTTTTGTCTATTCTTTTATAAATCTTTCCAAGCTCAAAAAGATTAACATTTTTTGTAAATTTTTTATTTTCCAAAAGCCCTTTTGTAAGTCCAGATTTAAGACCCGGTCGCAGATATTCAAATTCACGGCTTACGGGGTTATCTACTCTTAGTATATCTTTTTCTTTCGGGTGCCATTTTTCTAAGTCGTTTTCAGAGATAAGGCTATAGCTTTTAATTTCCGAAAATCCGCAAGCAATCAAAATTTCTTTTGCTCTTTTTTGAAGATTATAGTCTTTGAAATATGGAATTTTTTCAGAAGGAATATCTCCCGCAGGTAATTTTCTTTCTATCCTATTGTATCCATAAAGTCTGGCAATTTCTTCAATTATGTCTTCGTCAATTTTCAAGTCATTCCTAAAGGTAGGAATTTTTGTTTCAAGAATTTTGCCTGTTATTTTAGGAGAAAGTTTTAGTCTGGAAAGTATAGAAATTATTTCTTTATCAGATATTTTAAATCCTAAATGTTTTTCTATTTTCTCTAAACTTACTTTTACTTCCCAAGAGGTGAATTCTTTTTCTTTCAAGTCATAAATTTCGCTTGCCACTTCCCCGCCAGCTATTTCCAAGATTAGAGAAACACATCTTTTTAAAGTAGATAATGTATTTCCCTTGTCTACTGCTTTTTCAAAAATTGAAGAAGCATCTGATCTAAGACTTAACTTTGTGGAAGCGTTTCTTATTAAGGACGGAACTTCAACGGGAATTCTTATGAAAACGTTTTTTGTTTCTTTGTATGTCCCGGAATTTTTTCCGCCTTTAATTCCGCACAAATCTATAATTTTGCTGCTGTCTCTTATAACAACTGTCCCTTTTGGAAGTTTGTAAGAAATTCCATCAACACTTTCAAAATTTTCTCCCTCGGTAGATAATCCCACCGTCATTTCTGCTCCTTCTATTTTGTCATAGTCAAAAGTATGAAGTGGATTTCCTGTCTCATACATAACAAAATTTGTAATATCTACAATGTTATTTATTGGTCTTGCTCCAATTTGAGTAAGTCTGTCTTTGAGCCATTTTGGAGAATCTTCCACCTTAACATTTGAAATAATAATTCCAGAAAATCTTGGATTTATTTTAAAGTCTGTTTTTATCTTGAGAGGAAGAACTTTTTTTGGTTTTGAAATTTCATCTATTTTTGGAAGCCTTACTTTTTCGTTTTCTAAACTTGCTATTTCCCTTGCAACTCCTATGACGGAAAGCCAGTCTGGTCTGTTAGGAGTTATTTCAAGATCTAGTATTTTTTCTCCGTCTTTTTCCTCAATTCCTTCAACGTTTAGACCTGCCTCTGTAAGCTTTTCAAAAAGCTCTTTTTCAGGCAGTGTTATTTTTACGTAATCTTTAAGTAATGATAAAGGTACTAGCATAATTAAAATTGTTCTAAAATTCTTAAATCTGGATTTGTTAAAAGACGTAAGTCGTCCATTTCAAATTTTAAAGTTGCCATTCTAGAAAATCCTGTTCCAAAGGCAAATCCTGAATATTCATTTGGATCTATTCCAACGGCTTTTAAAACGTTAGGATGAATCATTCCAGCTCCTAGTATTTCTACCCAGCCGCTTCTTTTGCAAAAACTGCATCCTTTTCCCTTACATACAACACAACTTATATATGCTTCAGCTCCTGGTTCTACAAAAGGAAAATTGTGGCAGACGAATTTAACTTTTGTTTTCTCTCCAAAAAATTGTTTTAAAAAATAATCCAGTGTGCCAAAAAGATGAGCCATGGAAACATTTTTATCAACCATAAATCCTTCAACTTGCCAAAATTCAAATCCATGAGATGCATCAACCTGCTCATATCTAAAAACTTTTCCTGGAACTATAACTCTGAATGGGGGTTTTATTTTTTCCATTACCCTCCCCTGCATATTTGATGTCTGAGTTCTAAGGAGCATTTCTCCAGGAGAATAGCTTGTTCCTTGTGTGTCCATAAATAGGGTTTGCTGTGTATCCCGGGCCGGATGATCTTTTGGAATATTTAAAACTTCAAAATTATAATGGTCGCTTTCTATTTCTGGACCGTCTGCAACTTGAAATCCAAGAGACTTAAAAATCTCAATGGTTTCATACATGACCTGGCTTATTGGATGCATATGTCCTATTTTTGGAGCGATTCCTGGAACTGTTCTGTCTATGCTTTCTTTCTTTTTAGACATAAATTCGTTTGAAAGCTGTTCTAGTTTTTCTTCAATACTTTGTTCTATTGTTTTCTTTATTTCATTTGCGAGCATTCCAACTTCTGCTCTTTTCTCAATTGGAATTTTAGGAAGTTCTTTTAAGGCAATAGTTAACTTTCCGCTTTTTCCTAAGAATTGCAGTTTTGTTTCCTCTAATGATTTTTTGTCCTCCGCCTCAAAAATAAAAGACAGCGCAGTATTTTTAATATTTATAAGTTCGTCTTCCATAAATTAGATTATACACAATTTATTTATTTTTTTAACGTGTCTCTTAAAAAAATAGGAATTAATCCATCTTTTCTAGTTCGTATGGTTTCTGGAATTTCTATCTGTACCCCAGAAGGGCAATTTTCTTCTCCTACCCCCTGTGCAATTGAGTCTTGTCGTGCCCTGCTTCTTGCAACATTAATAGGAGTAGGCTGCATTGCAGCTTCTACAGCGATATCCAATATAGGACAACCAAAGCAATTTCCTGATTTTAATTTTATACAACTTTCTCTTTCCATAATATTCACCTACTTTCCCACAAAAAAATCCCTCCGTGGAGGGATTCCGTGTAGCTTCTTTTACACTAAATCACCTCCCGGTTTGGGATGTAAAATAGTGTTTAAAGAAATTTCTTAACATATATTTATATTACTAATTGCTTTTGACAGAGTCAACTATTTTTTTGAAAGTTTCAATATCGTTTACTACTAAATCACTCAAAATTTTTCTATCAAGTTCTATCTTTGAATTTTTAAGTCCATTTATTAATCTGCTGTAAGATATTCCCTCTACTTTTGCTGCCTCTCCAATTCTTATTATCCAAAGACCTCTTATATCTCTTTTCCTAAGTTTTCTTCCGTGATACGCATATGAGCCAGCATGAAGCGCTGCCTCTTTAGCATTTCTAACAAGCCTTCTCTTGCTTCCTAAAAAGCCTTTTGTAAGACCCAAAAGTTTATTGTGTTTTCTTTTTGAAACTACTCCTCTTTTTACTCTAGCCATATTATTTTTCTCCTTTAAAACTTTTTACATTTGGAGTTTTAATGAATTTTGTAATTCTCTCCATGTATCTTCCAAAGTTTCTGTAAGAAGCCGTTGCACTTCTTTCAGAATTCGTTTGCTTGAAATTAATGTTCCTGTTTTTCTGGTTTTTCATTACTTTGCTCCAAGCAATTGTTTAATTTTCTTAGCAAAAGCACCAGTTAATACTCCTGTTTCATTTTGCCTTCTTATTCTGCTTTTTGATTTTTTTAATTTGTGATGTCCAGCGTATTGATGGGAAAACAAAACCTTACCGGTTTTTGTAACCTTAAATCTGCGGCTCACTGATCTCTTGATTTTCTTCTTTGGCATTTTTTCCTTTCTTGTCTGGCGAAATAAGACATAAAAGTTGTTTTCCTTCTAAGTGCATTTCTCTATCTATTTTAGATATATCAGACAAACTATCAATTGTTTTTCTTAATACTTCTTGTCCAAATTCTGGATGTGTTATTTGTCTTCCTCTAAATTTCACAACCAATTTGACTTTATTTCCGTCTTCTAAAAACCCTCTAGTTTTTCTTTTGACTACTTCTAAATCGTGCTCGTTAATAAAAGGACCAAGTCTTACTTCTTTTGTTTCAGAAGTCTTGGTCTTTTTCTTTTCTTCCTGTCTTTTTTTCTCCTGCTGGTACAAAAACTTTTTAAAATCTACAATTTTTGCAACCGGTGGAGTGGCGGCTTCTGCTATCTCGACCAGATCAAGCCCTTGTTCTCCCGCCAATCTCAATGCTTCTTGTTTTGTTAATACTCCTATTTGCTTATTTTCACTGTCCAGTACTCTAAGAGTGGCAGCAAATATCCGCTCATTAGTTCTATAAAATTTTCTATTATCCTGTTTTCTTTTAAAGTTTCTGCTCAATTTCTTTTTTTAGGACAGCTTGGAACTCTGAAATTGTTAATGTTTTAGAGTCCCCTTTTCTATCTCTTACTGAAAGCATATTGCCATCAGCAACTTCTTTCTCCCCTATTATACCTAAATAAGGCACTTTTTGTAAAGTGGCTGTACGTATCTTGGCTTGAAGGGTTTCAGAACGTCCATCAACCTCAACTCTTATTCCCTCTTTTCTGAGTATCTCCGCTAGTTTTTCTGCATGCTCTTTTTGATTATCTGTTATTGGAAGTATCATAACTTGAACCGGAGCAAGCCATAATGGAAAAGCACCTTGGAATTGTTCTGTTAATATTCCAATAAATCTTTCCAGGCTTCCTGTAATTGCGCGGTGTACTATAACGGGTCTTTTAGGTTCTCCATCATTGTCTATATATTCTAGTTTTAATTTCTCTGGAATTTGAAAATCAAGTTGGATGGTGGCCACTTGCCATTCTCTTTTTTGAGAATCTTCTATTTGAATATCAATTTTAGGTCCGTAGAATGCTCCGTCTTTTTCTTTTGTTCCATACTCTACATCTGATGCTTTTAGAGCTTCTTTAAGTCCCTCTTCTGCCTGGTCCCAAAGTTTTTCATCACCCATTGCGCTGTCAGGCTTTGTTGAAAGATAAAACTTTGGTTTAAAATTAAAACTTTTATAAAAATCTACAACAAGGTTTAATAAGCTTTGTATTTCTGCTTGAATTTGGTCAGGGCGCACATAAATATGTGCATCATCAATAGTAAATTGTCTGACACGGAAAAGTCCGCCCAATACTCCGGATAATTCGTTTCTGTGTAAAATTCCAAAATCAGAATATCTAATTGGTAAATCATGATAGCTTCTTGTTGTGTTAGAAAATATAAGAGCGGATTCTGGACAGTTCATTGGCTTTAAGGAATAACTTTCATCTTCTACATCTAGGTTGAACATATTTTCTTTATAGTGTTCCCAATGTCCTGAATTTTTAAACAATTGGCTTTTAGTCATAACAGGTGTTGAGATTTCTGTATAGCCTTCTTTAGCAAGTAAATCGCGGATAAAGCTTTGTAATGTTAAGTAAATTTTCCATCCTTTTGGGTGCCAAAAAACAGCACCAGGTGCTACTTCATGAAAAGAAAATAGATCTAATTCCTGACCGATTTGCCTGTGATCTTTAAGGTTTGAGTTGTCCATGAGGCTTATTTTAGCAACTGAGAGTTGTTTTGTAAAACGTTTCTTATAATCTCGGTAACAAAGTTGCCAAAGAATGGAATTAAATCAACTTTTGAAAAAATAAAAATAAGAATGGCTACGATAATTGTGCTGCCAAGAAAAACACCCAAAGACCAGGCAATTCCGCCAATAAAATTATCTATAAACATTTTTTTTCTGTTCCTGTGAACTGCCTCGTTGGGCTGCATGGAATTAGTATAGTACAATTATGTTTGCGAGGAAAGCGAGGTATTATTTTGTAATAGTTCCTGTGACTGGAAAAACTTCGTAAAAGTTTTGAGGGAAAACTATATAAGGAAAGTCTCCTTTAACAGCTGGTTTTCCGGCAAGTCCTACATTTAAAGATCTTCTACTAGCTTCTGCCAAATATTCAGCATAACTTTTTCCAATAGCTCTTCCGCCGATTGCAAGACCAAAGCTGTTGCATGCTAATTCCTTGGCTAAGACAAGTTCGTCCAGAGTAAGGTGCTCTTTTTTGTCAAATATCATAACTGATATTCCCATTCTTTGGCACGCTTCAATAGTAAAGGTTGTCGTTATAATTTCAGCATCTGTTTTAAAGAACGGACCTTTAAGAAACGGGCTATCGCTTTTTAAATGACGAAGTACAGTTGTATTTTCATTATTTCTTGTATCTATCAAAGTGTATGCAGGCTGTTGAGTTTGTATTTGCAAAGGATAATTGTCTGCTAGCGCATTAATAGCCACAAGATTATCTGGAAGCACAAATATGTTTTGAGTAACTGACTTGCCTCTTCCAACTGCAAGGGTGGCATCTTTTCCTTGAATTCTTGTTGGTATAGCATAATCCTGAGAAAGAGCAACTTCTACGGCATCAAGTAGTGCAGTTGCAGCTTTTTCATCAATAGGATTTGGAGCAAAATTTTCTATGGTAGTAATTCCGTCATCAAAAATACTTTTATGTTTTATTGTTTGAGTCTCAGGCATACCTCTCTCTGCGAAAGCAGATTTAAGCTCTTTAGAAAATAAAACACCAGGATTTGCTGTTGCACCAGCTTTTGGTTGTTCGGCAGTTGCTTGTGGAACAGCCTTGGGTGCTGTATCCGAACATCCTGCAAGAGCCAAGCTAAGTAGAGTTGCTTGACCTATTCTAGAAGCTCCTTCTTTCAAATTCCACATAAGATAGCTATTCTAACATAAAAACTATAGGCTGTCAACTGTGGGGACTTGGTGGGCCCAAGAGGATTCGAACCTCTGACCTTTACAATGTCAATGTAACGCTCTAACCAACTGAGCTATGAGCCCGCGTTCACTATTTTACCATTATGCTCCCATATTTTCTACGTGGCTTTGCCATTCAAATCTTCTCCTGGCGATTTCTTCCACCTGGGCAACAAAAACTATGGTTGAAATAAGATTTGTCATCTCTTGTGTTTGAGGAGCACTTACTTCAAATTCCTGCTGAACATTTCTTGTATATCGTTCAAATCCTGGCATTACTGATATGTTTGGTAAATTTTCTTTCATATTTGACATAAAAAAACCTCCTTTTGGGAGGTTGTAAACACACAAAACCTCCCTTAACTAAATGTTAAGAAGAAGGTTTTTGATTGATTGATTTCTTTTCATAAAATAATATTAAATCCTTGCAACTTTCTTGTCAACTACCCTACTTGAGTAGCAACGCTTCTTTCGTTAGAAAGTCCAAAGGATGTTCCGTGTTTTTTAAACATTGACCAATACTTTTTGTCTTTTTTGCTGTGCATTGCAGACATCCAGCCAACAGATTCTTCAATTCTCATTCTTGCAGTTTTAACAATTGTATACATCCATTGGAATAAATTTTCGTGATATTTTCCTGGATTAACAATTTGAGGCTGGACAACAACATCTTTAAATTGTGATTCCAGCTCTTGTGAAGACTGAGCTAATTTCTGTATTTCGCTTAGAATTTCTTCAACTCTTGCTTTTATTTCTCTGTTTTCTGAAGAAGACGTCTTGTCTGCGTGTATAATTTCGCGTCTGTAGTCTATTGCAGGCTCTATTTCTGAATGAGATGCCTTTTTGAGATCTAATGCTTCTCCTTCATGCAAATCTCCGCCAGTCTTAGCTGGTTTTTTCTGTTCTTTTACACCAAACATCTGTTCTATAAAATCCGAAGCCCCAGGAGCCACTAAATCAGAAGTAATTGAATCGCCAATACCACCCAGCATATTTCCCAATGCTTCAACAGGATTTTGATTAATGAAATGACGAGATTGTGTTTTTGATTTTTTACTCATAGCCGGTATTCAAATTATCACAAGTTTTTGAGGAAATCAAGCGTTTTTTGCTGTCTTAAAATGCTAGCTAAAAGATAGCTATTTGCTGAAAGTGATTTTCTTTCATTTTCATCTTTTGCTTTTGCAATTGCTTCGTCAATTTCTTTTTGTTCTACTGTTATATTTTCTGTTTGGGCAACTTTTTGAAGAGCAAATTCAATTTTTATATCATTTTCTGCTTTTATGGCGTAGTCTTTTTTCAAATCTTCCGATGTCTTTCCTGTTGACGAGAGGTATTGGTCAAGAGACATACCTAATTTTTTAACTTCATCAAGAGTCTGTGCCAATAGCCTTTGAGTTTCCTGCTCTACAATAATAGAAGGAACTGTTAATTTAGTGGATTTAACAAGAGCAGAAATAAGTTCATCAAAATTTACTTCCGCTTGTTCTTTGCCTGGAACTATAATTTTGTTTTTTGAAGTTATCTTTTTTACTTCTTCTTTATAGTTTCCAAGATCAATAACAGGAGCTTCACATGTCTCAGCAGTAAAAATTAAATCTTTTCCGCTTTCTATTTTTTCAATGTGAACTCTTGGATTAATAATTGGCTGCAGATTGTGCTCTTTAACTGCTTCTGAATATCCTTGAGGCAAAACTGTTCTTAAAAGCTCTTCTTCTACTTTTTGATTATCAATTCGCTCTTCTACTAATTTTTTAGGAGCTTTTCCTTTTCTAAAACCTGGAACCTGTGCTTGTTTTGAAAAATCTTCAAGAATAGCTGTTCTTGTTTTATCAAGAGTTGTGGCTGGAACTGTAATAGTTAAAGTTATTGTTCCGTTGTCTGATTTTACGATTTTAGAATTCATAATTTTAAGTGGGCCGGAGAGGACTCGAACCTCCAAGGGTTACCCCACATGGTCCTAAACCATGCGCGTCTACCAATTCCGCCACCAGCCCAAAGCTTAGGCGCAGTCCACATTATAACAGACTCTAGATAGAAATTGAAAGAGTGTCTGCAGGGTTTTTAAGCCTGAAGGCTTCCATCTGGTTCATGATGTTTTGCACTCTTACAGCCCATGTAGGAGAAGAAGCATACATACTACCTATTTCCCAAATATCCTCAGCTCCCCAAGCATCTATATAACGTGTTCTAAGCCCCTCAGATACGGTATCTATACCATTTTCCCATGAAGTAAAGTAAATAGTGTTATCTCCATAAATTCCCCATCCCCAACCATTATATGACCCGTAAGGAATATGCTGTCCGTAAGTAGATTCAAGACCTGAAATAGCAGCAACAAATCTCCAGTCAAGGTTATATTTATCCGCGTCAGCTACAAAAGTTCTAGCATAAGGCGCAAGAGGTGAACCGTTACTTTCAAGGAATTTTCTGAGAATTTTTACTCTTGTATCTTCCTGTTTTACGCTTGTGTCTGCAATAAGCACAGCAGATGCACCAGCCGCTTTCTGAGAAGCATTGGCTTTTGGAGTTATAAACGAGAGGATTGAAAGGACAAGAAAAAACAATATAAGTCTTTTCATATTTATATTGGCCTCTTTCAAGACCAATAAAAAATCCTAACGTACGCATGTATAAGACGCATACCTTAGGATCTGATATGAATTGTATCAGATAACTATAGGTTTGTCAAGTATTTAACTATAGGATATAAAGATAGACAAAGTGGCAAATCTGAAGCTAAATTTACAGTTTTTAGGACTACAAAGAGGCAGAAGCAAGGGATAAAACTCCCATGAAGTGGTTAACTGAGTCTGCCCAAGAGCCTGTATTTGTAGGTGTATATTTCTTCATTATTTGGTCAGGGGTTTTGAGTCCCTTATTAATGTAGTTAGCTGCCAAGGTCTTGCTTACCTGATTTATAGCTTGTGGGTAGTTATCAAAGGTAGTTAAAGTTTTCCCGTAAATTCCAAATCCCCAGCAGTTGTTTGAGCCTGCTTTAATCTTTTTGCAAAGATTGCTCTCCTGCATTGCAATCGCGGGAAGAAGTCTAAAGTCTATGTTGTATCTATCTGCGCTGTCTATAATGCTTTGGGCAAATGGTTCAAGTGGAGATTTGTATTGATTGAAAAAACTTTTAACTATCTCAACACGGGCGTCTTTTTGATCAATTATTCCAACCAGATTATTTTCAGCTGTAGGAAGTGCAGCGTACGCAGTTGCCTGATTTGAAGCTGAAAGTGTATTTAATCTGCCTGATTGAGATGAGATGAAATATAAAGAAAGAGCGCTGGAAAGAAGTAAAACAGGGGGTACAAAAAAGAATAAACCGAGCAGTAATACCTTTTTCATACTAAGTTAATTATAGTCCCACATACCATACCGGATGTCAAGTTTTGAGCTTGAATTAGTGCTATAATCGGAAATAGGCCCGGGTGGCGAAATGGCAGACGCGCAGTGTTCAGAACGCTGTTTCCGTAAGGAAATGGAGGTTCAAGTCCTCTCCCGGGCACA
>CAYYAC010000003.1:0-28763 GCA_964469995.1 uncultured Gammaproteobacteria bacterium
CCATTTCCGTATCTAATTCCATCATACCTTGCTAAATTTGAGCTGACTTCTGCGGGTTGGATAATATAATAGGTGGCAATTGCATCGTTTGTGTGTGGAAGTTCTATTTCGATTGCCTCAGCTCCCAATGCTTCGAGTTTTTCAATTGTTTCTTGAGTTTTGCCCATAATTTTTTCATCAATTCCAGAGAAAAAGTTCCTGTCTGGTGTCCCAATTTTGATTCCCTTAAGTGGTTTATCGAGTAATTCAGAGTAATCAGGGATTTCTTTGTCTGGGGTAGTAGCGTCCATTGGATCTTTTCCGGCTGTGACATTTAAGAATAAGGCTGAATCTTCAACTGTTTTTGTAAAGTGTCCAATTGAGTCAAGGGATGAGGCCATTGCAAGAATTCCGTATCTGCTGACTCTTCCATAGGTTGGTTTAAGCCCAACTAGATTATTGAAAGAAGCAGGCAATCTTATAGAACCGCCTGTGTCAGTTCCAGTTGATGCAAGACACATGCTTGCAGCCAAAGATGCAGCAGAGCCGCTTGAAGAGCCCCCTGGGACATACTCTATGTTCCACGGATTAAGAGTCGGGCCAAAGTCTGAATTTTCTCCGCTTGAGCCATGCGCCCAGGCATCATGATTTGTTTTTCCAATTATTACTGCGCCTGCGTTTTTAAGTTTAGCAACTACAGTTGCGTCATATTGTGGAATGTAATTCTCTAAGACTTTAGATGCGGCTGTGGTTTTAAGACCTTTAGTTAAAAAGTTATCTTTCACAGCTACTGGAATTCCTAAAAGGGGTAAGCCTGAGCCAGCGGCCCTTTCTCTGTCCGCTTTTTCTGCCTGCTCGAGTGCATGGGTCTGATTTTCTTCCCAAGTAATGAATGCGTTTATCTTTGGATTGTGTTTTTTAATTTGCTCAAGACAAGCCTTGGTAAGTTCAACTGCCGAGATTTCTCCATTTGCTAGCATTTCTAATGCTTGTTTAATAGTCAGATTATTCATTTGGCAAAACTCCTTTCACTTTAAATAGTCCATTGTGAGTAGAACTCGAACCAGAGATAGCTTCTTCTTGAGTAAGTTCGCAATTTGTCTCGGCATCTTCTCGCACAACATTTTCAAGTCCTGTAGCTTGTGATGTCTCTTCAATTCCAGAGGTATCCACTTCTTTTAATTTCTCTACGTAAGTTAGAATTTCTTCCAATTGTTTCTCAAGTTTTTTTTCTTCGTCTGTGGATATAGAGAGATTTGCTAGTTTTGCAATATGGGGAACATTTATTTTCATGCGGTAATTATATATTAACACCAAACTTTTTGGCAATCATATTTCTGGCTCTGTTTTCTAAAGAGTCGTCTAAGCTTTTTAATTTTGAGTGAGGGTATTTTTTACTCAGGGCTTTTTTTATCAAAAAATCAGCAAGTTTTGGATTTTTTGGCAGTACTGGTCCGTGTAAATAGGTGCCAATGGAATTCTTGTAAAATATGCCTTCTGTTTTGTCCTGGCTGTTATTGCCAAACCCTTTAATTACTTTTCCGAATGCAAGTTTTTCGTTGGTAAGATATGTTCTGCCCCCGTGATTTTCAAAGCCTGTTAATTTTCCAAAAGGGGAGTCAATAATAATGTTGCCAATAAGTCTTTTTGAATTTTCTCCTAAGCTTTCTGTGTATAGATCAAGTATGTTAAGTCCCTGGACTTTTGTACCGTCTGCTTCTTTATAATACTGTCCTAAAAATTGATAGGCACCGCAGATGAATAGTCCAGGCATTCCGGCGTCAATCAAGCTCTTTAGCAGAGAAGTCTTTTTGGTGCTAAAATCGCGGGAAACGATTTTTTGCTGCGTATCTTGAGCTCCTCCCATGAATATTACGTCGCAATTTTTCAGTTCGTTTTCGTTGAATCCAATGTCTAATCGTACTGTTTTTGCCTCAATTTTTCTCCACTTGCATCTTTTTTGTAAAGTCAGTATGTTTCCGCTGTCTCCGTAAGTGCTCATAAGGTCTGGATAGAGCCAGCCGATTGTTAGTTGCTGTTTCATAGTATTTTCCTTCCTGTTAAGATTTTTCTTGTGTCCAGCATTGCAGAGTAAGTTGGGAGTATATATAAGGTTTCATTTTCTTTTACTTTTAACAGAGCATAGTCAATTGCGTCTTCTAAATTTTCTTTAATTTCAAATTTTCCTTCAGAATATTTTATTCTTAGCCCCATATCAAAACATCTGTCTCCGGCAATCGTTATTGCTTTTGCTTTTCTTGAAATATCATCAGTATCTATGTCCCAAATCCATGATACATCTATTCCATCTGGTATCCTGTCATTTAAAACAAATAATACACTTGGGGATTTTTCTTTTTCCAAAATTGCTTTTATAGATTGATTAAAACTGGCCGGATTTTTGGAAAGCATAAGAAAGATTTTTTTATTTTTATATTTAATCTCCTCTTGTCTTCCAAAAGCGGGTGAAAAAGTTGATAGAGTATTTTTTATGCTCGAAATATCAACGCTAAAACCTTCAGTCAAAAGTAAAGCTGCGGCATTGATGTTATATCGGTTGTAGTCTCCAATTAGAGGGTTTGGTAAGTTGAAAGAATGAATTAATGGATTTGTAAATTTACACTTGCTGCAAGCAAATCTACCCATGTGGGAATATGTTCTATGCTCAAAAGTTAGTTTATTTTGGCAGTTTGGGCAGTAAGAAAAGTCCCTATCCGATGTTTCTTTAGTTTTTGTATTATCTTTTGGTAAGCCAAAGTAAAAAGTTTCCAATCCTGATTTAGTACTAATGTATGAAATCATAGGATCATCGCCATTCGAGATAAGAAGAGTATTCTTTGGAAGATTTTCTAGGGCATCTTTCCACTTCTTGGCTATGGTATTTACTTCACCGTACCTATCAAGCTGGTCTCGAAACAAGTTTAAAAGCACAATCGCATAGGGTTTTGTATTTTGCGCAATTGCAGAAAGAGAGTTTTCGTCTACTTCAAAAACTGCTGCGTCATAATTTACTTTCCCGAATGGATTTGTGTGAGATATGAGGCTTGATGCGATTCCGTTAAGCATATTTGCTCCTTCTTGATTACTGAATACTCTTAGCCTTTGTTCTTTCAGGATTTCCAATATCATCTTGGCAGTGGTTGTTTTTCCATTTGTGCCTGCAACTAGAATAATTTTAAGATTAGGATTAATCTTTATTATGTTCTTGATAAAGTCCTGGTCAGCTTTTAAAGCTAAGTGGCCAGGCCAGGTAGATCCGCTTCTTTTAGAAATTTTACTTGCAAAGCTTACGGTTTTTCCTAGCAGTATTGTAGATATCTTTGTCATTTTACATTGAGCGGAGAATTTTGATTCTTTCCTCTATTGGAGGATGAGTGTTGAAAAGTCCCGCAAACCATGTTTTTGCATTTTTGTCTTCAAATGGGTTTTCTATATACAAATGGGCGGTAGCATTAGATGCATGACTAATGGGTGTTTTATCTGCTGCAAGCTTTTCTAGGGCCGATGCAAGGCCTTCTGGATAGCGTGTCAAGAGTGCCCCTGAGGCATCTGCAAGAAATTCTCTTTTTCTTGAAACTGCCAGCTGGATAAGAGTAGCAATTAATGGAGAGAGAATTGCAAAAACAATCCCAATTATTAAAAATACAGCTTGAGAATTATTGTTCTCATCTCTGTCTCTTTCCATTCCTCCAAACCAAAGGCTTCTCATAAAAAAGTCAGCTGCAATCGCTATGAATCCTACAAGAATAGCCACAATTGCCATAAGCCTTGTATCGTAATTTTTAACATGAGAGAGTTCGTGCGCAATTACTCCTTCCAGTTCAACTCTGTTTAATTTTTCTAAAAGCCCGCGCGTAACAGCTACAACTGCATGTTTTGGATCACGCCCAGTAGCGAAAGCATTTGCAGATGCATCATTTGTCATGTAAATTTTAGGCATTGGCAATCCATCTCCGATACTTAGGTTCTCTACAATTCTAAAAAGTTCTGGATTGTCATTTTTTTCAAGTTTCTTTGCTCCGGAAATTGCTAAAACCATTTTATCTGAGTAGTAATAGCTTCCTAGGCTTGTAAGGCCTGCGATAATAAGTCCAAACCCTGCGTATGAAAGTCCATATCCCGATGCTTTTCCAAAAATAAAAAGAATGGTAGTAATAAAAATCACAAAGAGAAACATTATTAGCCACGTTTTGAATTTATTTTTCGAAATAGAGGAATATATATTCATGGGAGCTTAGAAAGAAACTTTTATAGATTTTTTTTCAGCTTCTGTTATTTCAAAGAAGTCTACTGGCTGAAAAGAAAATATTTTGGCAAATATTATTGTTGGAAAGACTTTTATTTTTGTGTTGTAGTCCATTGCGGTTGAGTTATAAAATTGTCTTGAATACGCGATTTTGTTCTCAGTATCGGATAGTTCTTCCTGAAGTTGTTTAAAATTCTCGCTAGCTTTCAATTCTGGATAAGCTTCCGCCACTGCAAATAACGATTTTAATGTTTTGGAAAGCTCGTTGTTTGCAGATACTTTATCCGTCATTGAACTTGCAGAAACCAAGCTTGCCCTAGCTTTTGTAACTTTTTCAAATAATTCTTTTTCATGCTTTGCATATCCTTTGACTGTCTCAACCAAGTTAGGAATAAGATCTGCTCTCCTTTTAAGTTGAACATTAATTTGAGAAAGAGCTTCGGACAGGCGCATTTTTGAAGAAATAATCCCATTATATGAAAGAAGACCAAGGAGGACTAAAGCTAGGATTATTATAAGTAGAATTGGCATAGTTAGTATTATAGCACCTTAGGACGTAATCCAGTCAACAAATTTGTCTGCAGGAAGCGTGTTGAGTATGTCTTTTGGCTCTGCCCAGCCTCTTCTTGCCACAGAAACTCCGTAAAACATGTTGTCCATATGCGAAAGCGCATGGCTGTCTGTGTCTATGACAAATTTTACTCCTTGCTCCTTTGCTTGCCTTACTAAAGTATCTGTTAAGTCCAATCTTTCTGGCCAGGCATTGATTTCAAGAGCCTTGTTATTCTCTCTGCAGAAAGAAAAAATCCTTTCCCAATCTAATTCATATCCAGCTCTGTCATTTAAGAGTCTTCCTGTTGGGTGTGCGAGAATTTTAGCCTTAGGATTAGATAGTCCTTTCAGAACTCTCTCTGTCATTTTGTCCTTATTGGTGGCAAAGGAGCTGTGGATAGATACAATTAGGGCATCTACGAACTGAAGATTGTCCTTGCTTATTGCTAGCTCTCCAGAGGTAAGAATGTCCATTTCAAGTAAATTAATTACTCGTATATTTTTATTACTCTTTTTTATACCATCAATTATACTTTTCCTCTTGGATAAAATAGATTTTATTTCGGAATTAGTATGATTTCCAACGCTTGGATTATGATCAGATATACCAATATATTCATATTTCATTTCTTTTGCTTTATTAATCATTTCTTGCATATTAGCCGTGCCATAGTCATGACTTGAGTCCATTTGATAGTTGGTATGAATATGCAGGTCTCCTTTTATATCTTTTGCCTCAACTAATTTCGGAAGATTATTTTTTAAAGCAGCTTCTATTTCTCCTGTGTTTTCTCTAATTTCTGGAGGAATCCAAGGAAGTCCGAGATATTTATAGAATTTTTCTTCTGTATCAAATTCAACAAGAGGAGAATCTTGCTTTTTTATAAGTTTTATTCCTCTTTCTGACAAAGACATACCTTTTTTAAGCGAGTATTCTCTAAGAGCAACATTGTGGTGTTTTGAGCCTGTAAAATGCTGAAGCATTGACCCAAACTGCTGTGGAGGAAGAACAAGAAGATCTACGTGCTTGCCCCCTCCTATTAAAAGAGAAGCCGTAGTGGGTCCTTTTTCTATAATTCTTTCTTTTGCTGGAAATCCTACAAAGTAATCTATTACGCTTTGCGGATCTTTTGCAGAAACTGCTATATCAACGTCTCCAACAGTAGGACTCATTCGTCTTAAGCTTCCTAGTGTTTCCGCAGCTATGACGTGTTTGTTTTGTTTTAGATATTCAATTACTTCCTGAGCTAGGGTAAATGCATAGGACAGAACCATCCTGTTTGTCTTTGTTGTTCCTGATTCATATTCATTTATTGCGCGTATTATATCTGTTTGGGATTTTTCTCCAAATCCCTCAAGGGGTGAAATTTTATTCGCTAAAGCGAGTTTTTTAATATCATCTATTGATGTTTTTGGATTTTTGAGTTTGAAATGTTCTACCAGTTTGTGTGCTTTTTTGGGACCAAAAGAGGGTATATCCAGCAGGGGAAATACTGCGGGAGATATTCCTTCAAAAGCTTGTTCAAAATGTTTTACCTTGCCCGTGCTGAAAAGTTCTTCAAGTCTTTCCTTAATTGTCGGTCCTATTCCTGTAATTTTTTCAAGATTTCTTTGTTCGTATAGGGTTTTAAGTTCTACACTTGAGTGCTCTATGGAATCAGCAGCTTTGAGGTAGGCAATTATTTGAAATTTGAATTTATATTCATTTTTTATAGAATACGCAGCGGCAACATTTCTAAATAGTTTTACGATTTCAAGATTGGTCACTGTGCCAAAATAATAACAGAGGATTGATTACATTTCAACAATTTGCTATTATGTGAAGGAGCATTTAGCCAAAACTAGGGGTGGTAGCTCAGTTGGTTAGAGCGCCTCCCTGTCACGGAGGAGGTCGCGAGTTCGAGTCTCGTCCATCCCGCCAAAGTCTAATGCCATTCTGCCTCGCCCCTGCCTTAGGAGAAACAATGCCAAGAAAAAAAATCATTAAAAAAGCCTCAAAAAAAATAAAAGTAAACAAAAAGCAATCAAGATTTCTTTCCGAATTTAAATTGAAAGAATCTTACATTAGTTTGTTTCTTGGAGCACTAGTTGTATTAATAGTTGCAGTTGTTGGACTGTCTTCATTAAAAATGAATGCCCTTCATAAGGGCACTGTTCAAGAAACAAGTTCTACTCATACAGAGCTTTCTGTTCCAGATGTAATAGGCAATTCTCAGTCAGGCCAAAGCTATGTAGTAAGGCCAGGAGATGATCTTTGGCATATTTCAGAAAAGTTCTATAAGTCGGGATACAACTGGATTGATATTGCAAAAGCAAATAATATTACAAATCCTGGAATTATTTTTTCCGGAACAAGGTTAATCATTCCAAACGTTGAGCCAATTCTTTCCCCAGAAGAGGCTAGAATTCAGCAAATAGGAATGTCGCAAGCGCAAGGAGCAATACTTGAAAATACATATACAGTTGTTAAAGGAGACGATTTATGGAATATTGCAGTAAGAGCGTACGGAGACGGATATAAATATACAGATATTATAAAAGCTAATAATTTACAAAATCCAAGTTTAATATTTTCTGGAAACGTTCTTAAAATTCCTCGCTAATGTTATAATTTGCGCTATGCGGGATTAGTACACCGGTAGTATGCTACCTTCCCAAGGTAGAGAAGCGAGTTCAATTCTCGTATCCCGCTCCAAATTGGAGGATATTAGCTTTATGTTTGGTATAATCTAAGCCTCATGAATAATTTTTGGCAAACTCTTCCAAAACCTTTTACAGTTCTTGCCCCTTTAGATGGGGTTACAGATTTTGTTTTTAGACAAATAATTGTTGAGCTTGGCAAGCCAGACGTTTTGTTTACAGAGTTTACTTCTTGTGATGGAATGCAATCTAGAGGAAAAGAAAAAGTTGAGAATAGACTTAAGTTCTCAGCAAATGAGAAGCCTATTATTGCTCAAATCTGGGGAGCAAATCCTAAAGATTTCCATGAGACCGCAAGGCAAATAAGCGAATTAGGTTTTGCAGGAATAGACATTAATATGGGGTGTCCGGTTTCAGATATCATTAAAGGGGGAGCATGCTCAGGGCTTATTAAAAATCCAAAGCTTGCTGGAGAAATTATAAAAGCGACAAAAGAAGGCGCCGGAAAATTGCCGGTAAGCGTTAAAACTAGAATTGGTTTTTCGGAGGAAAAAATAGACGAATGGATTGGTTTTTTGTTAGAGCAAGATTTAGCAGCTCTTTCTGTGCATTTAAGAACTGTTCCTGAGATGTCAAAAGTTCCAGCTCATTGGGAATTTATGCCAAAAATCATTGAGCTCCGCAATAAGTATTTTCCCGCCACCGTTATTATAGGGAATGGAGATATCCTGTCCGTTGGGGAAATCGAAGACAAATATAAAGAATACGGCTGTGATGGATTTATGGTGGGAAGGGGAATTTTTGCAAATCCTTGGATGTTTAGTAAAACTAAAAAAATAGATGAAGTTTCTGTGGGAGAAAGATTTGATACTTTCTTGAAACACATAAATCTTTATGACAAAACCTGGGGAGAAAGCAGAAATTTTGCAAATCTTAAGAAATTTTGCAAAACATATATTAATAATTTTGCGGATGCAGGAAAATGTAGGGAGCAAATTATGGAAACAAAATCTATGGAAGAGTTAAAAGAAATTGTTGAAAAATTAAAAGTGCTTCAACTGGGGTATTGACGAGGTTAGTTTGATTTGATAACATTAATCGTGCCCCTATCAAAAAGTAATAAACATACAAAGTACATTTTTGTCTCCGGAGGAGTCATCTCAGGAATCGGTAAAGGCACCACCTCAGCATCAATAGGTTTACTTCTTAAATCTGCAGGATATAAAGTCGCTCCAATGAAATTTGAAAACTATTTAAATATAGACGCAGGCACAATAAATCCGATAGAACACGGAGATCCATTTCTTTGTGAAGATGGAACAGAAGGAGATATGGACATAGGTTCCTATGAAAAATTCCTAAATGAAGATATGGGAGCAGAAAGCTTTGTTACTATTGGTAAAATTTATAAAACTGTTATAGATAGGGAAAGAAGATTTGAATATAACGGAGAAGATGTAGAAGCTATTCCACATGTCACAGATGAA
This sequence comes from uncultured Gammaproteobacteria bacterium, assembly GCA_964469995.1. Taxonomy (GTDB): domain Bacteria; phylum Patescibacteriota; class Microgenomatia; order Levybacterales; family UBA12049; genus JACPDD01. The sequence continues at coordinate 8,905 of CAYYAC010000003.1, forward strand.
ATAATCAAAAGAATAGAAGCTGTTGTTGAAAAAAGAAAAGCGGAAATAGTTCTGATTGAGCTTGGAGGAACCGTTGGAGAATATCAAAACGTTTTATATTATGAAGCATCTCGTATTTTGACTCTTAGAAAACCAGGAGATGTTATTCACGTCCACGTAAGCTATCTTCCAACTCCAAGTCATTTGGGAGAACCAAAAACAAAACCAACGCAGCTTTCTGTAAAAACTTTAAATTCTATGGGAATTCAGCCAGATTTTATAGTCGCGCGCAGTGAAAAATATATAGATCAAAGAAGACGTGAAAGATTTGCTCTTTTTTGCAACATGAAGCCGGAAGACATTATTACAAATCCGGATGTTTCTTCAATTTATGAAATTCCGCTTGTTTTGCATGAGCAAGGAATGGAAGAAAAAATAATGAAAAAATTAGGAATTCCTGTAAGAAAGCCAAATCTTTTGCCATGGAAAAAATTAATAGAAAAAATTAAGTCTAAAAAAACAAAGCAGGTAGAAATAGTAATCGTTGGTAAGTATTTTGGAACAGGAGATTATCAGTTAAAAGATTCTTATGCTGCACTTTTTGATGCAATAGATCATGCTGCAAATGCAGAAGAAGTAAAGGTTGTTACTCGCTGGGTGGATGCTGCGCAAATTGAAAAGGAAGGAGCAAAGATTATTGGAAAACCGGCTGGAATAATTGTTCCAATTGGTTGGGGTGAAAGAGGTGCTGAGGGAATGATTGCAGCAGCATCTTATGCAAGAACTACTAAGATTCCATATCTTGGACTATGCTATGGAATGCAGCTTGCTGTTATTGCTTTTGCCAGAGATGTTTTAGGTTGGAAAGACGCAAGCAGCGAAGAAAATTCAAAAACTACAAAACATCCAGTAATTCACTTAATGCCGGCTCAAAAAGAGGTTATGGCAAGACGCGCATATGGCGGAACAATGAGACTTGGTTCTTGGGACGCAATTGTTCAAAAAGGAACTCGGGCCTACGAAATCTATGATAAATATAATGGTTTTATAGACAAAAAATCAGGGCTTACTGCTGAAAGGCATAGACATAGATATGAATTTAATGATGATTTTGTTAAAGATTTTGAGAAAGCAGGTCTTATAATTTCTGCTCGTTCAAAAGTTGAAAATCTAACAGAAATTATAGAACTTCCAAAAGATAAACATCCTTTTTATCTGGGAACTCAAGGACATCCTGAATATAAGAGCAGACCTCTTTCCCCACATCCTATTTTTATGGCCTTTGTAGAGGCTTGTAAAAAGAGCGCTAAACAGATATAATATCCACATGATTAAGGCAATAGATTTTGTTCCAGGTGACCTTGTTAAGGTTTACCAAAAAATAAAAGAAGACGAAAAAACAAGAATTCAGATTTTTGAAGGTGTTGTTCTTGGAATCCGCGGAAGAGGAGAAAATAAGAGCTTTACAGTTAGAAAATTGGTTGGTAATGTTGCAGTTGAAAGAATTTGGCCAGTTATGTCTCCAAATATTGAGAAAGTAGAAATTAAAGCTCATTCAAAAACAAGAGTTAAAAGAGCAAAACTCTATAACTTACGAAAAAAGTTGAATTAATTTAATGAAAATCGCCAATCCGACTGCTAGATTGGGAGAAGACGCTGCTTGCAAGTTCCTCAAAGATAAAAACTACAAAATAATTGATAGAAATTTCAGGATTGGCTATGGAGAAATTGACATTATTGCCGTTAAGGACAATGTTTTGGTTTTTGTAGAGGTCAAAACTCGTTCCTCTGATAATTTTGGAACTCCTTTCGAAGCAATAACTTCCTGGAAACTTCGTCCTTTAATTAGAACATCTCAATTTTATAAGCAATCTCATAAAAATCTTCCCGATGAAATGAGAATAGATGCGATTGGAGTAAAAGTTTCTGGTAATGAAGTTTTAGACGTAGAACACATGAAAAACATCACTGGATTTTGAGGAACTTGATTAAACGGTTTGATTTTGCCCTCTTAAGTAAAATGGTAAAACCGTGAGTAGAGATCCAAAAAGAAAGGCTGATTTATTTTCAGGCTCTATTTCTTCTAAAACATCACTCATCCAGTTCATAAAATCAGGAGAATCTTCTTCTAACTCATCAACTAGCCACTCAAGGTTGACGAGTCGTGCATTTTTCTTGTTTCCTATAGTATGTCTTTTGATTGATTCCTTAGCGTTATGAATATCATGGAATGAAAGAGGAATTTCTCTGATTGCCGACGGAAGCATGTCATATGTTATTGTGGAGGCAAACTCGAAAGTTTCTTCATCAAATTTAGCACGAGTTTTTTGTTGCGATAAGTATTCATATATAAAATCATGATCTGATATTAATCTCATGGTAGCGCTTGATGCATATTGGCTTTCATTCTCGAATTCATTAATTGCTCCTGCAGCGTGTAAAATGTTGTCTTGAGTAATGTCTAAATATTTTGGAGCGAATTCTTTCATTCGGACGATTATACCAGACTAATTTGATTTTAGAAATCTTATTCTGTCGCGTAGCATTGCGGCGGTTTCAAAATCTAATTCTTTTGCAGCAGCTTTCATCTCACTTCTTAGTCTTTTAATTACAGCTTCTTTCTCATCTGGTAAAAGCACATCTTTATTTCCCATTTCAAGCAAAAAGTCTATTGATTTATTGGGTTCTTCTTTTTTCTCAACAAGCCTTGCTCTAATTGTTTTTTGAATTGTTTCAGGAGTTATTCCGTGTTTTTTATTGTATTCAATTTGAACTTCACGTCTTCTTTCAACTTCCTTAATTGCTTCTTTCATGGAACCAGTTTCAGAATCTGCATACATCAAAACTTGTCCGTCCATATTTCTTGCCGCTCTTCCCATTGTCTGAACAAGAGAAGTTCTACTTCTTAAAAATCCTTCCTTGTCTGCATCTAGAATGGCAACAAGTGATACTTCCGGCAAGTCCAAACCTTCTCTTAAAAGATTAATTCCAATGAGTACATCATAAGTGCCATTTCTTAGGTCATCTAGAACATCCTGTCTGTCTAATGTTTCAATGTCTGAATGCAGATATGCTACTTTTATTCCTTTTTCTTCAAGGTATGAAGTTAGGTCTTCTGCCATTCTTTTTGTAAGAGTTGTGACAAGTGTTCTTTCATTCTTTTTGGAACGTTTTTCTATCTCTAAAATTAGGTCATCAATTTGCCCGCTAGTGGGTTTTATTGTAACTTTAGGGTCAACCAGACCTGTTGGCCTAATTAACTGTTCCACAACGCCATCTTTTATTTCTCCTGCTAAAGAAAGTTCGTACTCATCAGGAGTCGCACTTACATAAACGGCTTTATGGATTTTTTGCATAAACTCGTCATATCTAAGCGGTCTATTGTCAAAAGCCGAAGGAAGTCTAAATCCATAATCAACAAGAGTTTCTTTTCTTGCTCTATCTCCGTTGTACATTCCCCTAATCTGTGGAAGAGTAATGTGGGACTCATCAATTACAGTAAGAAAATCATCTGATGTATTCTCAAAAAACTCCAAAAGTGAAAAAGGAGGATCTCCTGGCTTTCTTCCGTCAAAGTATCTGGAATAATTTTCAATTCCATTTACATATCCAACTTCCCTAAGCATGTCCAAATCATAATTAACTTTCTTATTAAGTCTTTGTGCTTCAATAAGTTTATTTGCTTTTCGCAGTTCATCTTCACGCAAACTGAGGTCTTTTCTTATTTGTCCAAAAACACTTTCATAACTTGCTGGATCTGTCATGTAATGTTTTGATGGGTAAATTACTGTCTGTTCCATATTTTTTGTTTTCTCTCCTGTAAGAGGGTTAAATTCGTAGATATCTGTAATTTTCTCATCATCTGTTTGAATTTTTATTCCAAGATCAGAATAAGATGGTAAAAGGTCAATGGAATTGCCACGCAATCTAAAAGTTCCTCTTTCAAAAGCATAATCGTTTCTTCCATACTGCAAATCAACAAGCTTCAGCTGTAAGTCTTTTATTGTTGTTTTAATTCCTCTTTTAAGTTCAAGAATAAATTTTCCGTATTCAGCGGGAGATCCAAGGTTATAGATACAAGAAACGGAAGCTACTACTATTACATCTTTTCTAGTCATTAGATTTGTCGTTGCCATAAGACGTAATTTATCTATTTCTTCATTTATCTCAACTTCTTTTTCAATGTATGTATCAGAGTGAACAATGTAAGCTTCGGGTTGATAGTAATCGTAATAGGAAACAAAATAAGAAACTGCATTGTTTGGAAAAAATTCTTTGAATTCCTGGTAAAGCTGACCTGCTAAAGTTTTATTGTGGGAAATAATAAGAGTAGGTTTTTGGACCTGGGCTATCATATTAGCCATGGTAAAAGTTTTTCCGCTTCCTGTAACTCCCAGCAATACTTGATGCTTGGCATTGTTATTAAAATTTTTAACTAATTTTTCTATTGCTTGCGGTTGGTCTCCAGTTGGTTTAAAAGGGGAGACAAGTTCAAATTTCATATAGGTATTTTAACATAAAAAAGAAAAAGAGCTATTTTGTATGAGTTTGTCATCTTGACAATGTTCCCGAATTTTTCGTATAAATTTCATATGGCAGGAGTCTTATACAGAAAAGAAAGAGAAGTACTTGAATACCTAGCGCAATTTCAAAGACAATATGGATATTCTCCAACTCTTCAGGAAATTGCAGAAGCAACGGGACACAGAGCAAAATCTACAGTTCACGCTTTAATTAAATCTTTGGTTGATAAAGGTTATATTCAAAAAGTTGACGGAAATACCAGAGTTTTAAAGATAATCGAAGAAAAAACATACGCTCATCTTTCCAGCAAGCCATCAGTTGACCTGCCCTTAATGGGCTTTATTGCAGCAGGAAAGCCTTTGGAGCCTCATACAGATCCAAATGCTTCTTTTCCAATTTCTGCGTCTATGATTTCTGGAAAACATACAGCTTATGTTTTACAAGTGAAAGGAAGCTCTCTAATTGAAGATGCAATTTTGGACGGGGATTATGTTGTTATAGAGAAAGTTGGAGAAGCAGTTAATGGAGATATTGTAGTTGCTATCGTAGACGACAATCTTGCCACCTTAAAGAAATTTTACAAAGAAAATGGAAGAGTAGTACTAAAGCCGGCTAATTCTTCAATGGAGCCTATTTATCCGACCTCTCTTAATATCCAGGGAAAAGTGGTCGGAGTAGTTAGAAAATTTTTAATTTAACAATCTTAAGTTTGTGATTTATATAGAAAAGAACAAGTAGGACTCCTAAAATTGCTATTACAATGTCGAATTTGTGAAAGTATGTCCCTAAAGTGTCCCAGTGATCTCCAAGAGCAACTCCAACATAAGTTAAGATAGCAGACCATATGAGAGATCCTACAAAAGTATAGGCGGAAAACTTCCAGATATTCATTCTAAAAATTCCTGCGGGTAAAGAAATGAATGTTCTAACAGCAGGAAGAAGTCTTGAAAAGAAAACAACAGAGGAGCCGTATTTAGTAAACCATCTATTTGCCATATTATAGTCATGCTCCGTAACTAAGATAAACTTTCCGTATTTATTAATAAAACTAACAATTACTGTTTCTTCAAGAAAATAGCCAATATAATAAGAAATTAACGAGCCTACGAGATTTCCAATAGCCCCTATAAGAACAACAACGTAAAAATTAAATGTTCCTGTGGTAGAGAAAAATCCTGCAAATGGCATTGTAATTTCTGAAGGAATAGGAATAAGAGCGGATTCAAGAGTCATTAAAACGAAGATTCCAAAATAACTTGTCCCTTGAATAAATCCGGTAATCGGGGCAATTAAAAAATCCAACATTACATTATTCTAAACTTTAAATTCCCCTTTGTAAATATCATTTCTTATGCCGTCAACTGTCGCAATCATTCCGTTTGCTATGTCAGATTTTTTTCCTAGTACGACCGGTATTCCCATTTGATTAAGAACGATTTTAATATGCGGATTTGTTATCTCATTTTCAACAACAAGACCTTTAGCGTGTTTTATTTCTTTAAGCTTGTCATAATCTAATTCGGAAACAATAATTATTTCTTTTCCAACCATTCCTGTAGCTATGCCTCCAATGGGTGAGGAAAAAACTTGGGTAATAGATTCTTGTATTGTGCTCAAATTTTCTTTTTTTGCATCTTGGTATGTATCTAAAATATCTAGTACATATATCTTTTTCTTGAAAATTCCCCACAATATTTTTTTAGGAAAAAAATGCAGAGTTGACACTGTTTCTCTAATTTGAAGTAGCTCGTTTTTTTCTTTTTCGGAAAGTTTGAATTTTGTAATTATCTCTTTATTTTCTATAAAACCTGTTTTTGAATAGCTAATGTCTTTGTTCACTATTATTGCAATAGAATTCCTAAAATGGCTGAGATCCCTTTGTTTTCTATGCAGAAAATAATCCTCATCAAAGTATGATATCCAAATATCTTTTATTGATTTAATTAGAGCTGCTTCTCCTTTAACTTTGGTTAAAGAATACTTAAAGTAGTCATGCTGGTCTGTTATAGATGGAACTAAAGTAACAAAGCTATCTCCAAGAAGTTTTCCAAAGTTTCTATAAAAACTAAAGATATCATTTACTAAATTTTCAGGAAGATTGGATTCTGAAAAAAGTTTTTGGATTTTTTCTTCAGCTCCAGCGTTTATCAAGTGTGCCGTTTTTTGTCTTATTTTGTTGCTGTTTATAAATTCAATGTAGCCGTCTGTTGTTATAACAAATCCATCTTGAATGTTTATTCCCGCAGCACTAAGGGCAGCAAGTTCCATTCCTTTTTGACCGAGTAAATTTTTATCCGGGTCTATTTTTTTAATATCTACAACAAACCTCATAAAATTATTATGAGATTATTTAGAAAAATTATCAACTACGAAGCAAGGATTTTCTTGAGGTCTTCAACCATGTCTACGGGTGTTGGGTCTTGTCCATATTCCAAAGCCAAATAGTAAGAGCCCCAATCTGCAATCGCAAGAGAAGCAAACATTTTGTAGAATTCGTCTCCTTTTTCCATATCTATAATTTGCGTTTCAACGCCTTTGTCATTTAATAGTTTTGAAGTAGCTTCAAATCTTTTTATGTTTCTTGGATCATCATCACTGTCTCTTAGTAAAATAACGTAGAATTTTCCCTGAGGATTTGTATATCCAACCATTTCGTTGTGGTCCATTTCTGGCAAGAAATTCCAGAAAGCAGGCGTTTTTGCGTTTTCATTCATTTTTATCTTCCAAACCATAGCAACTGGTTTGTATTTAGGAGAAGAATAAATTACCGGTGTCTTACCTTTTAATTTTTGAGCTAACTGTTTGCCTTCGTTTTCAAATCTTTCCATCTGAGATTCTAGGTGTTCTGCAAGTTTTTTTAACTCATCTGTTGTATCAGGCATCAATCCTTGATTTACTAAAAGCTGAAACATTGCTCCAAAGAAATATCCAGTTCCCATTCTTGGCTGAAAATTAGGGTGAGGAAGTGGAAGTTTAATGTGCGGTATTCCGTAGGTTTTGCAGAGTTCTTCTAGTTTTCCTCCTGCTGAAAGTCCTATGCATGGAAGCCCAGCTTTTCTTGCTTCCTCCAGTGAGCTTAATGTTTCTTCTGTATTCCCTGAATAAGAAGCAATAAAATTTAGAGAATTTGATGCATAGCTTTCTGGAGGAAGAGAATAGTATCTGTTAACGTAGATTTCAAAATGTTTATAATCTGGGTTTTCTTTGAAAAGACTATTGCAATAAACTCTTAGCAAATTTGCTGGAAGAGCAGAGCCTCCCATTCCAGATACTGTTACGCTTCCAAAGCTTCCTTCAACTTTGATGTCTTTAGCTAGACTTAATCCAACTTCGAAACTTTTTGGAACATTAAGTATAAAATTTCTAAAACCTGATTTATCTATTGAAGTATCCATTTTATCCAAATGATTTAATTAATTCTACCATTTCATTGGTTCTTTTTTCCATAAGATCTTTACTTTTGGCTTCTAGGTTTAGTCTTAGTAAGGGTTCTGTGTTGGATTTTCTTACATTAATTCTCCAATCGTCAAATTCAATAGACAATCCGTCTATGTGTTCTATTTTACCTTGCGCAAACTTTTCCTCAATAGCTTTTATTATTTCGTCCTTTTTTTCTGTTTCAAAGTTTATTTCTCCTGGCGTAAAGTATTTTGAAGTAAAAGGATCAGCAAGCTTTGAGAGAGTGGTGTTGTATTTAGTTAGCATTTCCATTATTAGAAACAAAGGAATTATTCCATTATCTCTAAAGTAATTTTCTTTAAAGTAAAAGTGAGATGACATTTCTCCTCCAAAAACCGCATCTTCTGCTTTCATTTTGCCTGCAATTATTGTCATTCCGGGCTTGCTTACAACAGTTCTTCCTCCTGCATTTGCTATAGCTTCTGTAGTCGCCCATACAAGTCTTGGATCAATAATAATTGCCGAGCCCGGAGTTTTTTTAAGAAGTTCTTTGGCTAAGATTGCGGTCATAAAATATCCTTCTATGAAATTGGCATTTTCATCTGCAAAGAAGCATCTGTCTCCGTCTGCGTCCCAAGAAACTCCAAAATCGGCATTTTCAGACTTGATTAAGTCCAAAAATTCCCTTCTGTTTTCTGGAAGAAGGGGATTTGGAGGACCTTTTGGAAAAGTTCCATCGGGTTTTTCATTTAACGGCACTATTGTAAGAGGTAAATCAAACATTTTTACTGCTTTTTCCAAAAGCTGAACATCCACTCCAAAGTTTCCATTAGCAACTATTTTCATCGGTTTAATTTGTGAAGGATTTATAAAAGAAATACATCTTTTTAGAAAATCTTCGGAAACATCTTTTTTCTCAACTGTGCCTTTTTGTGCAGATTCTACTTTGTAGTTATCTTTGAGTATTAATTCCTTTATATCTAAAAGGCCTGTTTCAGACGAAATAGGTTCAGCTCCTGCCTTGCAGATGTTCATTCCGTTGTATTCTCTGGGATTGTGAGATGCAGAAATGGTAATTCCTCCATCAACTGGCAGACTTCCAGCTGCAAAATAAAATTCGTCTGTGGAAACAACTCCTATATCTATGACATTGACCCCTGCGTCTGTAAATCCCAAGCGAGCTGCATCAAAAAGAGGCTGACCATGTTCTCTTACATCTCTTCCTAAAACTACTATTTTGGGATTAAAAAGTTTACAGAAAGCTTGCGCCACTTTGTAAGCTATGTCTTCATTGAAGGCTGTGGGGTAAACGCCTCTTACGTCATACGCTTTGAAGATGCTTTCATCCATTTCCCAATGTTAAAGTCCTAAAAGAAAAAAGTCAATAGTTTCAGATAGAGGAAGAAGTAGTCCTCCTGTTTTTTGAGCATAATCTATCTTATAAAGTTCATTGTAAATTTTAAGTAGCTTATCTTTGGAAAACAGTTTTGCCTGAGAAAGTAGTTTTGTTTTTTGCCATAGTACAAGTCTTTTCATCTCATCTATGTCAGAGTTTGATGAAACGGCAAGAAGAAGTCTGAATTGCCTAACAAGCATAAAAAACAATAACTCATCGGAAGATCCTAAGAGTGCATTGTGAAAAAGTTCTATATTTCTTTTTCCGTTTCCTGGCGTAAGGCTATCTAGGAAGCCAAAGGTATTCTTTGGAATTTTAAAGGTTTCCAAAATTACAGATGCTCCAAAAATTCCAGTTTGTTTTTTTGTTAATTCTTTTCTTTCCCAAAGATAAATTTCTAGTTCTTTTGAATTTATTTTTAAATAATCAGAGATTTCATCAAGCCTTTTTCCTGCCTTTGAAGAACTTATTAAGTTTTCTATAAAAATAGGTTCTGGTTTTTCAAATAATCCACCCGTAGAATTTAATTGTTTTATATCTACTAAGCTAATCTTTTCTCCGTTCATGACAGGAATAGAGGATTTGCCTTTTTTATCTATGAAAAACTTTCTTGATTTAGCGTTATCGTCTCCGTGGATTATAGTAATCATAAGTTTTTTAATTTTTTATATTGCTTAAAAAATTCGTTTGCCTGTTTTTCTATGTGCCTGTTGACTCCTCGGTGAGAAAGAAGCGCACCCGAAAAATTCTTTGGAATATGCAAAAGTTCATGAATTAGAACTCTAGTTTTTTCATCATCTGAAAGTTTGTCATAGTATTTTGATAGAACTTCAATAATGTAGGCTGGTTCAACGCCTAAAGCATGCTGAAATATCTTTGGCATCATCCATGTTCTGGCATATGCTCTAGCTTTTGAGCCTTCTGTTCTGTAGGTAAAGACCCTAGATACAACAATATGATTAAAATCTAAAGCTTTAACAATTTCTTTTATTCCTTTTTTAACGTCATTTGCTTCTTCCCATTCTAATTTTTGGTTTTTCTTTTTTATCATTTTATGTATGTTTATCGGCAACATAAGACGCTCCAAAGCTTTCAGGTTTTGTTTTTGCAACAAATCCGCTTCCAGTTACCATTCCTACAACTTCTTTTATCATATCCCTTGTATCTCCATATTCTCCAACATCAATATGAATTTCTAAATCATAGTTTGGAGCCTTTCCATTTAAAGTCTTTTTAAGAAGGGGAACAAAAACAGAGGCAAAATCCAGAGACGTCATAGTCTCAGCGTAAATTTTTTCACGAAGGCTGTGAATATTTCCCATTTCTTTTTTTCTCCAAAAATATCTGCCTCCAAAGCCTTTTCTGTGAACAAGAATTGCCGTAACTAAATTTATTGTTTTACCGTTTTTATTATCTCCGTTTCTTTCATGAGAATCTGTACCAATTATAAGTCTATAGGAAGAGTCCGGCATTTCTTCAAGAAATTCTCTTATATAGCTTATTACTTTTTCTATATCTAAATTTCCAAAAGTAAGACTCTGAAAAGGAATGTTTGATAGCGGATTAGCTTCTTCTTGGTCCATGATAACAGCCCAAATTATATCACAACAAACTAATCCAACAGGAATCCTAGTATATACAATGCAGCCCTTACTTCAGATGAATTGGAATTGTTGGCTGAAAGTCTTTCTATTTCATTTAAAGCATCTTTTGTGTTGAGATCGTCTTCAATTAATTTGAAAAATTTTGAAAGTTTTTGCATGTCAGGTTCTTTTTTTGAATAAGGCAAGGAAAATATTTTATTGATCTTTGCTTGAGCTTCATCTATTTCTTCTTCTTTAGTATGCCAAAGGTTTCTGTAGTTGTTTGATAAAATTGCCCATCTTATTGCATTTCCTGAATATTTTTTTAGCAAATCGCTAACCATTACAAGATTTCCTAAAGATTTGGACATTTTCTCGTCTTGATAAAAAACCATAGAGGCATGCATCCAGTAGTTAACAAAGGGTTTTTTATTTGTGTAGGATTCACTCTGAGCTATCTCACTTTCATGATGGGGGAATATTAAATCAAATCCTCCTCCGTGAATATCTATTCTATCGCCTAAGAATTCATTTATCATGGCAGAGCACTCAATGTGCCAGCCAGGTCTTCCATTTCCAAAAGGACTTTCCCAAAATGGTTCTCCTTCTTTTTTTCCTTGCCATAAAATAAAATCCAAAGAATTTTCTTTGTTTTTATCACTTGGATTTCCTCCTCTTTCTGAAAGAAGATTTATCATTTCTTTTTGAGAGTATTTTGATAGCTTTCCATAGTCTTTAAAACTTTTTACTCTGAAGTAAACGTTATTGCCTGATTTGTACGCAAAATCTTTCTTTATAAGAGCATCAACTATTTTGATTATCCTTTTTATAGAATCCGTTGCCTTAACATAATGAGTAGGTTCCAAAACATTTAAGATTTTTAAGTCAGATTTAAATTTATTGGTCCAAAACTCTCCCAATTCTTGCCAGTCCCTGCCTTCCTCTTTTGATTTTCTCAAAATATCATCATCAATATCAGTTATATTTTGGGTGTAATTTACTTTATATCCCAAAAACTTAAGATATCTAATAAGTACGTCAAAATGAACATACAAAAAAGCATGGCCCAAATGAGTGGTATCGTAAGGAGTAATTCCGCAAACATAAAGAAGAACTTGATTCTTTTTTAAGGATTTAAACGCTTCTTTCTTATTTGTATAAGAGTTATAAAGTTTTAATGCCACAGCGTTCTATTCTACACCATTTGAAATAAATTATGCAGAGTGATAAAATTCCAAAATTATGGCATTACCAGAACAAGGCACACCAGCATACAGAGAATGCGAAGTAAGAGTTGTAAGAAAATTACAAGACGTAGGGCTGGACATTGCACAGCAGAGCGGCATTTTACCAAAAAGAGTCTTCATAATGGCCTTTGATAGTCAAACTGCAGAAAGATTTACAAGCCACGCAGAGCTTGATTATCAAGCAAACAATATAGGACATTTGCAAGCTAAACTAAATATTCCAATATTTCACCCAATTAAAAGTACTATTTCTGCGTCAACTGTAGGAGAGGTCCTTGTTCACAATGATCCCGGAGTTCCATTCCTTTGTGATACTGCTGTTTTTTTACAATTGGAAGAAGAAGCAATTATTTATATGGAAGCTGAAGATAATCCTGACCATAAATTCGTAGAACTTCCTTCAGGAGAGACTTTAGAGGTCTATGTTGATTCTGTGAAATAGTACGCCCATTTAGATAATTTTGATATATTTTGATATAATGCCCCGATATGTTCCACGAAAAGTTTAATCAAAGCCCTGACGCAAACAGTGTTTCGCAAACACGAAATTCAAAATTTAGAGAGATGACTAAATTACCAATTGATATTTCTACTAAGTTTTTTCATAGGAAATTCCCAAGTATTACCCCAAATCAAATCACAACGGCTGGTGTAATTGGAGTGGGAATAGGAGGAGCGCTTGCCGCAGCGGAGGATAGAAAAAGAAACAATACCGGCAGAGCAATAGCTTTAGGAATTTTGGGAGCAGCGTCTATTTTAGATGCATTTGATGGTTCACTTGCACGTGTTATTGAAGCTGAAGACCCCACTAAAAAGAATCCAGACGGACAGCTTATTGATACGGCTGCAGATAGAATACAAGAGACTACTTTGGCAATTTTTAGAGTAATAAGTGCGCAAAAAAGAGGGGATAATCTAGGAGAAGTATTAGCATTGCTTTCCGGTATAAGCAATGGAGCACCTAGCCTTTTGAGAGCGATTGCTGAATCAAGGGGAATAGTTGTTCCTGAGGGCGGGGGAAGCATTATTGGATTTTTTGGAACAAGACTAGGTAGAACTATAAGCGGAATCCTGTCTACGGATTTTGCAGTGGTAGATGGAAAACCTGTGCAAAAAACATTAGATAAATATGGAATTACTTTTTTGCCTCAGATAGAAAATATTAACTTGCAAAATTTTATAGATGCAGGCAATATTGCTACAAATACTTTTACCGCTGTGAATCGTTTTAAAGCTATATCCAATTCTAATAATGATAAGCCGATTAATTTAAAAATTATGGAAGAAGCAGAAACAAGAACATTAGTATTGTCAGCAACTATGGCTGCAACAGTAATGGCAGCAGGAATTACGTATTCTATAAATAAGCGTTCTGTCTAATGATATACTTCAGATATGAACGCTTTGGAAGAAAAACAATTAACTTTACAAAAAAAGGCGAATGAGGTTTTAGAAAAATTAGACATCTTGAACATACTCTCGTCTTACGGAAAACCAGAAATAGTAGGAAGTCTGTCTTCAGGTCTTATGACATGGAAAGACATTGACATAGAACTTACTAATGGAATAGACGAAGAAAAATATTGGGGAATAGTTAAGAAACTATTTCATACAGAAGGTTATAAAAGACTAAATGTAATAGATTTTAGAAAAAGTGTAAACCCCAACTCACCAAAAGGATTGCATATCTGTATTTCAGACTATGAATATAACGGAGAAAAAGATCTCTGGAAAATTGACATTTGGTTTTTAGAACCAAGAAAAGAAGAAAATTTTCATAAATGGCTTTTGGAAAATCTCAAAGAAGAGCACAGGCTTCCAATTCTAGAAATTAAAAGTCAAATTACCTCAAACCCTAAATATAAATATGAGATTTTCAGCGTTGATGTTTATAAAGCCGTAATTGAAGACGGAATAAAGAATTTGGAAGATTTTAAGAAGTATCTTCTTAAAACAAATCGAACTTTAGAATAATTTTTTTTCAAAAGCACAAAAAAACCTTGCATTAAGCAAGGCTTCTTTGCAAACATGCACATTACTGAGCAAGTTTTACGTTCTTTGCACTTGGTCCTTTTGGACCATCTACAACATCAAAAGTAACTGCTGCTCCCATTTGAAGTTCATCAAAAGTAACGCCTACTAAATCTGTTGAGTGAAAGAAAAGATCTTTTACTTCTCCTTCTCTAGAAATAAATCCAAATCCTTTGTCTGTTTTTGTTTTTACTATTCCATTCATGTTATTGTTCCTCCTTCCATTTACATTATACCTATTTCAAATAATAATTGCCAAAAAGTAAAGAGGAAGCTAGATGATTATTTAACCCTCGTATGTTTCCAGGGTTGCAGAGTACTTTTTTCTTGCTCGCTGGTTAGATAAACACCAACTTTTTTTTGTGTTTCTGCGGATATATCCGTAGCTAATGTCTGAGCCGCTTCGAGATTCACTCTTCCGTAAACTCTAAGAATCCAATCTGCATTCTTAACAGCGGCATCAGCTATATTCGGATCATCTTTTAAGTCATTAAAAAGATCAACTCTACCGAAAAATCTATTTGTAGCATCTGAAAAATAACCTCTAATTCCAGTTTTTACGTCTTTAGGAGGCAATACGATGCCAACATACCTTTGAGGAGTTTCCATTCTTCTTGCATCAACATGTCCCTCAAAATCTCCGGGGATATATCCTTTTCCTTTCAATACATCTCTGACTTTAAAGGAAGCAGGAATCTCCGCTGTAATCTCAGGATTGGGCTGTTGAGTTGCTATATCGGGTGACGATGAACCATCAGGCATAAGGTAATCATAAATCGCTAATCCCTCACTGTCAATAGTGGAAATTGGTGACGCCAATGGGATTCGAACCCATGATTACAGGGATGAAAACCCTGTGTCCTAACCGCTAGACGATGGCGCCGAATTTTTTCATATTTGTGAGCCGACCGGGATTCGGACCCGGGACCAAGAGCTTAAAAGGCTCCTGCTCTACCGCTGAGCTATCGGCCCGCAAGTTAACATTATATCAGCAAAGCTGACCTCTTGACAAGAATAGACGAACTTCATACACTATGTCTGAAATATGTTTCTCATGGCGAGTATAAGTAGCCTTAGAAAACAACCTCTGTCCAATCCTTCAATCGTTAATCCTTTTGACTCAAACCTTACCTTATCTTTAATTGGAAAGGAGGTGAATTAAATGACAAATATTAGTCAGGCATTATCGGATTCTTTAAACAATGCACTTCTTGGAATAACAGCGTTCATACCAAGATTTGTAGCAGGTGCTGTTGTTCTATTAATTGGTGTTCTTGTTGCTTCAATATTAAAACAGGCTGTTACAGAACTCCTTAAAGCATTAAAAGTGGAATCATTTTTAAGAAAATACGGAGTTCCTGAAGCAAAAGAAGAATTCACATGGACAAATATCCTGTCTGAAATAGTTAGATGGTTTGTAATCATCGTATTCCTTATTCCGACAGTTGATGTTTGGGGATTATCCAGAGTTGTTACCGTTTTGAATGAATTTTTGGTCTACTTACCAAACGTTTTCATTGCGGCAATAATTGCGATAGTCGGTTTTGTTTTTGCAAGACTTTCAGCAGACGTAATTTTGGCTTCCGCCAAAGGCGTTTCTCCTGAAACAGCAAAGACAGTTGCTTCAAGCATAAGAATTGCTATTCAAGTTTTTGTAATCTTAGCGGTTCTTTCACAGCTTGGAGTAGCAACAGACCTTATTAGAATACTTTTCACCGGACTTGTTGCCATGATGGCAATTTCAGGTGGAATAGCATTTGGTCTAGGAGGTCAGGGGCTTGCAAAAGATATTCTTGAAAGCTTAAGAAGAGGACTCAAGTAATCTTTTCTTGTTTTAAGATGAAAGCCGGGATAAAATCCGGCTTTCTCTGTTATACTCAGACAATAATGAGTAAAATTCTAAAAGTATTATTTTTTGGAATAATAATCCTCAACCTAATACTCTCTTCATGGTTTGTGCTCCATAAAGATATTAAATTTACCTCAGAGATTGGACGCGATTTCCTGCTACTTGATGAATTAAATCAAAAAAAACTTGTTCTTATTGGACCAAGTTCCACAACGGGGCTTTTCCATGGTCCTCTATGGATGTATTTGAATTATCCCGCTTTTATTTTAGGAAACGGAAACCCGGTAGTAGTTGGCTATTTTTGGGTATTTCTTATTATTTTATTCCTAATCTCCAGCTACTACATAGCAAAAGATTTATTTGATAAAAAAACAGCCTACGTATTTACCCTAATGCTTTCTACGTACTCTGTTTATATATCTAACAGTTTTTATAATCCTCACGGAGCATTCTTATTTCTTCCCGCGTTTTTCTATTTCTTTGTTAAATATCTTAAAACCCACAAAGCTAAGTTTTTTGCCTTTCATATAGCAGCGGCTGGAGCAATTGTTCAATTTCAAATGGCAATAGGAATACCTTTTTTTATTTTATCTTTTCTTTATCTCACCTACGATTGTCTTAAAACTAAAAGATATAAGCACATTTTTATATTTTCCGGCATAATTTTAGCAATTTCGAATTTTATAGTATTTGATTTAAGACATCAGTTTTTGCTTACTAATATTACCTTTAAATTTTTAACTTCCGCAGGAAGAGATCATCCGAACTTTTTAGGGCTTTTGCATCAAAGATTGGATTTAATGATGACCGGAGTAGAATTTTTTAGAGTAGAGCCAACTCGTGGAAATTTTATTGTATTTTTAATACTCTTTGCAGGAATAGCTTATCAAATAAAAAATAACAAATATAAAAATATTTACTTAAGCTTTCTTTATTTTTATTTTGGTTATGCTTTAATCAGTCTTCTTAATTCTGGAGTAATCTTGTACTTTTATTTTTTTCCACTTTTTCCTCTGGTTTTCCTTATCTTTAGCTCCCTTATTGCTAGTAAATTTAGTAAAGCTTTTATTTTGTTATTTGCAGTAATTTTTGCTTTAAACATACAGACAGCTTTTGAGGATACAGTTGGACAAACAGGTAATATTGGGAAAATTCAAGAATCGTGGCTGTTTATGAAAAATGCTGCCGTGAAAATGTATTCTACAAAAGACAATAACTTTGGATATTTTGTTTACTCTCCAGACTCCGTAGCTTACAGAGAAAAATATGCCATTAAATATGCATCTAAAAATAGCAGTAAAAAGTCTTATTATTTCCAGAAAAAACCTATTACGTATGTATTTATTGCGCCGCCGCCCAGAGACAATCCATATATGAGCGAGGATTGGTGGATAAAAAATGAGCTACATATTAAGGCAAGTCCCAGCGCTCAAATAAATTTTGAAAATGGATATAAAATAGATAAATTCATACTAACAGAGGAAGAAATAAAAATTCCCATAGAGCCTAATATTGACCCAGGATTAACTTTTAGATAAATTACAGTTATGTTTGACAATAGAAGTGAAATATTAGAAACAAATGATAGCCTAATTGTTAAAAAAAGAAGTGCTTTCAAAATTGCCTTCACTAGAGCTATAGCTGAAATAGCATCTCCTATTATCGGAAAGGGGTACGTTGGATTAACAGAAGAGCAAAGAAAACTTTTAGGCGAGGTTGTTGTAGACGCAGTTGCTGTTTTAAAAGTTGGCAGAACTCAGAATGAAAGATTGCGAAAAGGTAGACACAAAGGAAGAGATATAATACTTGATCCGATTGAATTCGGATGGATTGAAAGAATGAAAAAAGTAAATATTGAGGACGTAAATTCTGCTGTTAGTGTTGTTCACAATGCATCTTTGGAGGCGGTTAATTCCGTTCCTGGCTTAACGAGTACTCCCGTTCTAAAATAATTAATCTCCTATACCTTTTTAAACTCCGCAAAACATGCTACAATATTAAGCTCCAAAGGAACTCAAAATGAACGACAAAATCATAATAAAAGGCGCTAGGGAACATAATCTTAAAAATGTTAACCTGGAAATTCCAAAAAATAAACTTGTTGTATTTACAGGACTTTCGGGAAGTGGAAAAAGCTCATTAGCCTTTGACACTATATACGCAGAAGGGCAAAGACGCTATGTAGAGAGCCTTTCTTCTTATGCAAGACAGTTCTTGGGAATAATGAGAAAACCTGACGTAGACCTAATTGAAGGACTTTCTCCTGCAATTTCTATAGATCAAAAATCTACTTCAAGAAATCCAAGAAGCACAGTAGGAACAGTAACGGAAATCTATGACTACATGAGGCTTTTATGGGCAAGGCTTGGCCACCCTCATTGTCCTAATTGTGGAAGAGAAATAACAAAACAGACAAATGAACAAATTGCAAAAGGTGTTATGGATATGCTTCAAAGCAATTCCTCTAGGCTTAAAATTTTAATACTCTCTCCTGTTGTAAAAGATAGAAAAGGTGAATATTCCCAGCTTTTTGTAGATTTAAAGAAAAGAGGTTATTCAAAAGTTAGAATTGACGGAAACATTTTTAAATTAGACGAGAATTTTGTTTTGATTAAAACAAACAAACATACCATTGAAGCTGTAATTGACGAAATAGTGCTTACCAAAGATACAGATAAAGCAAGACTTACAGCAAGCATAGAACAAGCATTAAGATTAGGAGATTCAGAAGTCGTCGTTTCGATTGTAAAAGATGCAGGATTCTCCATGCCTGAAAAACCAACAAAAATGGAAGACAAATTCTTTTCGGAAAAACTTGCATGTCCTATCTGCGGAATTTCAATAAAAGAAGTTGAACCAAGACTTTTTTCCTTCAATACACCTCACGGCGCATGTCCAACATGTAATGGGCTTGGAAATATATTAACGGTAGACAAAGATTTAATAATAAATAAAAATTTGACCGTCTCAGAAGGAGCGGTACTTCCTTTTTCCAATCTTTTAACCCACGACACTTGGTTTACAAGAACTTTTAAAATTTTCTGTGATGAGAATGATATACCGCTTAATAAAAGACTTACTGAAATTTCTCCGGAAAAAATGAAAATTCTTCTTGAAGGAACAGGGGAAAAAGAATATGAAGTAAAAGGAGAAAACAGATTTGGAAGAAACACGGTAATATATGAACCCTTCGCAGGACTTTTGGAAGAGATTAAAAGACGCCACGATGAAAGTGAATCTATATTTTTAAAATCTCAGCTTGAAAAATTTATGAGACTTGAGAAATGTAGTTCTTGTAATGGTTCCAGGCTTAAAAAAGAAGCGCTAAGCGTTACTGTAAATAATAAATCTATTGTTGATATGGCAGACATGTCTATAAATGATGCTTTGGAATTTATAGATGGGCTTTCCAACCTGTCTGATAGAGAAAAAGAAATAGGAAGCATTATTCTAAAAGAAATAAAACTAAGGTTGTCCTTTTTAATGGATGTTGGATTAAATTACCTAACTCTTTCAAGGGGCGCAGAAACTCTTTCTGGAGGAGAAGCACAAAGAATAAGACTTGCTTCTCAAATAGGAAGTGGACTTACAGGAGTTTTATATGTTTTAGATGAGCCTTCCATTGGTCTTCATCAAAAAGACAATAAAAAACTTATTGACACTTTACAAAAATTAAAAGAATTAGGAAATACAGTCTTAGTAGTAGAACATGACCAGGAGACCATGGAAGCGTCTGACTACATTGTAGATTTTGGTCCCGCAGCAGGAGCCGCAGGAGGAGAAATTGTTGCAAAGGGAACAATAACACAAATAAAAGCCGATAAAAATTCCCCAACAGGAGCATATCTATC
>CAYYAC010000004.1:0-12443 GCA_964469995.1 uncultured Gammaproteobacteria bacterium
TGGGGAGAGCTTCCAAGAATTTATGGAGAGATGTGGAGAAAATGGCCAACGCGCAAAAAAGGTAAAACAGTTGACCAGCTCCAGTGGGTGGTTGATGAGTTGAAAGCAGATCCAAATGCGCACAACGCAATTGTTACGTCTTGGAATCCTGAATACCTTTATACAATGGCGGACCCAGAAGATGCGAGCCGTTTTCCAATTTGCCACAATATGTACCAGGTAAGTAATCGTGACGGCAAACTTTCTTTGCTGCTTTATCAAAGAAGCGCAGATTTGTTCCTTGGAGTTCCGTTTAACATAGCATCATATGCACTTTTGACAATTATCCTTGCAAAGATTTTGAGACTTGAACCCGGAGAATTTATCCACACTTTTGGAGATGTGCATATTTATGAAAATCATCTAGACCAAATGAGAGAACAGATAAAAAGAAAACCTCGTACATTTCCAACAGTCCGTCTTGTTGGAAAATTTAATAAGCTTTCAGATTTTACTCCTGATAAAGTAGTTTTGGAAAACTACAATCCGGAAGCTACAATAAAAGCAGAGCTTGTAGTCGCCGGGGGACTTTATGAGGGAAAGAAAGAGAAAAAGAAGAAATGAATAAACCAATAGTTTCACAAATTGTAGCAATTGGAGAAGATAGGGAGATGGGTAAAAATAATGATTTGCCTTGGGGAAGAGCATTGCCAACTGACATGAAAAGATTTAGAGAAAAAACCCGAGGACACGTTGTGATTATGGGAAGGCGCACTTTTGAATCAATGCAAAGTAATCCGCTGCCTTACAGAATAAACATTGTTATAACTCGGGAAAAAGATTATAAGCCAGAGGGGATTGTTATTAAACATAGTATTGAGGATGCAATTGAAGAAGCTAAAAAAACAGAACAGACGGAAATTTTTGTAATAGGCGGCGCTCAGATTTTTGAAGTTGCAATGCCTTATACCGACAAGATTTATCTAACAAAAATTGCTGCTAAGTTTCCTGA
Source organism: uncultured Gammaproteobacteria bacterium (assembly GCA_964469995.1). Classification (GTDB taxonomy): domain Bacteria; phylum Patescibacteriota; class Microgenomatia; order Levybacterales; family UBA12049; genus JACPDD01. The sequence continues at coordinate 992 of CAYYAC010000004.1, forward strand.
TGCAGATACTTTCTTTCCAGATTATTCAGCATTTAAGAAAGAAGTTTATAGGGAGAAAGTTTCCGAAAATGGCTACGACTACGAATTTATAGATCTTCTAAAGTAGTATAATAATAGAGATGGCAAATCTAAAATCCACAGATCCTAAAATTTTTGAACTTATAAAGGAAGAAGAGCAACGTCAAATTGATGTTTTGGAAATGATTCCGTCTGAAAACTACACATCGTCTGCAGTTATTGAAGCACTCGGCAGTGTTCTTACAAACAAATATTCTGAAGGATATTCAAAAAAAAGATATTATCAGGGAAATTCTGTTATAGACAGTGTTGAAAGTTTGGCAGTCTCCCGTGCCAAAGAACTTTTTGGTGTGCCATATGCTAATGTCCAGCCATATTCCGGAAGTCCTGCAAACGCAGAAATTTACTTAGCACTTCTTGAGCCACTTAAAGACAAAATAATGGGACTTTCTTTGGCTTTTGGAGGACATTTGACTCATGGAGCTTCCGTTTCTTTTGCGGGAAAATATTTTAAAACTGTTCAGTACACATTAAATGACAAAGGGCTTTTAGATTATGACGCAATCCTCGAGCTAGCAAAAAAAGAGAAGCCAACAATTATTGTTTGTGGTGCAACTGCATATCCTAGAATTATAGATTTTGAAAAATTCGGCAAAATTGCAGATGAAGTAGGCGCTTATCTTCTTGCAGACATCTCTCATATCGCAGGACTTGTAGTTGCAGGAGCTCATCCGTCTCCAGTTCCATTTGTGGATATTGTTATGACAACAACTCATAAAACTTTGCGTGGACCCAGAGGCGCCATGATTATGGTGACAGAAAAAGGTCTTAAGAAAGACCCAGAGCTTTCAGACAAAATTGACAAAGCTGTTTTTCCAGGAATGCAGGGAGGTCCGCATGACAATCAGACAGCAGCAATTGCGGTTGCACTTTTGGAAGCATCAACGCCGGAATTTAAAGAGTATGGAAAGCAGATTGTAAAAAACGCAAAAGTTTTGGCAGATAAGCTTACGGAATTTGGTTTTAATCTAATCAGCGGGGGAACAGAAAATCATTTGCTTTTAATTGATTTAACAAATAAAAAGGTTAATGGCGCAGTTGCAGCTCTGGCTTTGGAAGTTGGGGGAATTGTTATAAATAAAAACGCAGTTCCAAATGATCCAATGCCGCCATTTTATCCGTCCGGAATTAGACTTGGAACTCCGGCAATTACAACGCGCGGCATGAAAGAAGAAGAGATGTTAAAAGTCGCAAATTGGATAAATAAAATAATAGATGAAGTTTCCGGAGAAGTTTTGCCTATCGATAAACAAGAAAGAACCGTATTTTGGAAAGAGTTTAAGGCACGGGTTGCCCAAAATGAGAATTTACTAAAAATTGCTCAGGAAATAAAAGAGCTTTGTTTAAAATACCCGCTTCCTTAACTTTAGGGAGCAGGAATATATTATGGACGGACTAGAACACCCTAAACCATCCCCAAGAAATTTTTCGGCTAGAGGTCTTGTGAATCAAAAGGCAGATAAATTAATGCGCGAAGGAGAAGAGAAATTATTTGGAAAATCCAAAAAGCAAGAAAGAGCAGATAGGAAACTTTCGTCGGGCTCTGTTGTTCTAGATGCCCCGGTAAGCGAAAGCATTTTGACTTCTGAGCCTCAGTCAAATCTTGTTACTGAGAATCTTCCTGATGATGATGTTGTAAATGCTTCAGCTAAATAAAAATCTCCAGGATATTGTCTAATCCTGGAAATTGTGTTAAAATAGCTAAATCACGCACGCTTTCAATAAAACATCCTGATGCGAAAGCATTAAAGAAAGCGGAGGATAAAGGATTATGAGAGAAATTACACTTGAAGAATTATTAACTGCTGGTTGCCATTTTGGCCACCAAGTTACACGTCAAAACCCAAAAGCAAGAGATTTTGTTTTTGAGGCCCGCGATGGAATCCACATTATTGATCTTGCTAAAACCAAAGAAGGACTTGAAGAAGCAGCAGCTTTTGTTAAAAATTTAGCTGCAACTGAAGGTTCAACCTTTATTATCATTGGAACAAAAAGACAAGCACAGAGCGTAGTTTTGGCTCAAATGACAAAAGCAGCGGAAGCAGGAGCAGGAGAAGGACTTTTTTCTGTTACAAATCGTTGGATTGGCGGAATTTTAACAAACTTTCAGGAAGTTTCTAAAAACTTTGTAAAACTTTCAGATATTGAAGAAAAACTTAAAGATGATGATGAAAAAGCAAAGTACACAAAAAAAGAAATAGGAGATTGGGGAAAAGAAAAACAGAAACTTGAAAGCTTCTACGGCGGGGTAGCAAAGATGAAAAAAACTCCAGACGCTCTTTTTATAGTTGATTCTCATTTGGAAGATTTAGCAGTAAGAGAAGCTAGAAATATGGGAATTCCAACAGTTGCTATTGTTGATACAAATGCAGACCCTGAAGTTATAAACTATCCAATCCCTGCAAACGATGATGCATTGGGAAGCGTTGAACTTATTGTAAATTATATTGCAGACGCATGGATTGAAGGAAGAAAAGAAATGACAACAAAAGCCGCAAAAAATGCAGCAAAAGCAGAAGCTGACAGGGCAAAAGAAGAAAAGAAAGTATCTGATAAAGCTGAAAAAGAAACAGCAAAAAAAGAGTCAAAAGAAAAAGCTCCAAAAAAAGTTTCCGTAAAGCCAAAAAAATAATATGAAAGCAGATATTGCGCTTCTTAAAAACTTACGCGCCGAAAGTGGTATTTCCATTGCAGATTGCAGAAAAGCACTAGAGGAAACAGACAATAACTACGAAAAAGCAAAAGAGTGGCTCAAAAAAAATGGAATTGAAAAAGCAGAGAAAAAGGGAGATAGGGAAACTTCTCAAGGAATTATAGAATCTTATATTCATGGAAATGGAAGAGTTGGGGCAATGGTTGAGATTTTGTGTGAAACAGATTTTGTTGCAAGAACAGAAGATTTTAAAAATTTAGCACATGAAGTTGCAATGCAAATTGCAGCAATGAAGCCAGCAGATGTAGAAACTCTTTTAGCTCAGGACTATATCCGAGACGGCTCATTAACTATTGAAAAATTAATAAAATCAGTAATTGGAAAACTTGGAGAAAATATAGTTGTAAAAAAATTCAAAGTTTTTGAAATCGGCAAAGAATAAACAACAATGGAATCCCGCCAGCCTGATTTTATCCACAACATTCGTAGGATTTTGCATCTTCCCGAAAGACAACCCGCTCCCATTCCGGAAACTTGGCTAAAGCTAAAGGAAGGATTCGTTAGAGATGATGGACCTTTTATAAAGCTTAGAACACTTTGTACGGTTCTTAGAAATGGCGGAGATGGGACTGCAGCGGTTTGGGAATCAACGCCTGATTATGCATCTGATAAATATTCAGTTTTTCTTTTATTTGATGGAAAATACAGAGCTGGAGATGATTTAGATTGGAATGTAGATGCGGAATATTTAAGCCACAGGGGAATACTAGTCACAAAAGACAGAGGACAAGATGATTGGGTTGTTATGGTTTCCGATGGTACACACTGGGAAAGACAGCCAGACAATATAGACGCAATAAATAAATCTGACATTCTTGGTACAAAAATAGACGCAGCCTTGTCTTCTTCACGGCCTTTCCTTACAAATCAATTTCAAAACAGCCCTCTTTATCGTCCGATTTTTCCAGCAGGACCAAAAACCGCTTGATTGATAATTTCCAATTTTTCTGTTAATCTTTCTCTATGAATGATATAACAGCGCAGACACGAGAAAAAATGCAAAAGGTTTTAGAGGTTTTGCATTCAGATTTAGCCACAATTAGAACAGGACGCGCAGCCCCATCACTTATTGAAAACATTGTAATTTCCGCATATGGAGGCACTGCAAGGCTTAAAATCATAGAGCTTGCAACAATTGCCGCAATTGATACCCAAACATTAACAATAACTCCTTTTGACGGGTCAATTATTGGAGAAATTCAAAAGGGAATAATTGAATCTGGTTCTGGGCTTAATCCAGTTATTGATGGACCCTTAATAAGAATTTCAATTCCAATGCTTTCCGAAGAAAGACGTCAAGAGCTTATAAAAATGATGAAGCAAAAGCTTGAAAATGGAAACATAATGATGCGACAAGTAAGGCATGAAGCAATGGACGAAGTTAAAAAGAAAAGCGAGAATAAAGAAATAGGTGAAGATGAAGTGGAAAGGCTTGAAAAAGAAATTCAGAAAGCAACAGATGACGCAACAGCACAAATAACTGAAATGGGGAAGAAAAAAGAAGAAGAGTTAATGCAGATTTAGAATTTTTGCCGCAATTTATTTATGCCTACAATATTAATTTTTTTATTAATCCTCTGTGTTTTGGTTGTTGTCCATGAAGCAGGACATTTTTTTGTAGCGAAACTTTTTGGAATTAAAGTTGAAGAATTTGGTTTTGGATTTCCGCCACGTGCCATTGGCCGCAAAATTGGAGAAACTATATATTCTTTAAACTGGCTTCCCATCGGAGGTTTTGTAAAACTTTTTGGGGAAGACAGCGCAGGAGGTGGAAAAGTGAGCAAGACAGAAGTCCCAACAAAAGATTTGCAAAAAGCTTTCTTTGCAAAACCAGCATGGCAAAGAGCGCTTGTTGTTTCGGCGGGAGTTGTAATGAATTTTCTTCTTGCGGTTTTAATTTTGTGTTTCTTAATTGCCATTACAGGAGATCAGGTTCCAGGCAAAAAAGTAATAGTTGAGGGAGTTTCCTCGTCTTCTCCTGCAAAAGAAGCAGGTTTAATTGCAGGAGATATTGTTGTTTCGGCAAACGGAATTTTAATAACAAGTCCAAATGAGCTTACTGATTTTACAAATAAACACTTAGGAGAAAAATTATCTTTGGTGATAAATAGAAAAGGAAAAGCCGAGCAGATTTCAGTTATTCCAAGAAAAAATCCGCCTGCGGGCCAAGGACCAATGGGAGTAAGTATTACTTCAGATATTCTTGTCAAGAAATTCCCCTGGTATCAAATTCCAGTTTTGGCAACACAAGAGGCAATAGGACGCGTTGCTCTTGAAGCAGGTGCATTGTGGTCTGTAGTTTTTGAACTTTTTACAAAAGCGCAAGTTCCACAAGGTGTTGCAGGTCCAGTTGGAATAGCAGAGCTTACAGGTCAGGTTGCAAAAACCGGAGTTTTAAATGTATTAAATCTTATGGTTTGGCTGTCGCTTAATCTTGCAGTTTTAAATATTTTGCCAATACCAGCTTTGGATGGAGGAAGATTGTTCTTTATTCTTTTTGAAATGATAACCCGGAAGAAAGTTAACCAAAAATATGAAAATTGGGTACATGCAGGCGGAATGATAGTTCTTCTTTCTATTATTGCTCTTATAACTTTTCATGATATAATTCGTCTCCTAAGCGGTCAATCGCTTCTGCCTAAATAGAAAAGGAAAAAATCCCATGACAATTACTGAAACAAGAGTTGCTATTCCTATTAAGGAAGATCAAAAAGAGTCAAGTCTTGGTGTCTTTTTGCAAGAAGTTGACGGCAGATTAGATGAAGTAGAGCAGTGGCCGATTGTGGCTACAGATTATCCAAAAGTTAATATTTTTCTTGGATTACCCCTTGATTCTCAAGATGTTAAAGATGTTTATGATGCGACTGTAGATAATAGGAAAGCGCTGAGTCTTTCTAAATTTATGGATCCTCAAAGAAAAGGAAATTTTAGGCTAGGCATGAATAAGGATGAGGCAAGAGCTTTTGCAGCTTTGTATTGGGGATTTAAAAGAGACTTAACGTACGATGAATTGAAAAGTGAATTAGATGCTCCCACAGCAAATTTAATTAGAGATGTTAGGTCTCGCAATAAAACAAAAAGTCTCAAGATAAATCAGTTTGGATTTGGAATCAACAAGGATTTTCCAAATGGAGAAATATCCGGAAAGCCTAATATGTCTGAAGATCTTGCATCTATTATTCCAGGAATTACCCAGGGAGAGTTTCTAAAATTAAATGATTTTACAAAAGAAAGAGTAAGCCAATTGCATAGAGATATACCTGACGCTGCAGAAACAGTAAGCAGTACTCGCATTTCTCCAACCGAAATGAAAGCCATTATGAGGGCGCAGGCTTTTATTGTTAGTGAAGCTTTTAGGTATGGGCCCGAACAAGAATATCATTACTTTGAAGTGAAAAATGCATTAAGGTCTTGCATGGCGCTTTTTACAGAAAATCCAGAAGTTGGGAATATGCAGGAAGTTTTGATTGGATTAAGCAAGTGGAGTAGACAGCAAAACTTAGGAAAATAAATCCTCTAAGCAGTTACTTTATTAAGCTCAACTAATTTGTCTAAATTGGTACGAATTGTTACTTGAGTAGATAGAATCATTGCTCTTGCTAATCTATTAACAAATACTTCCTGAGTATGTTTTTTTATTCCGCTTAGTATTTCGTCTCGGGAAAAAATTACTTCTTTGTCTCTTTCTCCCAAGATAATTTCCACGCCATCTCTTTCTGGGCTCTCAATATGAGAAGTTATTATTTGTTTTAGCCCTGGAATCCCAAAAGCTTTTGCATCAAAAATTACTTCTGGCTTGTCTTCGGGCATCCATGTCATTAAACTTTCTCTTGTTTCCTGCATTGCCATAAGAGGAAATTATACAAGATTTTTTTCTTGTGTGCTATACTCATTTCATGCGATATTCCAAGCTTTTTCCAAAGACAATAAAGGAAGCTCCAAAAGATGAAGTTGCAGTAAATGCAAAATATCTTTTGCGTGGGGGATTTATAGATAAATTAATGGCAGGCTCTTACACTCTTTTGCCTCTTGGACGTTTAGTGGAGCTTAAAATTGAGAAAATAATAAGAGAAGAAATGAATAAAACCGGAGCTCAGGAAATTTTAATGCCGCTTTTACATCCTAAGGAAATCTGGAATGAAACAGGACGTTGGGATAAGGCAAAGGAAATAATGTATCAATTCAAGAAAGATGAAAAAGAATATGCTCTTTCTTTTACCCATGAAGAAATAGTTTTAGATGTCATACGAAAACATGCATTTGGATATAAAGATTTTCCAATCAAGCTTTATCACTTTTCGACAAAATTTAGAAATGAACTAAGGGCAAAGTCTGGTATTTTGCGCGGTAGAGAATTTTTAATGAAGGATTTATACAGCGCTCATACAACAAGAGAAGATTTGGACAAATATTATTTTGAAGTAGCAGATGCGTATAAGAGAATTTTTGAAAGAATGGATTTGAAAGTTGTCATGACAGAAGCAGGCGGTGGAGTGTTTACAGATGAAGTCACACATGAATTTCAGTTGTTAGCAGATTCGGGAGAAGATGAAATTATTTATTGTGATGGGGGAGATTTTTCTCAAAATACAGAAATTGCAAAAGTAAAAGAGGGAAAGGAATGTGATTTGGGGCACGGACCACTTAAGAAAGCAAAAGCAATAGAAGTTGGAAATATATTTAGATTTGGAACATCATACAGTGAAAAAATGAATGTTGCGTTTACAAATGACAAAGGGGAGCGTCAATTTGCATATCTTGGAAGTTATGGAATTGGAACAACAAGACTTATTGGTGCAATTGTTGAAGTAAGTCATGATGACAAAGGAATTATTTGGCCAAAATCTGTTTCTCCTTTTGATGCACATCTGGTTCATATTGAAGACGCGGAAAGTGAGCCTTGGGCAAAGGAGACTTATGAAAAATTAACCAGCGCCGGAGTTGAAGTTTTATGGGATGACAGAGAAACAGCTACTGCCGGACAAAAATTTGCAGATGCGGATTTAATTGGTATTCCAGTTCGTTTGGTAGTCTCAAAGAAACTCGGACAAGGAAAAGTGGAATGGAAAGAAAGAACATCAGAAACAGTAGAAATAATCTCCCTCGAGGAAGCTGCATCAAGATTAGGGTAAAAAGGGAAGACTTAGACCAAAAATTTTAATCCACACAAAAGTATAGACCAGTAAAAAAGCCACTACTCCAAAAACTACAATTACAGGAGAAATTTTACCTACCTTTTTTTTATTGCTAAAAACTTGAGAATTAGTACTGCTGACAGGAGTTGGAATATTTACTACATTTTCATTTAGATTTTGAACAGGAGCATTGGCAGGAGATGTTTGGGACTGGGGCATTGCAGGCACTGTTGGCTGTGAAGACATTTGAGTCATTGGGTTTACTGTCTGAGAAGGCATACTGACCGAAGGCGTTTGAGGCATAATTGGTTGGGGCGCAGTAGGTGCTGTTAAATCTGCAGGAGGTGTCCAAAGGGGTTTAAGGGGTTGATTCTGAACAGGTGCTGCTGGCATAACAGGAGCAGCTGGGGTAGAATTTGGCAGAGGAGTATTCATCACTTGATGAAATTTTTCTTGCAATTTTGGATCAAGACCAGAAAGCTGATTTTGGTTATTCATGGGCAGTAATAATATAGTGTTTTATTTTGAATATTTTGTCAAGTCTAATGGTATAATAGGAATATGAAAATTATTGTAACTCATGGTTCGCCGGATATGGATGCTATTACATCTGTTTGGCTAATAAAGCGATATTTTCCAGGTTGGGAAGATGCAGATGTAAAATTTGTCGCTGCAGGAGAGAGACTTTCGGGATTTGCGGATTTAAAAACTGTAATTGAGGAAAAAGGAGAAAATGAAGTTATTCATGTTGACACAGGTCTTGGACCGTTTGATCATCATCAGACACAAAGTGATCAGGTCTGCGGAGCAAGTTTAACCTGGGACTTCGTCAAAGAAAAGTCTTCTGAGTTTAAGGATAAAAATGATAAAGTTGAAAGCAAAATAGAAGCGCTGTCGCGTATTGTAAAAGTTGTTGTTGATATAGATCATTTCAAAGAAGTTTTTTGGAAAGATTCAATTGCCGATTATCACGAATTTTCACTGGTAAATATCCTTGATGGATTAAAACTTCAAAAGCCAGGAGAAGATAAATTTTATTTGGATTTTATAATGAACTGTCTTGACGGACTAGTTCATGAATTTGAAAATAGAATTTGGGCGGAAAAAGAAATTAAGCAGTCAGGAAAATTATTTGAAACAAAATTTGGAAAGGCAATAGGATTTGAAACTTTAAATGATTCTGTTATAAAACTTTCTCAAAAAATGGGATATAGTCTTGTTGTAAGAAAAGATCCAAGAAAAGGATATGTAAGAATTAAGGCGAGTCCTGATTCGCAAATAGATTTGAGTTTAGCTTATGAACAATTTAAAAAAATTGACCCAGATGCAACATGGTTTTTGCATGTTTCAAAAAGAATGCTTCTTAACGGTTCAACAAAAAATCCAAAAATGAGACCCACATCACTTTCTTTGGAAAAAATTATTGATGTTTTAAAACAGGTATGAAAAATTGTATTTTTTGTAAAATTGCAGAGCACGTTGTTCCAAAGGATTTTTCTTTTGAAGATAAAGACTTAATGGTTTTTGATGATATAAATCCGTTAAAACCAGTTCACATATTAATTGTTCCAAAAAAACACATAAAAGATTTTAATGAACTTGAAGATTCAAAGCTTTGGGATAAGATTAGAAAAATAACTCAAGATATGGTTTCCAAAAAGGGAATTAAAAGTAAAGGCTACCGTTTTACTATAAATGGAGGGGGAGCTCAGATAATTGATCATCTTCATATTCATGTTACGGGTCCTCTTGGAAAAGCAGCAAAGATGTAGCCCTTTTTTCGCAACGCATTTTGGAGTATAATAGGTAAGCTTTAGAAGTAATTCTAAAAGTTTTAGAGGAGGTGTTTTATTTATTATGGTAATGGTTAAAAAAATGCCGGGTGAAAGTGATGAATCACTTATCCGCAAATTTTCAAAAAAAGTTATGAATGAAGGTATAATTCAGGAAGCTAAAAGACGTGAATTTTATCTTAAGCCTTCTTTGGCTCGTAAGCAAAAAGCAGAGGATGCCAGACGCGTTAAAAAGCTCTGGGTTTAATTATGGCAGATGTAATTGTTCCTATTTTTGTTGAGAGCAGATACAAAGTTGATAGAAAAAGAATCAAGAGTGCAATCTCGGGTCTTCTTAGTAAACACAATGTTTCAAGCCGCGCAGAGGTTTCTGTTGCAATTGTTGGAGATAGAAAAATGCGCGAGCTTTCTAAAAAATATAAAGGAGAAGACAAAACTAGAAATATTTTGTCTTTCTCTTTAGCCGAAGGAGAATCTACTGTTTTACCAAAATCAGATATTTTAATGCTTGGTGATATTGTGCTTTCTTACCCACAAGTAATATCAGATGCTTCGCGTGATGAAATGCTTGTTGATGATAAAGTTGATGAGCTTGTGGTGCACGGACTAGAACATCTGCTTGGTCTTCATCACGAATAATTTTTTCGCTTTTTGCGCCACTGGTAATTAGTAAAGTTTATTGGTAAGATTTGTAAGAAATAAATCATGGTTTTTTATAGGAAATACAGACCCTCAACAATTGAAGATTTAGACAGTGAACAAGTAAGAACAAAATTATCGTCCATTCTATCTGCTAAAGATTTTTCCCATGCCTTTCTTTTTACAGGACCTAAGGGTTTAGGAAAAACTTCAACAGCGAGGATAGTTGCAAAAATTGTCAACTGTACTCAGCGCAATGGCCTTGAGCCGTGCAATAAGTGTGAGCAATGCACATCAACTACAAATGGAACAAACTTTGACGTTTTAGAAATTGATGCAGCATCAAATAGGGGAATAGATGAAATTAGAGACTTAAGGGAAAAGATAAGACTTGCTCCAATGAAGGCCTCCAAAAAAGTTTACATAATTGATGAGGTTCATATGTTAACTGCAGAAGCATTTGATGCGCTTTTAAAGACTTTGGAAGAACCTCCAGCGCATGCTATTTTTATTCTTTGTACTACAGAACCTCATAAGATTCCTGCAACTATAATTTCCCGTTGCGTTCATGTGACTTTTAATAAAGCAACAAATGAAGAATTGGTTCGCGCTTTTACTAGAATTGCCAAAGGAGAAAAATTAAATGTAGACAACGTAGTTTTGGAAGATATAGCAAGCTTGTCTGACGGAAGTTTTAGGGATGGAACAAAAATTCTTGAAGAACTGGCAATATATGCAAATGGTAAAAAAATAACAAAAGACGTTTTGGATAGTGTTTTTAAATTCTCAAGTTTAAATGGAATAATTTTAGATTTATTAAAACAACTTTCTAAGAGGAATGTAAAAGAAGCGCTAGAGGTAGTAGGGCAAATTGAAAAACAGGGAATTGACGTAAAATATTTTGCCGATCAGCTTTTGGAAACTTTACACAAAATTCTTTTGTTCCAACTTAAGGTAATCTCATCTGCTCCCGCTGCTGGATTTACTGCAATGGAAGTAAAAAGACTCATGGATATTTTAGTTAAATATTATCCTCAGTTAAAGTTCTCAGTTATAGAACAGCTACCAATTGAGATGGCAATAATAGAATATTG
>CAYYAC010000004.1:12543-16484 GCA_964469995.1 uncultured Gammaproteobacteria bacterium
ACGACAAACTTCAATAGAGCAAAGAACAAGCGGAGCAAAGAGTTTTCTGCAGGAATTGATAGAAGAAGTAAAGCCTTATAACCATTCAATTGCAGGAGTACTGCGAGGATGCACTGCAGAGATTGACGGAAACAAAATTATTATCTCTGCAAAATATAAATTTCATAAAGAAAAACTTGAAGAAATGGAAACATTAAATGTTTTAGAAAAGGTATCAACGGCTCTTATTGGAAAAAAGGCAGAAGTTTCAGTTATACTAAGTAGTTAGAGGAGGTGATTTTTTAAAATGATGAATCCATTCGGACAATTAGGAGAACTTAAAAAAATGAGAGATCAGGCAATGCAAATTCAAAAAGCTTTGCAAGCTGAAGAAATCTTTGTTGAAAAAAACGGAGTTAATATAAAAATTACAGGAGACCAGAAAATTAAAGAGATTTCAACAAACGGTAAATCTGATAACGATATTAAAGAAGCTGTAAATGAAGCAGTTAAGAAATCGCAAGAAGTTGCTGCAAAAAAACTTTCACAAATGGGTGGCGGCTTGGGAGGACTTCTTGGTGCTTAAAATTTTTAGCGGATCTTCAAACAAACCTTTAGCGGAGAAAATTTGTAAAGAACTTTCTCTGTCTTTATCTTTGTCTGAAATTCATATTTTTCCTGATGGAGAAAAAAGAGTAAGGGTTTTAGATAATGTTTCAGGTAATGATACTGTAGTTATTCAGCCTACATCTTACCCTGTTGACGAAAACTATATGGAGCTCTTCTTTTTAATAGATGCGCTTAAAAGAAGTGGGGCTAAATCTGTAACAGTTGTAATTCCATATCTTGGATATCAAAGACAAGATCATATTTTTAGAGATGGAGAGTCTGTTTCTTTGGAAGCTATTGTAAAGCTTATTGAGGCAATGGGAGTTTCAAAAGTTGTAGCGCTTGATTTGCATTCAATTAAAATTCCAGAGCAATTCAAAATTGAAATTTCGCATTTGTCTGCACTCTCTCTTTTCGCTAAGAAAATAAAAAAAGACGGGCTTACTCAAGATGCAGTTTTAGTATCTCCGGATGATGGGGGAATAAGACGAATAAAGCTTCTTTCTGAAATGCTAAATAACATGCCTTTTGCGGCAATTGATAAAAACAGAAATCTAGAAACAGGAAAAATTACAACAGAGGGAATTTCAGGAAAACTTTTGAAAAAAGTAATAATTGTTGATGATATGATTTCAAGCGGAGGAACAATAGTTGCAGCAGCAGAAATTCTTAAAAAGAATGGAGTAGAAGATATCTATGTTTTTGCAACTCATGCTGTTTTTTCTGCTGACGCTCCAAAAATTTTACAAAATTCAAAAGTGTCAAAAGTAATTGTTACAGATTCTATTTTTATTCCAAAAAATAAAAAGTTCAAAAAACTTGAAATTTTATCTATTGCCCCAGAAATTGCAAAGGAAATATCTGCCAAATGAAAATACCAAAAGCTATACAAAATTTGATTGAAAGTTTTGAGAAACTCCCTGGGGTTGGACCTAAGACCGCACAGAGATTAACGTTTTACCTTTTGCATGTACCCCAAGGGGAACTTGATAAATTTGCGCAATCTATCACAGAGTTAAAGAAGAATACGCTTCTTTGCTCTATCTGTTTTACAGTTGATGAGACAGATCCTTGTTCTGTTTGTTCGGACGTGCGTCGTGATAAAACCGTTGTTTGCGTTGTTGAACAGCCTCTTGATGTTTTAGCTCTTGAAAAAAACGGCAAATATAGCGGCGTCTATCATGTTTTGCATGGAAGAATAGATCCGCTAAATAACATAGGACCTGGAGAAATTTACATAGATCAATTAGTGGGCAGAATTAAAAATTCCACAAATGGCAGTTCTATAAAAGAAGTAATTTTGGCAACAAATCCCACAATGGAAGGTGAAGCAACAGCAATGTATATAAACAAACAGCTTAAAATTTTCCCAAATATTAAAGTTACAAGAATTGGACGTGGTCTTCCTGTTGGAGCAGATTTGGAATATGCAGATGAGGTAACACTGCAGCGAGCAATGGAAGGAAGGAGCGATTATTAATGAATGACGACAATGGACTTTTGGGAGAAATTATAGAGCAGGGTGCGGCAGCTGTTGCGCAAGTTCCCAAAACCGCCGCAGCACAACTGGGTGTTTCCCAGCCTTCTGATACTCCCGCAGGCACTCCGCCAGCAGACAACGCAACTACAAAAGATATAAATGAAGCGCTTTATGGAAATTCAAAACCTCAGGCCGCAAATAACAATGTAGGACAGCAGGTGGCGCAAATGATAACAGGAAATCCTGCAAAAACTCCGCAGGAGCAGGCGGAAATGGAAAGTGTAAGAAAAAGACTTCATGACGAATACTATCAGAGTTTAGTTAATCCGCCAAAGCAAGAGGAAGAAAGACCTGCGGAGAAAGTTGAAAGAGAAGAAAAACAAGAAGCAATGGATCTTCAGCAAAAAGAAATGGATGCGCCACCGCCCTTAGCAGTGCAAATGGGGCAAGCGCATGCGGAAAAATTTCCAGGAGCCAGCGGATGAAAATTTACAATACTCTTTCCCATTCAGTTGAAGAATTTAAATCAATTGATCCACAAAAAGTTGGAATGTATACTTGTGGCCCAACGGTTTATGATTTCATGCATGTTGGAAATCTTAGAACTTTTGTTTTGTCGGACTTATTGCTTCGTACATTAAAGTTTAATGAATACTCAGTAAAAGCAGTTGAAAATATAACAGACATTGATGACAAAATTATAAATCGCGCTAAGGAAAAAAATGTTGACTTTACAGATGTCGCCAAAGAATTTACAAAGTATTTTATTGAAGATGCTGCAAAGCTTAATATCTTAATAGAAGATATTATAAGTCCGCGTGCTACAGATTATATTCCTCAGATGATAGATTACATCAAAGATTTAATTGATAAGGGTTTTGCTTATGAAAAAGATGGGTCTGTTTATTTTGAAATATCAAAGTTTAAAAATTATGGAAAATTATCCGGAGAATCTTTGGATAATTTAAAAACAGGAACTAGAAGCTTGTCGGATAACTATGAAAAAGATAACATACAAGATTTTGCATTGTGGAAAAAAGACGATGAAGTTGGTTTTGAAAGCCCTTGGGGAAAGGGAAGACCCGGCTGGCATATTGAATGTTCTGTCATGAGTCAGGCAAATTTGGGAGATACTTTTGATATTCACGTTGGAGGAATTGACTTAATTTTTCCTCATCATGAAAATGAAATCGCGCAAAGTGAAGCAAAAACAGGCAAGAAATTTGTAAATTATTTTGTTCATGGGGCGCATCTTTTTGTAGAGGGGCAGAAGATGAGTAAATCTTTAAACAATTTTTTTACGCTTTTAGATATTAAGAAAAAAGGATTTGACCCTTTAACTCTCCGTTATTTATATCTTCAAACCCATTATAGACAGGAGATGAATTTTACTTGGGAAAGCCTAAAGGCTGCACAGACAGCTCTTCAAAGACTTAGAAATGAAATCTATGATTGGCCAGATCCAAAGGTTGGATGCGCTGAGTTTGAAGAGAGGTTTGTAAGTGCAATAAATGATGATTTAAATATGCCTCAAGCGCTTGCAGTTATGTGGGAACTTGTAAAATCTTCCGATTATCCAGATAAAGCAAAAGCGGCAACCTTGTTTAAAATGGACAAAGTTTTAGGGTTAGATTTGGAATTTAAAAGAGAAAAGAAAGAAATTCCTGTGCCGCCTGAAGTTTTGGCTTTAGTAAAAGAAAGAGATATTTTAAGAAAAAATGGAAAATATCATTTGGCAGACGAAATAAGAAGCAAAATTAAAAAATTGGGATACGACATAGAAGATAAAGAAGAGGGAACAATTGTGGCTGCGCTTGACAACAAATAGAAGGTTGGTATAAAGTTTAATTAGTCCAGTTTTATGAAAAAAATT
>CAYYAC010000004.1:16584-24071 GCA_964469995.1 uncultured Gammaproteobacteria bacterium
TCTGCAATGAAGCAGGCAAGAAAAGATTTCCTAAGCGAGACAAAGGTTCAGGCTTGTCAGGCAAAACAGGCAAATATTCAAAAACGCTCCGATAGTATTGTTAAAAGAACTCAAAACCAAATAAATGTTTTTACGCAAATAGCTCAAAGAGTTGAACAGTACTACAATGAAAAGTTAGTTCCTGTAGGAAAAATTGTTCCAAATTATGCTATTTTAGTTGCGGATGTTGCCAGTAAAGAAGCTGCAATTGCTCCTCTTGTTGCAAAATCATCTTCAGATTCAGCAAGCTTTAGCTGTGATAAAGATCGTCCAGCAGACCAGCTAAAAACTTTTGATATGGACATGAAAGCTGTAATTGCTGCACTTGAGACATACAGAAAATCAGTTAGAAACTTAATAGTAGGAGTAAAAAGCATAACAGGACAAGAGAATAGTGCGACGGGCTCAGCTGTTCCAACAACAAAATAATATGGATAATCCAATAAATCAAAATCCAATTCCAGAGCCAGTCGCGCCAATGCCATCTGCTCCTGTTATGCCAGCACCAGCTCCTATGCCAACAGCACCTGTTGAAAGCACAATGTCTACGCCTCCTGTAATGCCTGCGTCGGCACCAATGTCTTCTGGGGGAGGAAGCAAAAAAATTATCTATATTATTTTGACAATAATTATAGTTTTGCTTATTGGAGCAGGAGTTTATTATTATCTTAATGCTACAGCTGTAACACAACCCACTGTATCTGTTTATCCAACACCAACACCAACTGTTGCAACTCAAAGCGCTCAGACAGAGGGCACATCTCCAACTATTACTCCAATTCAAAATGCTTCTGATTTAAATGGAGCGCTAAATCAAGTAGATAGTTCAACTAATTCATCAATTCAGTCAGACTTAAATCAAAATACTCAAGATTCTTCCAGCTTTTCCCAGTAAAACTTCTTTGTGGTAAAATAGTAATATGTCAGAGAGTCCAGGAGAAGGTATTCCTCAAAAAAAAGAGCCAGAAATTATAGATGCTGCCATGAGCTCAAAGATTGGTCCAGATGGAGAGGTTATTAATATTGCGTATCCAGTAAACACAGACGGCTCTCCTATGGTTCCTTTTGAGAATAGACAAGTAGTAGGCCATGATGCAAAAGGAAAGCCAATTTTTGCTCCATTAGAGCCAGGAGAATTATTAAATAGGGTATCAACTGAGCCTCAGGAAGATATTCAGGCAGGATATACCGAAAAAGGTCCAAATCCAATACCTCCTGGACAAAACTTAGATCAAAAAGCCTAAAATCTTCTTATGCAACAAGATAAACATTTTAAAATTGGACTTGTTATTGGAAGATTTCAGCCTTTTCATAATGGGCACATATTTCTTTTTAAAGAAGCGCTTAAATTCTGCGATAAAATTATTATAGGAATAGGAAGCAGTAATGTTTTAGATGAAAATAATCCATGGACTCCAGTTCAAAGAAAACAAATGCTGGAAAAAGTTTTAAAGATAGAAAAACTTGAAAATAAAGTTTTAAAAATTATTGAAATTCCAGATATCCCGGATGATGAGGAGTGGTTTAAGACTACAGTAGAAAAAGCAGGGGAGTTTGATGTTTCTGTTGGAAAAGGCTCGCCTTTTTATGGTCATACAACAACGGCAAACGATTCCGTAAATGGGATTTTCAAAAGCCACGGTATTGAAGTATTGGAAATTCCTCTCTGGGAAAGATATTTGTATGAAGGGTGGAAAATAAGAAAACTTATAAGAAAAGGTGAAAATTGGGAAAACAGAGTGCCTCATTATCTTGTTGCCAATATAAAAGAATTTAAGATATAATTCTTTTCTATGCCTGAAAAAGATTCACAATTGCCTGATGGCGCGCAGACTGCAAAAGATTTAGACGCTTTATATAGAAGCGGCAACGCTATAGAGGTTTTAAGAGCACCCACATTAGATGATTTACGAAGTAGACCATTTTATCTTGAAGCAAATAAGGCTATTTTGGTAGAATCCTATAGAGGTATTTATCCTGCTGGTAGTATAGCGCAGGAAGCTCAACGGCTTCTTTTAGTTGCAGGAGATGTAATAAAAGATAGATCTTTGGAATTAATGTTTGTTACAGAAGAACAATGCGTAGAAATAGCGGCTCGCTTAAGAGAGATGTCCCCTGTGACGCTTGCAGATGCTGCAAGGCAGACATATGAGGAAGAGTTGGCAAGGAATGAGAGGAGCGGAGAAGGAGGGAATCTAGTTCAGGATTGGAGTGTTATGGTAGATATTACGCAGGAAGCTGTAAGGCAATGGGAAATAAATCCTGCAACTTTTGCCCCAGCCATATAATTTTACTTTAATTTTTTCCTGGTATATAATCGCACCATATGGTAGATGAAGCAATAGACTCTGATAGACCCGATAATATTACAGATCTCCCTCCTGGGAAAGTTAATGAAGAAGAAGCAACTAGAGGGTATTCAGTTACAGATGCATCTGAAAGGCTGGGTAGGCCAACTTTTATAATTTTGGACGACGAGAAAATTGATGTCATGTCGGTAATGGTAGACAGTAGGGGGGGTATTGAGATGGAGATCCCTTCTATTCAAGCCAAAGACGATGTTGTAATGAGTTTCGCCGAACAATACTTCAAAGATTTACACGAAGATACTCTTATTGATTCGGAGGGTAGAAAAACTCGTATATATTCCTCTGCAAAGCCGGGACTGATGCTTTCTCTAAGTGCGGGCGATGAGACTACTGATCTCGTAATTTCAATAGAAGATTATAGGCTTAAGGATATGCCCAATCCTCTTCGTCCATTAGTATCTATAATCGGAGAAATGAAGGCTGTTCCTGAAAGGGTGCTGGAAGAGACATTTTCAAAAGTTCAAGCTCTTAGAAGGTCAATGCCAGGACATATATAATTCCCTCATTTAAATTAGAATCATTGAAAAACGAACACACTTCTGCTAGATTAGCATTTATGACAAGTGAGATTTTAAAAGAAGGTATTCCTCAATCAGCAAATCAAGAAGATGTTTCTAGAGGACTTAAATTATCTACCAAAAGCCCTTGGCATAGGAAAGTTTGGACCGATCTTACTGCAGATAGTGTTTCCTCAGAAGTAGCTTCTCTTAGAGAGCAGATGGCAGTGCTTGATGAAAGAATTGCATCTTTCCCTGTGCATAGAGAAATACCAGCTGTGCAAGAAGATCCAATCGGCGAAGAATTGATTGAGGGAAGTTTTCCTGAACAAGGTTTTCATGCTAGAGCAAGAATGGGAAATGGATTTTCTAAAGAACAGCAATTTACTGGGAAATATGTGAGTGCTAGAAATAGGAAAAGAAAATAAATATGGATGATATAAAGAAAAAAGATTTAAATCCGCAGCTCTATCACATTGCCTTTGAAAAGGGTACAGAAGCACCTTTTTCAGGCAAATTTTATAAACATTTTGAAAAAGGAATGTATTTA
This sequence comes from uncultured Gammaproteobacteria bacterium, assembly GCA_964469995.1. Taxonomy (GTDB): domain Bacteria; phylum Patescibacteriota; class Microgenomatia; order Levybacterales; family UBA12049; genus JACPDD01. The sequence continues at coordinate 20,040 of CAYYAC010000004.1, forward strand.
TGTGCTGTTTGCGGACAGGAACTTTTTGCCTCAGATACAAAATTTGATTCAGACTGCGGTTGGCCTTCTTTTGACAGAAGCTTAAAAGGGAATGTGAAATTTGCGCAGGATAATACTTATGGAATGCATAGAACTGAAGTAATGTGCAGCAGTTGCGGAGCGCATTTGGGGCATGTTTTTGATGATGGACCAAAAGATACAACGGGAAAAAGATTCTGCATAAATTCTATTTCACTCGGCTTCAAGCCTCAGAAATAACTTTTGCTATAATTGTCCTGTTTATGAAAGCTTTTAGAATTTCGATATTTATATTTTTGATTATTTTTATTCCTCTTGTTCTAAGTTCTTTTAAAAATGAAGGAGATTCAGAGCTTGTTTCTCCTCTTGCCAGAATTATTGAAAACATTCCTGGAATTCCTCACTCGCGCTTAAAGGAAATTACTGCAAAGGCAATGCAGGGCTCAACGGGTGAGTACTCGTTTTTTATAAAAAATCTAAAAACCGGAGAATATTATTCACAAGGAGAAAATAAAATTTTTAGCACTGGCAGTTTATATAAACTTTGGATTATGGATGTTGCATATAGTCAAATTCAAAAAGGAAAGTTAGATAGAAATCAGATTTTAAGTGAGGACGTAAGCGTACTAAATGCTAAATTTGGCATAAGTTCTGAGTCCGCAGAATTAAAAGATGGGAAAATAACCCTTTCTGTTGTGGGAGCGTTAAGTCAAATGATAACAATCTCCTCAAATTATGCTGCTTATTTGCTTACGGAAAAAATAGGATTGACTGTTGTTGCAAATTTTTTAAAACAAGAAAAGTTTATGCAATCCGGACTTGGCAATAGCGGAGGACAACCAGGTTCTACAGCCTACGACATAGCTTCTTTTTTTGAAAGGCTATATAAAGGAGAATTGATAAATAAAGAATATTCTGCAGAAATGCTTAGCCTTTTAAAAAAACAAAAATTAAATAATAAACTTCCTAAAAAATTGCCCGCAAATACAGTTATTGCGCATAAAACAGGGGAGATTGATTATTATTCACACGACGCGGGTATAGTTTTTGGTCCAAAATCAGATTATATTATTGTAGTTTTATCAAAAAGTTCTTATCCTCCTGGAGCAGAAGATAGAATTGCGACTCTTTCAAAAGCGGTCTATGATTATTTTGAAAAATGAGGTCTATAAATAACTAACCCACTTATTCAAAAATAAATTTTAAATAAATGGGCAGTTTACTTCTTACTTTTTCTTTTTCATTGTAAGAAGACCGTAAGCGAGATATACGGCTGCTCCTCCGAAAACAATAACATCAACGTACATTGAAACTGATCCAAATACTGAATCAACTAAATTTGTACCTGTTAAGCCTTGGTAAGCAGTTAAAAGTCCTCCGACGATAAGAAGCCATTTTGAAAGTTTCATTAAATTCATGTGTTATCACCTCCTTTTCCTAATGCTAATTAATCATATCCATATTTAAAATTTTTTGTCAACAGATATGCTAAGATTTAGCTATGGATACAGAAAAAGATTCTAGGATTGATAGGAAATATAGCTCAAAAAGAATAATTATAACTTCTTTTCTCGTGGATTTCCTTGATGTTGCTTCAAGCTTTGTAATCGCCATACTTTCTGGGAGCGTTATTATGCTAAGCCAGTTTCTAGAGGGTATGTCAGACCTTACTTCTTCTGGCTTTTTGCTTATTGGACTTTTAAAATCCTCCCGTAAGGAAGACAAAATTCATCCGTTTGGCTACAGCAGGGAAATATATTTTTGGACTCTTATTTCTTCTCTTGTAATGTTTGGAATTGCTTCAACCCTGTCTATTTATTTTGGTTTTCAAAGATTTATTCACCCGCAGCCTGTATCTAATATTAATTTGGCTTTTGCGATTTTGACTATAACTCTTTTTACCAATGGATACGCATTTTTCATGAGCCTAGTGAGGCTTTTGAAGAGAAAAAATATAAGCCAAATTTTTAGTATTTTCCTAAAGTCGTCTCTTATTGAAATAAAAACAACTTTTATTTTGGATTTGATGGGAACCTTGGCTTCACTTTTGGGAATTTTTGGTCTAATCCTTTATCAGACAACAGGGGATTTTAGATACGATGGTCTAGGAGCAATGTTTATAGGTATTGTTTTAGCATTTTTCTCATATCTTTTAATTTTAGGAATTAGAGATCTTCTAATAGGACAAAGAGCATCGGCGGAAACAGAAGAAAAAATAATAAAATCCGCTCTTTCTATCTCTGAAGTAAAGCAAGTGCTGGATATAAAAACTCTGCATTTGGGTTCTGAAAAGTTGCTTGTTAATCTTGGAATAAAAATGGAAAGTAGATTGAAAACGCGGGAAATAGAGAAGCTGATAGAAAAAATAAAAATTGAAATTCAGAAAGAAGTCCCATCAGCTAAATATCTTCAAGTAGAACTCGAAACAAAAAAGTCTTAAATTTTGATATAATCCCTCATATTGAATAACGATCAACTTGAACTATCGCCGCTTTCTAAAAAATTTGTTGAAATTATATCTTATATTCCAGGGCAGACTGCAGGTAAGAAAATTTCAGTAGATCCCGTTGTTGCAGAAATTGCCAGTTTCTACGAAAAGATAAGAAACGCAATGGAATATCAGGAAGAAGAGGTAGTGTTTAGGGTTGCTGTTGAAAGAATTCTAAAAAGAAAACTTCTTCTTGGAAGCAATGGTTTTAAAATTGCAGAACCTCTCGTTAGGGAATTGGCGTGGGCAAAATATTTTCCAGACAAAACAATTCCAGAAGCAATAGTTGAGGAAATAGCAAAGAAAATAAATCTATATATAAAACTTTATGAAGAAGCTCCAAAACTTTATGATATCAACAAGAATGCTTTACATGACTGGATAATAAACGTGTTATCTTCTGATATTGCACTTACAATAAACCCCAATAAAAATACGCAGATTGTTTCAAGCCTTATGTATCACGTACTGCAGAAGAAAATTAAAATTTTAGATGACAGCGAAGACAATCAAAATGCGCTGACCTTTATAAACATAAGACGGGCTTTGGCAAAAGAAGACAGACCATTTTTGCAGTATCATCTATTCTGTCAATATTTTGGAAATTTAGAAGACTCAACTTTTGACAAAATTCTTTCGGATTTTTTAAATGGATACAAAAAAATAGAAAAAGAATTTCATCATCCTTTAAATGAAAAAATATATACATATGTTAAAAAACGCAGTGTACCTTTTATAATTCTTAAAAAAATGCTTGATGAATATAAAGATGAAACAGAAGAAATACTTAAAGATCCTCAAAAATTAACTGAAGCAACTTCCCAAATAGCTTCCGAATGCTATCAGGATATTCATGGAAAAGTAAGAACTGCAATAATAAGAAGCATAATTTTTCTTTTGGCAACAAAGGCTATTTTTGCCATTGTTTTGGAAGGAAGTATTGAAAGGCAATTTTATGGACATGTTTCCTGGGGATTTTTAATAGCTACTATTTTAACTCCGCCATTTTTAATGTTTTTGTCAATGTTTTTCATTGGAGTTCCGAATGAAAAAAATACAGAAACCATTATTGAAAAACTAAAAAGTATTATTTATGACCCTGCGGTATCGGGAATTGAGGAAGTAAATCTAAGCATTCACGCAAAAGAAAATAGAATGCTTAATATTATATTTATTCTTTTGTGGTTTTTAATTTTTGGATTAGGTATTTGGGGAGTAGTCTACGTTTTGGGTATTTTTGGAATCAATTTTATAAGCCAAAGTATATTTATATTCTTTCTGATAATCGTTTCATTTCTAATGTTTAGAATTAATCAGTCTTCAAAAGTTTATGACGCTAATGAAAACAGTGGGGGATTTTTATCTATTCTTTTTTACTTTGCGTTTATGCCTTTTGTACTTTTGGGAAAAAGACTCACACTTAGCTTTTCAAGAATAAATGTTCTTTTAGTTTTGTTTGATTTTATAATAGAAACTCCGTTTAAAACTATTTTTGGATTTTTTGAACAGTGGTTTACTTTTATGCG
>CAYYAC010000004.1:24171-27842 GCA_964469995.1 uncultured Gammaproteobacteria bacterium
AAAAATTCACTTTTTAAAGTTTGTACTCTTTGTTTATAATCATTCATTCCTTCTTCTCCTACAACTTTATTTGGGTCAGAAACGCTGTCGTAGCGTCCTTGCACAAGTACAACTGGACATTTTATGTTTTGCATCGCATCTGCTTGTTCTTTTGACATATCTGAAACTTGAGGAATAAGTTTTGTAAAAAAATAATTTAATCCCTTTGCCCATTGCAAATCATCAATTCCCGTGGCACCTGCTAATTTATTTGTTGACCAATCAGGACCCGGCATTTGATTTATTTCTTTATCCATAAATCCAACGGGGTCATAGTTTGCAAATCTTTGTTCATATTCATCATGGAATTGCTCCGGTGCTTCTTCTATGTCTTTTTTTGAATAAAATCTTTTTGATTCCTTTCCAAATCTTGCAAATAGGGCAGGGGTGGCTTGTTCATAAAGTCCAACCGGAGCAAGAAGGACTAATCCGCCAACAGCAATATCTGGAAATTGTTTTTGCAAAACGTCAACAAGATTTAAAGCTTTTGCCCCGCCCTCAGAGTTTCCAACAATGGTTACATTTTTTAGCCCTTTAGCTTTTATAAATTCCGCAAGAGCTCTTGCTTCTTTTTCAAAACGGTTTGGACTTATGTGGTTGTATTCAATGGAATTTACTACAAAAGCTTTCTTTGCTCCTTCATCTGCAAATGCTTGCCCTAGTATTTCAAAATTTTTCCCAGTTCCAGATGCCCATCCTGGAATAAATACAACTGCTTCATCTTGCTTTGGGTTTTCTACATTCGTGGGATTAAATTCTTTTGAATAAACATCTATTTTATTTCCGTCAACTTCATATTTTGTATTTTCAAATGCAAGAGTTTCGGGCTGTTTCTCGGGAACTTTAGCTGGGGTAGAAACTATTATTTCCGTTGGGATTTCTGTGGTAATTCCGCCTTCTGACATTATGAATTAATTATTCCAGGCTTTATGTATTAATGTCAACAGGGGGTGCATCGGACCTTCCAATATTATCAATAAAAGAGTCAAACATACTTAGTGTTATTTCTTGAATTTCCCTAAATGAATAGATAGAGTCTTTCCGTACGAGTTTTCCAGAGATTTTTTTGTAATTTCTTGCCATTCTTTGTATCCTGCTTTTCATTCTTTGTTCTTCCAATACTTGCAGTAATGGACCAGGGAGTAGAGCATCTGGAAATTCTATAAATGGTGAAAAGGTGGGATCGTTGTCAATTACTCTTGTAATATTCCTTGCTTCTATTTCTTTCTCTTTTTTATCCTTTTTCTTTTTCGCTTCCGTAGGAAGTTCTTTTGGCTCCAAAGGTTCTCCTATGAAATCTTCTGAAAATTTTGCATAGGTTCCGATAGATTGATTTACGCTGTCACAGAAAGCTTTGTGGTCATATTGTCCATCTATTACGGTATCTTCCATGGCTATTATTATATTTCCAAGATAAATCATAGCTTCTACATTCTTTCTATATCTTCCCATGTTTTTGCTATTTGTAGGTCTGTCTGCTGTAAGTGCACTTCTCATAGGAGAATTTCCTCCTCTGTCTATGCTAACAAGTTCTGTAACAGCATCTTCAATCATCATGTCTGCAAGTACACGAATTGGGCTTTGGCTAGGTTTTCTTTGTGCTTCTACTTCATTTCTAATGTTGTGATTGGCTACATATCTTTCTAGGCTCATAAGTAAAAAATTATACCACAAACAAATATAAATTTAAAAAAGTAAATTAGTTTGATAAGATAGACAGGTGAAGGGTTTTGTAAAAGTTATTTGCATTGTTTTATTTGCTTTAGTTTTTTTGTTGACTTTAATTGCCGCAACTTTAAGATTTGAAGTTTTAAGTTCTTCTTTTGTTTTTGGAAGTTTTCAAAGAAATGGAGTTTATGAAAAACTTCCAGGACAGTTTGCAAAAGCTTTACCAAATGATCCAAACCTTGGCAGGGAAGAGGGAGCTGAAATTGGACAAAGCGTATCTTCTATAACTCCTGCTGCTGCAAAAATTGTAATAGAAAAAAACCTCTCAAATGTACTGGGTTTTTTAAATGGAAAAGAAAAAGATATTAACATTTCTGTTTCACCAGCAGATTTGGGAATGACGCAGGGAATGACTTTGAGCTGGTCTACAAAAGATTCTCCTAAGGAACAAACCGGATTTATAAATTTATTTTTTGGAATTGGAAATAAACTTTTGATTACTTTTATAGTTTTGCTAGGGTTGCTTTTTCTTTTATACAAAGTAGTGGGAAAGATAACGTTTCTAATTTCTGGAATATTGTCAGCAAGCTTAGGCGGAGCAGGCTGGCTATTTTTGCATGTATTAGCTACAAATACTCCTGCAAAAGAGCCATCTCAAGTTTTGCTTTTACTTTTATCTTCGTCTGTTCTATCTGACATAGTTTTGAGTTGGATATTTATTGGTATTTTGCTCATAGCTGTTTGGATTTTTTTAAGAAAAACACGTAGATTTTCTAAAACTTGACAAGGAAGTAATAGAAGTTTATATAATTAACTTATGAAAACGTTAATCAGCTGGTTTATAAGCGCACTTGCGGTTTTAATAACTGCATATCTGTTGCCTGGAGTCCATGTAGATAGCTTTGTTTCGGCTTTAATTGTTGCACTAGTTTTGGGAATTATAAACGCATTTATAAAACCTATTCTTATTATTCTTACGCTTCCAATAGGTATTTTAACTTTGGGTTTGTTTACGTTTGTAATTAACGCTCTTCTTATTTTGCTTACGGCAAATTTAGTTCCAGGATTTACTGTTGACGGATTTTTGTGGGCTATTATATTTAGCATAGTGCTTTCTATTGTTAATTCTGTTTTTGGTAAATTAAAAACCTCTTAATATTCCTGGCAAAATCTCCATTTGTTATAATAAATTTATGAAAAACGTTTCAGTGGTAGTTGTCGGTGCAGTTGTTGGAGTTGTGCTTGGATTTGTAGGTTCGAAATTTCTCTTTGTTGGAAGCGGATTAAGTCTTGCTCCTTGGGCACTCGTGGGGCTTGCAACGGGAATTTATTCAAAGAGCAGAAAAGAAGCGCTGATTGCCGGCGCTGTTTATGGATTCATTTTGTCTTTTGTTTTTATGCTTTCCGGCTACAACGGAAATAGGTCAACGTTTAGCGTTTTGCCATTTTTTATTCTTCTTGGAATTTTTGGAGCAGTGTGTGGTGCAATTCTTGGATTAATTGGTTCTATCTTGAGCGGTAAATTCCCCAAACGTAAGAAAGCATAGCTGCGATAAAACCGATTGCCATTAGCATTGACAGATTATCTTGTTGAGTTCCCGTAAAAATACTTCCTGCAACTAGTGCGGTGGTTATAGATATCCATCCGATTCCTCCTGAAATTTTCCAAACTTTGTCATTTTTTCTGAAAGCTCTAACCAGCATGATTGTAGCGTTTGTAAAAAGAATCCATGCTAAAACTAGATGGAGCATAAAAAACAGCTGTGTCTTGGCAAATTCCCAATTGGCAACTTCTGTTGTATTTTCCGGGAAAACTACAAATAGGGTAGTAGTCATTCCAAGGACAAATTGGATAGCGAGTCCCCCTATTTGATTTATGCCTTGTTTTTTCAAAGTCCAATTCATCATAAGCCTACTATATCAAAAATTTTAATTTTTGTCTTTTTTCCTGAAATAAACTGCAC
>CAYYAC010000005.1:0-26852 GCA_964469995.1 uncultured Gammaproteobacteria bacterium
CCGCAAGACAAAGCGGAGCATCAGCAAAACGTTGCAGAAAGGCTTATTTGGTACGCATCGGGTTTCTTTCTGCTTTCTGTAGTTCTTCTTGTTTTTGATAAAGATTGATTAGATTAAAGCTTTTAAGGCCCAACTATAGTAAAATATAAAAAGATGAAAATCGGAATTGATATTTCACAGACTGCATATGAAAAAACAGGAACAGCCGTTTTTTTAAAAAACCTCGTAGAGAACCTTCTTAAAATAGACAAAAAAAATGAATATGTATTGTTCTTCTCATCTCTTAGAGGAAAAATGCCAGAAATTGAAATAAACAGTAAAACAGTTATTAAACAATTTAAATTTCCTCCTGTTGTATTGTCTTTGATTTGGAATAAATTGCATATATTTCCTATAGAAAATTTTATAGGAGATATAGATGTCTTTATTTCATCAGACTGGACAGAGCCGCCCGTAAAGAGAGCAAAAAAAATTTCTTTCCTCTATGATTTAATAGTCTATCTTTATCCAAATGAAACGCATGCAAAGATAGTCAAAACTCAAAAGCAGAAACTAAAATGGCTTAAAAAAGAAGAAGATGCCGTAATCTGTATATCCCAAGCCACAAGTAAAGATGCTGCGGATTTGCTTTCGATATCTAAAGAAAAAATTAAAGTTATTTATCCAGGATTATGAAAATTGGTATCAACGCATACGAAGCAGTAGTTCCAAGATTTGGTTTCAATAAAAAAGGTTTGCCCAATAGAGTTGGAAGTGGGGAAGTGTCTTATCAAATTCTAAAGGAGTTTTATGGATTTGATAAGAAGAACGATTATGTAATTTATCTTCCAACGGAAAAAAGCTCCGATATGCCAGAAGAAAGAGATAATTGGAAGTATCAAATTGTTAAAAATCATAAATTTTGGACTGCAACCGCGCTCACAAGAAGGCTTTTTTCAGATAAAGATAAGTTAGATGTATTTTTTTCTCCAACGCACTACCTGCCTTTATACGTAGGCTGTCCGTCTATTGTTTCCATACTTGATTTATCTTATGTTCATTTTCCTCAGCTTTTTAATAAAAAAGACTTATATCAGCTAAAGTTATGGGGCAGGTATTCAGTTAAGAAAGCCTCTAAGATTTTAACAATTAGTCAGGCAAGCAAAAATGATATAATTAAATTCTATAGAGTAAGAGAAGACAAGGTATTTGTAGTTTATCCCGGAATAAAAGAAATGGACACAAAACTAAAAATAGACATTAGATCAAAGTATAAAATTTCAGGTGATTATATTCTGTTCGTAGGTACTCTTCAGCCAAGAAAAAATGTTGCCCGCCTCATTGAAGCCTTTTCAGCCATTAAAAACAAAGATATTAGTCTTGTTGTAGCAGGTAAAAAAGGATGGATGTATGATGAAATTATGAAAGCTCCTGAAAAGTTTGGAGTTTTAGGAAAGGTAAAATTTTTAGATACTGTTCCAGACGAGGATCTCCCAAGTCTTTATAGTAATGCTCTTTGCTTTGTTTTGCCAAGTCTTTATGAAGGATTTGGGCTTCCAGTTCTTGAGGCAATGCAAAATGGCTGCCCCGTAATCACAAGTAAGATATCATCTCTTCCGGAAGCAGGCGGAGATGCAGCTTGCTACATTGACCCTCATAGCGCGTCTGATATTACAGAGAAAATAGACAAAGTTGTCTCTGATGAAAATTTGCGTGAGGAAATGGTTAAAAAAGGACATGAGCAAATTAAAAAGTTCAGCTGGGAAAAGGCAGCAAGAGAAACGCTGAATGTTTTGGAGGGTTTAGCAAATTAATATGAAAAGAGTAATAAGACGCATAAAGACAGTTTTTTTTGAATTTGAAGTAATGATTTTGCATATTGTCGGAATAGTACCTTTGCATCATGTAAGAAGATTTTTTTATAGACTAGCTGGTATAAAAATTGGAAGAGGTTCAACTATTCATACAGGAGCAAAATTCTATATTCCTCACAATATCTCAATTGGAAAAGACACAATTGTTGGAGAGGGAGCAGTTTTGGACGGGCGCGCAAAAATTGTAATAGGTGATCATACCGACATTGCATCGGAAGTTATGATTTATAATGCAGAACATGATGTTAATTCTTCAGATTTTCACGCAACAGTAGGTACAGTTGAGATAGGAGACTATGTATTTATAGGACCTAGAGCAATAATTTTGCCTGGAGTTAAAATTGGCAAAGGAGCGGTTATAGCAGCAGGCGCAGTGGTTGTGAAAGATGTTGACGAGTATTCAATAGTAGGAGGAGTTCCTGCAAAAGTTATAGGAGAGAGGAAAAAGGATTTTGATTATAAGCTTGGACGTGCTGCATGGTTTAGATAAAATTAATGCCAGAAATCTCTGTAATAATTCTTACATATAATTCCTCAGGTCATATAGAAAAACTTCTCAAGAGTTTAATTTCTAAATATAAAAAAGAAATTGAGAGCGGAGTGCTTGAAATAATAGTCGGAGATAATAGTTCCCTAGATAACACTTTGGAAATTGTTAAAAAAATAAAAGAGATATCTGTATTTGAAAACGGCGGAAATTTTGGATTTGCAAAAGGAATTAATCTTACTTCATCTCACGCAAAAGGCAAATTTTTATTATTTATAAATCCAGACTCAGTTTTATCAAAAGGAGACATTTTTGAATTAAAAAATAGAATTGATGGCAAATTTTCTATTGCCGGAGGAGAAGCTATGAATATGCAAGGAAAAAGGGAATTGTCTTGCGGAAAATTCTATACCCCATTTAATGTTTTGCTTCTTGCCCTGGGATTGGAAGAAAAACTCGGAGTAAGATTTTCTCCAAAAAATGATGGAAGCGTTCCATTTGTAAGCGGAGGATTTATGATGGTTGAGGCAGATTCCTGGAAAAAACTTGGAGGATTTGACGAAAAACTTTTTATGTATACAGAGGATATGGAGCTTTGCTTTAGAGCAAAACAAGAAGGACTGGGAGTAATTTTTAGCAATGCAGCAACAATAGAACATGCTGGCCAAGCAAGCTCAAGCAGAAGCTTTGCGGTTGTAAATATATATAAAGGAATTCTTTATTTTAATAAAAAACATATGGGAAAAATAGCCTATTTATTTGTAAAATTTGTACTTCTTTTGAAAGCTTTTGTACTTGTAATGATTGGTAAAATGAGTAATAATCAGTATCTAGACCGTACTTATCGCGAGGCTATATCGGCTTCTATATGAAAATATTAAAATCTTTCTGGAATAAAATTCTTCTGTTCTCTACATTGTTTCTCTTAGCGTTTATTCCTCTTTATCCCAAACTTCCCCTTGTTAATGTAACAAATACTTGGGTTTACATAAGATTTGATGACATAGCAGTTTTGCTGGCTCTTTCAGCTTGGATATTTCTCGTTATCACTCAAAGAGTTAAGTTAAAAACACCCCTTACGGTTTCAATGCTTGTTTTTTGGGTTATTGGTGCAGTCTCTACATTCCATGGGGTTTTGATTCTTTTTCCAATGCTTTCAAATGTATTTTCAAACGTTGCATTTCTAAGTTTCATAAGAAGAATAGAGTATATGTCTTTGTTTTTTGTTGCTTACAGCAGTATGAAAGATAAAAACTACATAAGCTATGTAATTTGGGTTTTATTTTTCACTCTTTTAGCAGTTGTAGGATACGGATTTGGCCAAAAGCTTCTAGGATTTCCAGCATTTTTGACTATGAATGAGGAATTTGCAAAGGGAGTTCCAATACATCTTTCAGAACTTTCAAGAATTCCTTCAACTTTTGGCGGCCAGTATGATTTGGCAGCATATCTTGTTTTAGTTGTTCCCATTATTGCAAGTATGTTCTTTGGATTTAAAAATAAAATAATAAAATTAGCACTGGCTTTTGCAGCTCTTTCCGGATTTGGTCTTTTATTTGCAACAGTTTCAAGAGTTTCTTTTTTTGCAATCCTAATTTCATTAACTCTTCTTTTAATTTTTCAAAAAAAGAAATGGATAATACTTTCATTAGCAGCGCTTGCAGTTGCTTTTCTAATACTTTCCCCAAGTCTTCTGAAACGTTTTAACAGCACTGTGACCCCAGTTAATGTTTTAGTAGATGCGGCAACAGGAGGAGCAATAGGAGAAATAAAGCAGGTTGATAAAACTTATTTTAAGGATAAGCTTATTCTTACTAAAGGGGCACAGATTTCTGCTAGCAAGTCTGCAATGCTTGAATATAAAGATGTTCCTGATAATCCCCAGATTTTGCTAAGACCTAATGTGCCAAATGGAGAAAGTCTTCCTCAGGGAACAGGGTATGTGAATCTTCCTCTGTCCCCAGTTTTATTAAATATAAATGAGTATTTTATAGAGAATATAAACCCTCAAGCCAGCAGTCAATCTGCAGCAGCTTATGTTACTTATGGAAAATATCTCGTAAAAAGAGCCAGAGCATATGATTTATCTTTTACTACTAGATTTCAGGGAGAATGGCCAAATACTTTTTTGGCATTTGAGAGAAATGTTTTCTTCGGAAGCGGTTATGGATCTGTTAGTCTTGCAGTAGACAATGATTATCTAAGGATTTTAGGGGAAACTGGAATTTTAGGTTTTCTTTCATTTGTTTCCATATTTGCTCTTGCAGGGCTTTACATAAAGAAAACATTTGCTAAGGTAGATTCCCAAGTTGTCAAAAGCTTTGTCTTGGGTTTTGTCGCAGGAACTATCGGGCTTGCTGTAAATGGGGCTTTAATAGATGTTTTTGAAGCATCAAAGGTAGCATTTACATATTGGCTTCTTATGGGAGTTTGTATTGGGGTGCTTCATTTATATAGTAGGGAAACAAGCGTAAACTTTTTAAGAGATTTGAAAAGAATAGCAACAGCGCCAATTTCTATTATTTTATACATTCTCATTAGTACCGCTGCTGTATTCTCAGGAGCCCTTAATTATTATTTTGTTGGGGACGACTTTACATGGCTGCATTGGGCTGCACAGACAACTTCCATAAAAGACATAGCTAATTATTTTGTAAACGCTAATGGATTTTTCTACAGACCAGGAACTATGGCATATTTTTATTTTATGTTTCAGTCATTTTGGCTGAATCAGACTTTTTATCATATCGTTTCAATGTCTCTTCATTTTATTGTTTGCGCTCTACTTTTTATAGTTCTTTTAAAAACTTTAAAGAATTATATGTTGGCAATAATGAGCACTTTTATTTTCCTCATTTTAAGCGGGCATCAGGAAACAATTCTTTGGATTGCATCAACGGGATTTTTATTTAATGCTGTTTTTACTCTTTTGGCGCTTCTTCTTTTTATATTCTGGAAGGAAAAACAAAAGGGAATCTATTTAGTTTTGTCTCTACTATCTATTGTTCTCGGTTTGCTTTTTCACGAGATAGGAGTTATTGCTCCATTGCTTCTTATTTCTTACGATCTTATATTCTGGGTACCTAGCATTAGTGTTAAATCTTTACTAAATAAAACTTATCTTATTTTGCTTTCTCCTCTTTTGCCATATCTTGCTTTAAGACTTATTGCCAAGAGCCATTGGTTTAACGGAGACTATAGCTACAATCTAATAAAGCTTCCTTTCAATTTCATAGGTAATGCAATTGGATATTTCTTATTGGATTTATTTGGTACTTTTTCTATAGATTTTTATGAAAAAATTAGAAATATCTTAAAGGATAATATTGCTATATCGGTACTGCTTATTGCAGTAATTATGGTTGCTTTTTATATATTCCTTGCAAAGGTTTATAAAAAAATTGAGGTTAAAGACAAAAAAATAATATTTTTTGGTTTGGCATTCTTTATTATATCCTTGCTTCCTTTCTTGGGTCTTGGAAACATTGCGTCCCGTTATGCATATCTTTCTTCAATAGGGTTTGCTGTTCTTTTAGCGCTGGCTATTCAGAAGGCATATGGATATTTAGTAAAAATCTCAGATATTTATGTTAGCGCTTTATCAATGGTTATAATAGTTATTATCCTTTTGAGTTCACAGCTTTTTCAAATGCAGAAAAGCCATGCAGATTGGTATTTAGCTGGAAAAATCTCCCAGCAGTCTTTGGTTTACTTCCAAAATACCTACGATCCTGAATTTGAAGCTATGGGAACGCTTCACTTCTATTTTGTAAATGTTCCAATAAAAACAGGAGATGCATGGATTTTCCCAGTAGGACTTAAAGATGCATTGTGGTTTGCAAGCAAAGATAAGGATTTCACATTGGATACAGAGCCAGATCTTGGTACTGCCTTGAACTTTGCAAAAGATGTTCCGAATTCCCAAATTTTTGTAATGGATAAAAATGGAAGAATCATAAATTATATTTCTGATGTTCCTTACTACATTAGGCACCTTAAATAGACATGAAAAAATTTCAAATTTTTGCATTGCTCCTTATTCTTCTAGGTGCTTTTTTGGTTAGGCTATATAAGTTTGATGGTTCAATTGCAGATTGGCATTCTTGGCGTCAAGCTGACACGTCAGCTGTATCTAGAAATTTTGTACAAAATGGTTTCGATCTTTTTCATCCTAAGTTTGAGGACTTGTCTAAGGGTGTGTCACTTATAGACAATCCCCAGGGATATAGATTTGTTGAATTTCCAATATACAATGCTTTGCAGGCTAAGCTTTTTCTAATTTTTAAGCTGTACACTTTGGAAGAGTGGGGCAGGCTTGTTAGCATTTTTTCAGCACTTTTATCTGTTGTTTTTATTTATCTTTTGGTGCGCCGTTTTGTTAGTTTTACCGCTGGAATTTTTGCGGCAGGTTTTCTGGCTTTTGCACCTTATTATGTTTACTACACAAGAGCTATTCTTCCTGACCCGTCTATGGTTATGACAATCCTGGGAGGAACATACTTCTTCTCTCTTTGGGTAGATGAGAAAGAATCAAAAATTTATAACTTAAAATTTATTTTGTCTCTTATTCTTGTTGCATTATCTCTGCTTTTGAAACCATATGCTCTGTTTTTTACTTTGCCTATTATCTATCTTGCTTTTCAAAAATTTGGTACAGGGTTTTTTAAAAAATGGCAACTTTGGCTGTTTTTAATAATTGCAGTAGCGCCTCTCCTATTTTGGGAAGTTTGGATGAGGCAATACCCGCAAGGAATTCCCCAAAACGGCTGGCTTTTTAATGGTACTCACATAAGGTTTACAGGGAGTTTCTTTCACTGGATTTTTGCGGAAAGAATAGGTCAGCTTATTCTTGGATATTTTGGATTACCCTTTGTAATTTTGGGTATTATTAAACGCGTAAATCAAAAAGAAGGCTTGTTCTTTTTATCTTTTATTGCGTCATCCCTTGTTTATCTTTTTGTTTTGGCAACGGGTAATGTACAGCATGATTATTATCAAATCTTAATAATTCCAACCCTTGCTATATTTTTTGGCAAAGGAGTTGACATGGTTTTGAATAATTTTGGAGGAGCATTCAGCAGAGTATCGGGAATTTTGACTACTATTGCTTGCATTGGATTTATGTTTTCTTTTTCATGGTTTGTGGTAAGAGATTTTTATAATATTCAGCATCCAGAAATTATTACAGCAGGGCAAGCAGTTGAAAAACTAACTGCTCAAGACGCAAAAGTGATAGCCCCTTACGGCGGAGATACAACGCTTTTGTATAATACAGGAAGAAACGGCTGGCCGGTTTTTGATAGACCGCTACCCGATTTTATAAAACAGGGAGCGACGGTTATGCTATTTGTTGATCCAGGAGCGCCAGAGCTTAATTTCAAAAATTATTTCAAAGTTTTAACAGAAGGTGAAAATTACATAGCTTATGATTTAACAAAACCTCTTAAACCTATAAAATGAAAATTTTAATTGTTTCATCATTTCTTCCTTATCCTCTTCATTCTGGCGGACATATTCGTTTATATAATTTAATTTTAAGACTTTCAAAAAATCATGAGATAACGTTAATTTGTGAAAAAAGAAAAAATCAAAGAGCAGAAGACATTGAACAGCTTTCAAGGATTTGTAAAAAAGTTTATACGGTTGAAAGGCAAAAGCAATGGTCTTTAAAAAATATTTTACTAACCGGTTTTTCTTTTAATTCTTTTCTTATAACAGGACATACAAATTCTAAATTTAAAACGCTTATATCAGGGGTTTTAAAAGAAGAAAGTTTTGATGTCATTCACGTTGAAACTTCTTACGTTTTTCAGAACCTGCCACAAAATACCAGCGTTCCAGTTGTGCTAGTGGAACACAATCTTGAATATATGGTTTATAGAAGATTTGCCCAAAATGCTTTTTTTCTCATTAGGCCTTTATTGTATCTAGATACAATAAAACTGGAAAAAATTGAAAAAAGTTTTTGGAAGAGAGCGACAAAATTAGTTGCAGTATCTGACAGCGAAGCCAAAGTAATGAATGCAGACGCAATTGTTCCAAATGGTGTTGATACGGAAAAGTTTAAACCTGTTTCGGGTGGAGACAAAATACTTTTTATCGGGGATTTCAAATGGATACAAAACAGAGATTCTGCTAAGTTTATACTTAAGGATATTTGGCCGAAATTAAATATTCCGGAGAAATTGTGGATTGTTGGAAGGAAAATTCCAGAAGACATTAAAAGCTTAGGTAGCAGCGGCGTCATTTTTGATCAGGATTCTCCTGCGGATACTTATGAAATTTACAAAAAAACAAAAGTACTTTTGGCTCCCATTAGAGTAGGCGGTGGGACAAGTTTTAAAATCTTAGAATGTATGGCAAGTGGAGTTCCCGTTGTTACAACAGCCCTTGGAAACGCTGGAATAAATGCAGTGAATGGTAAATCAATAATCATTGCAGAAACAGACTTAGCATTTGCAGATGCAGTAAATAATCTTCTTAAAGATGAAAAACTCTACAAAGAGATTGCAAAAAACGCGAGAGATTTAATTATGGAGAAGTATAATTGGGATATAATTGTAAACAAGCTCGAAAAGGTTTATAAGGATGCAATTGTATGATTGATTTGTCTATAATTATCGTAAGTTACAATACTCAAGAGTTGCTTAGAAAGCTTTTGGAATCTGTTTATGAAAGTATTTCCTCTAGGGTAAGCTACGAAGTAATTGTTGTTGATAATGCGTCTTCTGATGAGTCCTCTCAGATGGTGGAAAATGAATTTAAAAAGGTAAAACTGGTAGCAAATAAAGAGAATTATGGTTTTTCAAAAGCAAATAATATGGGAATTAAAAAAACTGACAAAAGCCGTTATGTTTTGTTTCTAAATCCCGATACTCTTCTTCAAAAAAATACAATTGAAGAAATGATTAAATTTATGGATGGAAACCCCAATTGTGGAGCCTCTACCTGCAAAATAGTTATGTCTAATGGTGAAATTGATGACGCATCGCATAGGGGTTTTCCAACTCCGTGGAATTCTTTTACTCATTTTTCTGGAATTTCAAAATTATCATACCATTCAACTTTTCTAAACGGATATTACATGGGCTGGAAAGATATAAATAAAATTCATGAAATAGATGCGTTGGCTGGAGCATTTATGTTGGTAAGAAGACAGGCGGGAGAAGAGGTTTCCTGGTGGGATGAAGATTATTTTTTCTATGGGGAGGATATAGATTTTTGTTTTATGCTAAAACAAAAAGGATGGAAAATCTATTATGTTCCAACAGTTTCTATTTTTCATCACAAAGGAGTTTCTAGTGGAATAAAGAAAATTTCCCAAGGTTCATCAACTGCGACAAGAGAAACAAAAATAAGAATTACAAAAAGCAGGTTTAATGCAATGAAAATTTTTTATAAGAAACATTATAAAGATAAATATCCTAAGCTCATGGGAAATCTTGTCAATCTGGGAATTAATGCAAAACTGTGGTATTCTTTAAAAAGAATATGAAAGAACTATTGTCTAATTTTAATTTCTCTAAAAAATTAGTAAGACTTGGAATATCTTTTATATTTTTAACTTTTGGGGCTTGGGAGATTGTTGAACCTTCTTATTGGGTTTCATTTATTCCCTCTTTTGTTTCCATAGTTTTCAATCCTTTATTTGCAACAAGAGTTCATGGTTTAATTTTAGGGATTCTTGGAATTCTTATTTTTATAAGCTTTAGGAAGAGGATTATTTCCATTCTTTCTTCGCTTATTCTCTTAAGCGTGTGTATTTCCGTTTTTATGCTGCTTGGTTTTTCGGACATATTGGTAAGAGATATAGTGATTTTTCTTTGCTGTTTTTCCCTTGTGTTTGAAGATAGGGGATAATCTCCTAAGTTTGTTTTTAATCTACTTTAAACTATAATTACATTAATGAAAATTGGTATAGACTGTAGGCTTTGGTTTCAGACAGGAGTAGGCCGTTACATAAAAAATCTAGTTTTAGAGCTTGAGAAAATAGATAGAAAAAATGACTACACTCTTTTTGTAAGAAAAGATGATTATGAAGAGATTAAATCAATGCTTACAAATAGCCGTTTTAAACTCGTTAAAACTGGTATAAAATGGCATAGCCTATCGGAACAATTAAGATTTCCGGCTCTTCTTAATAAGCACAATTTGGATCTTGTTCATTTCCCATATTTTTCTCATCCTGTTTTTTACAAAAAGCCTTTCGTTATAACAATTCATGATTTAATAATTAATCATTTTCCAACAGGTAAAGCTTCTACTCAGTCAATTGCTATATACACCTTGAAGTGGCTTTTTTATCAAAAGATTCTCCGCCACGGTGTAGTTGAATCTAAGAAGATTATTGTTCCCTTAGAGTTTGTTAAAAATGATTTAAGCCGTACACTTGGTGTTGCAAAAGAAAAGATAGAGGTAATAACAGAAGGATTTGATTTAGCAATTTCCAAAGGGAAAGTGGCTGAAGACATTGAGCGAGTATCTAAAAATCGTTACTTTCTATATGTTGGTAATGCGTACCCACACAAAAATTTAGAGAAATTAGTAGAAGGATTTTATTGGGCTAACTTAAAAGATACAAAGCTTATATTCGTTGGGAAAGATGACTTTTTCTATAAAAGACTGGAAAAGAAAAAATTTCCAAATTTAATTTTTCTTCATGATGTCTCAGATACCGACCTTTATTGCCTATATTCAAATTCCATCGCAGCAGTTTCTGCTAGCCTTATGGAAGGATTTGGTCTCTTGCCTTTGGAAGCCATAGGTTCAGGAAGTCTTGCAGTGGTGTCAAACATTCCTGCATTTAATGAGGTTTGCAAAGACAGCGTAATTTATTTCAATCCTGGTGATGCCCACGATATTGGAGAAAAGCTTTCGCTTACTGCAAAGCTTACGCAGAAAGAAAGAGATGTCTTTATCAAAAAAGGGAAATCTATTTTACCTAATTTTTCTTGGGAAAAAATGGCAGAAAAAACTCTAGAAGTCTACGAGGCAGCATAAGCGCACTCAGTTTTGATATAATCCTTCCATGAAAGTAGCCTTGGTTTACGATAGAGTTAATAAATGGGGAGGAGCAGAGAGGGTTTTACTTGCTCTTCATGAAATATTTCCAAACGCTCCGCTTTATACATCTGTTTATAATCCTAAAAAAGCAAGATGGGCAAAAGTATTTCCAAAAGTAATTCCATCATTTCTGCAGAAATTTCCTTTTTCAACGTACCATGAATTTTATGCTCCTTTAATGCCCTTTGCTTTTGAAAGCTTTAATTTTGACAAATATGACCTTGTTATATCGGTAACATCCGAAGCAGCGAAGGGGATAATTACTCCATCAAAAACTTTGCATGTATGTTATATCCTAACGCCCACAAGATATCTTTGGAGTGGTTATGAAGATTATTTTAAAAACAGATGGTTAAAGCTTATATCTTTTCCTGCAGTCTCATATCTTAGATTTTGGGATAAAGTCGCAAGCCAAAGACCGGATGCTATTTTTGCTATTTCAAACGAGGTTCAAAAAAGGGTCAAGAAATATTATAAAAGAAATTCAAAGGTCATATACCCTCCTCTTCCAAATTTAAAACCCAAAGGGAGAATAAAATCGGAAGGATATTTTCTTATTGTTTCAAGACTAGTTCCTTATAAAAAAATTGAGCTTGCCATAAAAGCTTTTAATAAGCTTGATCTTCCTTTGAAAATCGTGGGAACGGGTTCGCAGGAAAAGTGGCTTAGGAAAATTGCAGGTCCAAATATTGAGTTCTTAGGCAACTTGACGGACGAAGCTTTGGTAAAGTATTATAGGAAATGTGAAGCTCTGGTTTTTCCAGGCAAAGAAGATTTTGGATTAACTGTTCTTGAAGCACAAAGTTTTGGAAAGCCTATAATTGCTTTTGGAGGAGGGGGAGTTAGAGAAACTGTAATAAATGGAAAAACAGGAATATTCTTTAATCCCCAGACAGAAAAAGCATTAATTGAAAAAGTAAGAGAATTTAAAAAATTAAAATTTAATCCAATTCACGCAAAAGAACAGGCAGAGAAATTTAATCTTAAAAATTTTAAAAAGAAGTTCTTATCTGAAATAGCAAGTTTGAAATAATTTATGAAATTTATTGTATTCGCAGGAGGAGTAGGGACAAGGCTTTGGCCATTATCACGTTCTAATTCGCCAAAACAATTTGAAAAAATTGTAGGAGATAAATCTACTCTTCAGCTTGCAGTTGATAGACTTACCCCCACATTTTCATATAAAGATATCTACGTCTCTACGGGAGAAAAATATAAAGATGCTGTTATGGAGCAGCTCCCTAAGATTGACAAAGACCATTTTATATTTGAACCAGCAGTGCGTGATGTTGGGCCTGCAGTGGGTCTTGCTATGGCAATTGTTGCAAAAACAGATCCAGACTCAGCTGTTGGAATAGTATGGAGTGACCATTTTGTAAAGAAAGAAAGAAGATTTAGAGAAGTATTAACTTTTGCGGAAAAGATAATTGAAGAAAAAGGAAAAAATACAATAGTTTTTATAGGTCAAAGAGCAAGATTTGCTAATCAAAATTTAGGATGGATTGAGTTTGGAGATGAAGCGCTTGAAATTGAAGAAACAAAAGTTTTTCACTTTAACAAATTAATCTACAGACCAAGTCTTGCGGATGCTGAAAAGTTTTTAGAATCAGGAAATTATGCTTGGAATCCAGGATATTTTGTAACAACTCCTGCTTTTATTCTGTCTCAGTATGAAAAGTTTGCCCCAGAAATTTATAAAGGAATTATGGAGATTCAGGAAGCCTTGGGAACAGATAGGTATGAAGAAACCCTGCAAAGAATTTATCCAACTCTGGAAAAAATAAGTTTTGATGATGCAATTCTCCATAAGATTGACCAGAAATCAGCATACGTAATTGCTGCAGATTTATCATGGAGTGATGTTGGTGCATGGGAGGCTTTAAAAGAAGCGCTTGAAGTAAATTCAGAAGAAAATGTTACAAAAGGGAAAACAATGATTACAGACTCCAAAGATAATTTGGTTTTTAATTATACAGATCAGCTTGTTGTTGGAATAGACCTGGAAGAAATGCTTGTTATAAACACAGATGATGTTTTGCTTGTCTGTAATAAAAAATCTGTTCCAAAGATTAAAAAAATTGTAGAAAGTCTCAGTGGTACTCCTAACGAACATTTGGTTTAATCCTATGCCTTATAAACAAATTAAAAAAAGTAATTCCTATGAATTTGCGAAAAGGGCTATGGATATTGTTTTTTCTACTATTCTTATAATAATTTTTTCGCCCATAATGTTGATTGTGACTATTATTATAAAACTCGATTCAAGAGGCCCAGTGTTAGCAGATACACCAGAAAGAGTTGGAAGAAGCGGGAGTTTTTTTAAGATGCATAAATTCCGCTCAATGATAGAAAATGCTCATGAAATTCTTAGAGAAAATCCAAAATTCTCAAAACTTTTCGCAACATATAAACATGAAAGCTATAAATTAAAAGATGATCCAAGGATTACAAGAGTAGGCCATTTTATTAGAAAACATTCCCTTGATGAAATTCCTCAGTTTTTTAACATATTAAGCGGAGAAATGAGCTTGGTTGGTCCGCGCGCTTATTATCCAGACGAATTACGCGATCAGCAGAAAAAATACCCAAATACAAGAGAAGCTGTAAAGATAGTGCTTTCTGTTAAGCCTGGACTTACTGGATACTGGCAGGTATCAGGCAGAAGTGAAGTAAATTTTGAAAAAAGAATTCAGATGGATGCGCTCTACGTTAGGAAAAGATCTGTCCTTTATGACTTTTGGATAATTCTCAAAACCCCATGGGCAATGATATCTGGAAAAGGCGCTCTCTAGCCTTGACACGGAAGCTTAATTTGTTTACCATATTTAAATGGAGGGATTCGAAAAAATAAATTTAGGCGCCCCAAGTACAGCTAAGACAGATTTTGCTCCAGTTCAAGCTAATGCCTCTATGCCAAAGAAGAAATTTAGGTTCGGTTTGTCTTTTTTGAAGAAAAAGTCCGTTTTTATTCCCCTGATAGTAATCCTTATTTTTGCAATTGTCATGATTTTTCCAGCAATGAAAGTTTATAAGTCTGCAAATGTAACTTATACACACGCAAAGGCAACTCTTGCTGCAGCAAAAACACAAAATATAGCACTCGCCTCGACTCAGCTCACTCAAACTAATGCGGACTTACTTCAAACGCGCAAAGACTTACACTCAATAGCTATTCTTAAATGGGTTCCTATTGCTGCTTGGTACTATAACGATGCAGACCACCTGATTAACGCAGGACTTGATGGTCTTGCAGCCGCGCGCGTTATTGTTGATTCTGTTGCTCCATACGCAGATGTCTTGGGTCTTAAAGGTCAAGGAAGTTTTGCTGGTGGAACTGCGGAAAACCGAATTCAAACTGCAGTTACAACAATGGGTAAAGTAACGCCTCATATTGACGATGTTGAAAAATATCTGTCTTTAGCTAAAGAAGAACTTGATCACGTTAATCCAAATCATTACCCTCCATTATTTGCGCTTGGAAAGGCTAGAAAAGGTCTCCAGTCAGCAAAAGATGCACTGGACGCAACTGCGACTTTTGTAAGTCAGGCAAAACCTCTTATAAAAGTTTTGCCGGATCTTTTAGGAGCGACTTCACCCAAGAAATATCTTATTATTTTCCAAAATGACAAAGAATTGCGTCCAACTGGCGGTTTTATAACTGCATATTCTGTATTCAATTTAGATAAAGGAGTAATTCATGTTGATCGTTCAGACAATATATACAATTTAGATAATACAATTTCTTCAAAACCAGCCGCTCCTGCAATTCTGCAGCAATATCTAAGAGTTGGAGTTCTAAATTTAAGAGACTCAAATCTTTCTCCTGATTTTTTAACTTCAATGGATACTTTTAATTCTCTTTACAATAAAGCCGGGGCAAAAATTAAAGTAGACGGAATAATTGCTCTTGATACAAATGTACTGGTTTCAACAATTAAAATACTTGATGACAGTGTTTCCGCTGATGGTCAGACTTTTACTACAAAAATAGTGCCTCAGTGTAATTGTCCGCAGGTTATCTATTCGCTTGAAAGCAGCATTTCTACGCCTCTTAATCTAGATTATCATGTTACAGACTTGCTGGCTGTTAATGCGGGACGTAAAGCAATTATAGGGGATTTGATGTATGCGATTTTAACAAAAGCGCTTAAGTCTTCTCCAAAAGTTTATTGGGGACCGCTTACCCAGGATTTGATAACTCAGATAAGCGAAAAGCATGTATTGGTTGATATTTACAATCAGGATGCTCAGGCAGGAGTTCGTGCTGTTAATGCAGACGGAAAAATTATTGCAGCAGATGGTGATTACCTGCATATAAATGAGGCAAATTTGGGCGGAGCAAAGTCAAATCTATTTGTTACAAGAGATGTGTTAGTAGATTATAAAGTAGGGAGTGATGGGAGTGTTACTAAGAATATAACCATGAATTTTAAAAATCCATATCCAGCTTCAGATTGTAATTTAGAAAGGGGAGGTCTTTGTTTAAATGCAACACTTCAAGACTGGATCAGAATTTATGTACCTAAGGGTTCAACTCTAATTGACAGCAAGGGGTCTGAAATAAAAGTTAAATCATATGATGAACTTGGAAAGACTGTATTTGAGGGGCTTGTTGTAGTTAGAACTCAAGGTGCGGCTACATTTAAAATTTCCTATAAGCTTCCATCTAGTATTAAATTTGACAGCACTCTTCCTCTGCTTATTCAAAAACAGCCGGGAACATACAATAATAGCTACAAAATCTCTGTTAACGGAAGCAAGAGAATGGAATTCCCGCTTCTTACAGATAAAAATTTAACAATATCTAAATGAGAAGTTTCAAAACAGAAGGAGTAGTAATAAAAAGAAGAAATCTTGGAGAGGCGGATAGAATTCTAACTGTTTTTACAAAACACCACGGCAAAATTACAATTAGTGCAAAAGGAGTAAGAAGAATTACAAGCAAGCGTTCGGGTCATATAGAGCTTTTAAATTTAGTATCCATGTCTTTATATAAAGGAAGAACCGTCTCTACCCTTACAGAAGTTGAAACAATAAATAATTTTTCCGATATAAAATCAGATCTTAAATCTTGCGGACTGGCTTATCATATTTGTGAACTTATAGATGGTTTATGTGCAGAGAATCAGGAAAATTATCAAGTTTTTTCTCTTCTTTGCAGTGTGCTTTCAAAGCTTTCTATAGCAGATGATGTTCCGAGTGTTGTTGCAGCTTTTGAAAAAGATTTATTAACTGCTTTGGGCTTTGCGTCTTCATCTGAATATGCAAACACGCAAGGTCTAATAGAGCAAATTTTGGAAAGACGTCTTAGAACAAGAAGAATCCTGCCTCTTTTTGGTTAAATCTGCTATCATGAGTTTATGGACAATGTAATGGAAAAAATCATCGCCCTCTCTAAAAGACGGGGTTTTATTTACCCCGGAAGTGAAATTTACGGAGGACTTGCTAATACATATGATTACGGACCCCTTGGAGCAGAGCTTTTGCGAAACATTAGAAACCTTTGGTGGGAATCTTTTGTTCACAAAGCTGAAAATATAGTTGGAATTGATGCAAGTGTTATTTCTCACCAGGAAATATGGAAGGCATCGGGGCACACTGCGGGTTTTGCAGATGCACTAATTGATTGTAAAAACTGTAAACTTAGAATGCGTGCAGATCACTTAATTGAGGAAAGCAAAGATGCTCAAAAAGTTGAAGGATTAGCTCCTTTGGAACTAGAAAAAATTATTACAGAAAAAAGAATTGTATGTCCAAACTGTGGGAAATTTAATTGGACAAAAGTTAGACAATTTAATCTTTTGTTTCCTGTAAATTTGGGAATAATAGAAGGAGATCAGTCTTTGGCTTATCTTAGGGGGGAAACTGCGCAGGGAATGTTTGTTAATTTTAAAAATGTTGTTGATTCAACGCGGGTCAGACTCCCTTTTGGTATCGCACAGCTTGGAAAAAGTTTTAGGAATGAAATTACTCCAGGTAATTCTGTTTTTAGAACTTTAGAATTTGAGCAGGGAGAAATAGAATTTTTCTTTGACCCAGAGAAAGATAACTGGGAAGAGCTTTTTAATAATTGGAAAAATAAAATGTGGGAATTTGCAACGCAAACTTTGGGAATATCTGATAAACACCTTAGATGGAGAGAGCATGATGAGAAAGAACGCTCATTCTATAGTAAAAAAACAGAGGATATGGAATACGAATTTCCTTTTGGATTTAAAGAATTATGGGGAGTAGCTTACAGAACAGATTATGATTTAAAGCAACATGCAAAGTTTTCAAAACAGGAACTTTCAATTTTGGATCCGCAGACAAATAAAAAAATTATCCCTCACGTTATAGAACCTGCTGTTGGAATTAATAGACTTTTGCTTACAGTTTTGTGTGATGCATATAGGGAAGAAGAGGGAAGAACATTTCTAAAACTTTCAAGTAAGGTTGCACCATACAAAGCTGCTGTTTTTCCTCTTCTTGCAAACAAGCCGGAACTTGTAGAAAAAGCTAGAGAAGTTTATGAAAAATTAAAAAAAGATGTAATGGTTTATTGGGATGACAGAGGAAATATAGGAAAGAGGTATCTCTACCAAGATGAAATAGGAACACCATACTGTTTGACTATTGACTTCCAAACATTAGAAGATGCTACAATAACCGCAAGAGATAGAGACAGCGGAAAGCAAAATAGAATTAAAATTAGCTCTGTTTCTGAATTTATTCAAAATAATCTGAATGCCTAGGACAGAAAGTCTTCCATTTTATGAGTCAGTCGAGAAGCCTCAGGATAACTGTGCTGTTGTTGGTGTTTTCTCAAAAACCTACGATATTCCTTCCTCTGTGTTTAATGGACTGGTTGAGTTAAATCATCGGGGACAAGAGGGTTCTGGTGTTTTGATTTCTAATGGGGAAGAAATGGCCTTAACTAAAGGACCAGGGCTTGCTTCAATTGTTTTTGGAATGACAAACGAACTTCCTGACCTTGATAATGCATTTGTTGGAATTGGACACAATCGTTATTCTACTTCAGGATCATTGGCAGAATTGCAGCCTTTTTTGGATAGTGGTATAGGCATAGCGCACAACGGAAACTTAACAAACATAGAAGATCTTAGAAGAAAATATGATATTCCTGAAGAAATTGATGGAGCGCGAAGCGATACTAGAATTGCGCTTGCGGTAATTAACAATATGGAAGGGGATGCAGCAGGGAAGATTGTTAAAGGAGTAGAGCAATTTGAAGGCGCATATAGCATGGTTTTTGCAACAAAAGATGCATTGTTTGCAAGCCGTGATCCTCATGGTTTTAGGCCTTTATCAATAGGAAGACTAAAAGATTCGGGAGGATATGCTGTTATATCTGAAACATCGGGTTTTTCTACAGGAACAGAATTTATAAGAGATGTTCTTCCAGGGGAAACTATTATGATAAATGGCGATGGAATAACAACTATCGGTAAAAGAAAAGATGCAAATCTTGCTCAATGCGTTTTTGAGCTTATATACATCTCCAGACCTGATAGTAATGTGTTTGGTATTCCCGTTGTTGAGTTTAGATTAAGAGAAGGGGAAATTTTATCAAGGCACATGCCGGACGTTGATATAATCATGCCGGTTCCCAGGTCTGGTATAAGTGCAGCCCAAGGTGTTGCAAGCTCGGAAATAGCAAAAGAAAAAAGAATACCATACATAGACGGTATATATACAAATCCTTATAGAAATGTTGCAGACGGGACAAGAACATTTATTCGTCCAAACGGCAGGGACAAAGCCGCAACTCAAAAATATAGCATAAATGAAGCTGTGGTACGTGGTAAAAGAGTAGTTATAGTTGACGATTCTATAGTAAGAGGTTCTTTAAGGATTGTAGTTGATAAACTAAGAGAAGCAGGAGCAAAAGAGGTGCATGCCTTAATTGCATCTCCTCCTATAGAGCATGGCTGCTTTTACGGGGTAGACTTTGGAAAAGATGAAGTACTTGCGGATAGAATGCCGGACATGGAAGAAAGAAGAAAATATTTGGGACTAGATAGTCTTTATTATTTAACTGAAGCAGAATTGCTTGAAGCTGCATTGGGTAATCCAGTTGAGACCCAAGGAGATATTTTTGAAAATAATGGTTTTTGCGGCGGATGTTTTACAGGCAGGTATCCAACGGAAGTTTCAGATACAATAATAAAAATTAATGAAGTACAACATGTCTCTTGACTTAGGCAAAAATATTTGCAATAAATAATTAATGGCAAAAAATAAAAATTTATTAATCGGTGTGGCAATTGCTGTTCTTTTCCTTATTGTTGGAGGAGTAGTTTTGCTTCTTGGCAAAAAATCATCTTCAGTGCCAACTGCACAGACAACGCAGGAACAGCAGGTTTCAATGCTAAAGCCTGAAGATATCGGCCTAACTCTAACTATGGGAGCAGACGGACAAAGAGTTGTAATGAAAATTACAAAAACCAATGATATTGCTTCTGTTGACTATGAACTTTCATACACATCAGCTGGAGATATTCCAAGAGGAGCAATAGGGCACACAGATGTTAAGGTTCCGGGTCAATCAGTAAGCCAGGAAATAGTTTTAGGAACATGTTCTGATGTTTGCCACTATGATAAAAATGTTTCAAATATAAAGCTTGTTGTAAAAGTTACAAAAACAGATGAAAATGTATTCCAAGTAGAGCAGTCCCTAGCTAATTAATCTTCTTTTTTCTTCTTTACTATATCTTGTGTTTTAGATTGTCTTTTCCCACTATTTTACTCATTTCCCCTATTGACAGAGGCTAAAAAACAGTTCAAAATAGACTAAAGTGGTCTAAAGTGGAACAGAGTGGAATGAAAAATAAATTAAACATATGCTTATCGGACAATACGCAGGAACAATCGGAGAGAAAAACAGAATTGCATTTCCTAAGAAATTCAGGGACCATCTTGGTGACAAGCTCATCATTACTCAAGGATTTGAAGGAAGTCTTATTGTCGTATCTGAGTCTTCTTGGAAGTCTTTGCTTGAAGGAACAGAGGGTATGCCTTTCACAGATTTATCAACCCGTGAAACACAGAGGTTTTTACTTGGAACAGCAACGGAAATTGAGCTCGATGAAAAAGGCAGATTCGTATTACCTGCATATTTAAAGGAATACGGAACTCTGACAGGAGATTTGGTTTTTTTAGGAATATCAAGATATGTTGAAATTTGGGACAAAACAAAATGGGAACAGCACAATAAAAAGCTTATTGGCACTATCACAAACATTGCAGATAAATTGTCCAGTAAGGGGAATGGATGAGCAAATTTCATGTCAGTGTACTTTTACAAGAAGTTATAGATAGCTTGAATGTAAAGCCCGGAGAGCTTTACATAGATGCGACCTTAGGAGGCGGAGGTCATAGTCTTGAAATTCTAAAAAGAGGCGGAAAAGTCTTGGGAATAGATTTGGACGCAAAATCTTTAGAGCAAGTAGAAAAAGAGATTGAAGAGACAAGCTTTGAAGTAGGAAAAGATTTAATACTAGCTCAGGGGAATTTCAAGGATATAGAAAAAATCGCAAAAGAAAATGGTTTTGAAAAAGTTGCAGGAATTATTTTTGATCTTGGAGTATCAAGCTATCAGATAGACACAGCATCTAGAGGATTTAGTTTTCAGGAAGACGGCCCTCTGGATATGAGAATGAGCAAGGATCTGGGTGTAACAGCCGCAGACCTTGTGAACGGATTAAACAAAGGAGAACTTTATGAACTATTTACTAAATTGGGTGAAGAGCACAATGCTCGCACCATTTCTAACAATATTATCAGCGCCCGTGAAATAAAAAAAATAGAGACTACCTCAGAACTTGTTGAGATAGTCGCTAAAAGTTTCGGGTTATATGGAGAGGTAAAACCTTTTATGAAAGCAAGAACTAGTCAAAAAGTATTTCAAGCACTGCGTATAGCAGTAAATGACGAACTTAATAATTTAAAAGAAACATTGCCGGCTGCAATAAATCTTTTAGAAAAAGGCGGAAGACTTGCTGTTATAAGTTTTCATTCACTTGAGGACAGAATTGTTAAATGGGAATTTATTGAAAAGGAAAAAGCAGGATTTGGAATTGTTATTACAAAACATCCAATTTTGCCACTGCCTGCAGAAATTACGGAAAACAGAAGAAGTTCAAGCGCAAAGCTTAGAGTTTTTGAGAAAAATTAAATATGAAAAAACCTGCCTTAATAATAACATCACTTATTTTTGTTATACTTGTTCTATCAATTGTGAGAATAAGTGTTTCAAATAGAATTTCAACTTCCGGCATAGATATTGCCAACATAGAAGATAAAGTGTCTTCTTTCAAAAAAGAAAATTTAATCCTCCAGGAAAAAGTATTAGCTTTAGGCTCTTACACAGAAATTGCATCAAAAGCCGCAACTTTGGGTTTTGTGCCAAGTAAAGCAAATCTTGTTATAAGTACTGCCACAACAGTTGCTATAAGATGAGCTGGCGTTATAGATTTACCTTCTGCCTTTTAATTTTTCTATTTGTTGTTATTATTGGCCGTCTTTTCTATTGGCAGGTAGTTAAAGCTTCCGAGCTTTCTCTCCTGGGTCAAGCACAGTACGGAAAAATAATCACACTTGCACCTGCGCGCGGACAAATTTACACCTCTGACGGATTTCCAATTGTTGCAAATAGGCTTGCTTATACGGTTTTTGCAAATCCAAAGGAAATAAAAAATATAAACTTAACTTCCCTTGCTCTTTCTCCAATTCTAAAAATAGATAGCGCATCAATCTCGGCTCAGCTTTCTCAAGACCTGTTTTGGGTTTCTCTTGCGCCAAAAGTAGATATATCTGTTAAAAATCAAATAGAGTCTTTAAATCTTCCAGGAGTTGGCTTTGCAGAAAGCTACACGAGGCTCTATCCTGAGGCTTCTGTTGCTGCGCATCTTTTGGGTTTTGTGGGTAAAGATGATAATGGTAAAGACTTAGGTTATTTTGGGCTTGAGGGATTTTACAACAGGCTTCTTAGAGGCAAGGAAGGGCTCGCAAGCGTTATTCAGGATGCGCTTGGGCGTCCTATTCTTGCAAAGCTTAACTCGGGGAATGAAAAGATAATAGACGGAGACAGTATAGTCTTGTCTATTAACAGAGCTATTCAATTTGATGCCCAGCAGAAACTTGAAAAAGCGGTTGCAGATTATGGAGCATCAAGCGGAATGGTTGGAATCATGGATCCAAAAACAGGACAGATTTTGGCAATGGCAGCAACTCCAAGTTTTGACCCTGCAAATTTTGGTGATTATCCTCAAGATTCATATAAAAATCCATTTATAACAGATACATATGAGCCCGGCTCTACTTTTAAACCGCTTGTTATGGCAGCGGCGTTTGATGACGGACTTGTAACGCCTGAAACAAAATGTAGTATTTGCGGCGGGCCACTTCAAGTTTATGATTACACAATTCACACCTGGAATGATAAATATACAAAAGATATAAATATGATTGATACAATTCGTGAGTCGGATAACACAGGAATGGTATTTGTGGGGCAAAAATTAGGCTTGGACCGTATGATTTCTCATATGCAAAAGTACGGAATGGATTCTTCTACGGGAATTGATCTGCAGGGAGAAACAGTACCGGGAATAAAAGAAAAAGATAGCTGGTATCCAATAGATTTGGCAACTGCAGCATTTGGACAGGGACTTGTTGTAACTCCAATAGAGCTTTTAACTGCTTTTGCATCGCTTGCAAATGGAGGGTTAAGAATGGAGCCTCATGTTGTTTCTCAGGTTCAAACTGCAGAGGGAGACAAAATAAACATTGCGCCAAAAGTTTTAGACCGCACAATGAGTGCTAAAACTGCAAAAATAATGACGGAAATTTTAGTTAATGCAGTAAACAAAGGAGAAGCTCAATTTGCAAGGCTTAAGGGCTATAGAATTGCAGGAAAAACAGGAACTGCTTCTATTCCAGTTGCAGGACATTACGATCCTACAAAAACTATTGCGTCATTTATAGGATATGCGCCTGCAGATGACCCAAAATTTGTAATGATTGTTATTATTAACCGGCCAACATCTAGTATCTATGGAGCAGAAACCGCAGCACCAGTATTTTTCTCAATTGCCAAAGACATTCTTACGTATTACGGCATCCCTCCAACAGAATAAAAGTCCTATAGTTGATTAAAAATGCTTTTTTGTCTATAATCCAGGCATGAGTAATTGGAAAGAAAGAGCAGATCAAGAAAGAGCAAGGATTATTAACGAAGCCCAAGCTGCAGAGCAAGCCAGGCAACAAGCCATAGCCGCAGAAGCGGAAAGAGTCCGCTTGGAAAAACTTAAACTAACTGATGATGGAGTACGGGAAGTTAATAAATTATTTAAAAAGCTAGAAGTAGGAAGAAAATTAACAGAATTAAATCGTGATTTATGGAGGAATGCTGGAATAGTAAACGGAACTGGAGATACTTTACGTGATCTTGAAACGGTTGTATATGGAATTGGTAATCCAATAGAAGCCTTTGCTTCTCTAGTTGGAGTTTACCCCGAATACCAATTAGAAACTGAGGATATATGGAATAAAGTAAATGGGCCCTATGAAATTAGTCGTTCTAGTTACGGATCAGGAAGCGACAGTAGTTGGACTGAAAGTCGTAATGGTTGGCATGATGAAATAGTAGGGAAAAGAGTCATGAGTGTGCTCCAAAAAGATAAGGGATTTGGTGTAAGAATCGCTGTCGAGTTTTACAGAGGAGATGTTAACGCTGTTCCTCCAACAGGATTTAATCCTTCAAGAGAAACTACCAAAGCTACAAGGCAAGTGGGAATCATTGCAGCTTTTTCGGAATTTCCAGGAAGACCATCTCTAGGTCTGCCTAATGAGTTTAGGGAAATGGATAACATAGGTCATTGGAACAACACGCGCCTAGAAAGAAGAAGGGAATATTATGGAGAACCTTTTGAGAGAAGCTTTAATATTTTTGGCAGGAAGATGCCCTTGGATGGTGATACATTCGGAAAAATGGAAGAATTTCTAGATAAAAGCTTACTCGCTTTTGCTATGCATGCTCCCGATCTTGAACAGACAAGAAGGGAAGCAGAAATTCAAAGGAAAGCGTTGGCTTCTAGAGTTGGTAACGTATAGTCTTTAAGATAATTCACTTACTACGGAATTTCCCCCAACAGAATAGTAGTTTTGCCTAGAAAATAATATAGAAAAGTAGTAAACTGAGTATGTGAAACCCTACTTCCTCAATGATGATAAAAACTTTGCTCTATATTTAGGTGACTCATTAAAATTACTTGAAAGTTTTCCTAAGGAACATTTTGATATGATTTTCGCCGATCCTCCTTATAATCTTTCAAATGGTGGATTTACTGTTCATGCTGGCAAAAGAGTAAATGTTCATAAGGGCGATTGGGATAAGAGTAATGGTTTTGAAAAAGATTTAGAATTTCACATGAAATGGATTGAAGCTTGTAAAAGAGTTCTAAAACCAAATGGAACAATTTGGATTAGCGGAACCTATCACTCAATTTATCAGTGTGGATATGCTCTTCAAAGTAATGGATACCATATTTTAAATGATATTTCTTGGTTTAAGCCAAACGCTGCTCCAAATTTAAGTGGTAGATATTTTACTGCAAGTCATGAAACTCTAATTTGGGCTAGAAAAAGCAAAGATGCAAAGCATTATTTCAATTATAAGTTAATGAAAAATGGAGATTGGCATTTGGGAGATTTTATTAAGAAAGAAGCAAAGCAAATGCGTTCTGTTTGGTCAATTGGCACACCAAAACCATATGAGAAGAAATTTGGAAAACATCCAACCCAAAAACCAATGGATTTGCTAGAAAGAATAATAGTGGCTAGTACAAAAGAAGGAGATCTAATTCTTGATCCATTTGCAGGAAGTTCTACTACTGGAATAGTTGCAAATATTCTAAATAGAAAGTTTATGGGAATAGATACAGAAGAAAAATATCTAGAGTTATCAAAGAAGCGATTTTATGATATAAAGAACAGGGTAAAAGTGAATCAATTGTCTGTTTCTATTTAATTATGATAATTAACGGAAAAGGTGGAGCGAATACTTTAACAGGTTTAAAATTTGAGAGAAAGATTAGTATCCTAGATCTTTTATCTTCTCAAAAAGGTTATGAAATTAAAAAGAATGTAATCTATTTTGAGGGGAAAGAAGTAGCAAGAAGTTATGCAAAAAATGGTCTATACGTTTTCCTTAAAGAGCAGGGAGTTGATTACATGAAAATAATTTCAAAGAAATTACTTCCTGATGAAGCAGTTTATGTGATTGTGAATAATACCCTTTTTGTCATAGAGATGAAATTTCAGCATGTAGCGGGTTCCGTAGACGAGAAACTACAAACCTGTGATTTTAAAAAGAAGCAGTATCAAAAGTTAATGTCATCTATTAATATAAATGTTAATTATATTTATATTCTAAGTGAATGGTTCAAAAAACCTCAATACAAAGATACTTTGGATTATGTAGTTTCCGTAGGATGTCAGTACTATTTTGAATATCTTCCCTTAAAACAGATAGGATTACCTATTCCGCAAGAATAAAACATTTAAGGATTTTTTAGTAGATTTAATTTAAAATATTATGGCAAATAAGATGATGGTGGTTACAACGGATGACATACAGGGACATGAAGTTACCGAGACTCTGGGAGAAGTTTTTGGGTTGGTTGTAAGAAGCAGGGGACTTGCAGGAAATATAATGGCAGCAATGCGCACTATTGTTGGCGGGGAAATTGTTGAATACACTCAAATGCTTGAGGAAACAAGAAAACACGCAATGGATAGAATGGTAAGGAATGCCCAAAAGTTGGGAGCAAATGCAATTCTTAGAATGCAATTTGACTCATCTGAAATTGGTACAAGCATGAGTGAAATCGTAGCCTACGGAACCGCAGTTATCATCAAAAAGAAGTAAAATGAAGAAAAATAATGACCCCCGGGAGTATAGAAAATTTAGAGATAAGAAATTAACCCCAAAAGAAATTGATAATGCAATTGAATTTGATCAAATGCGTAAGGAAAAAAAGAGATCTAGGTAATTATCACCCCAAGGGTGCTTCTCACTTCGTGAAGGCGTTTTCTGTATGTTTACTTCGCGAGGTCTTCTGCAGGAGCTTCTGGCAATGGTTCTACTATTTTTACGTCTTTTTTAACAGCTTTTTTCTTAGGTTTTATGCTCTTTTCAGCTTTTACTGTTTTTACAAGCTGAGAAATTTCTTCTTCAACTGCTTTTGAAGCTTTTTCATCATTTTTTAATGCTTTTGTGTTTGAAAGAAGATTTAAAATCTTATCAAGCTTTGAATTTATTGCATCAAGCTGGGAGTTAGATGATGTTTGGGGTGCGTCATGTCTTTCGCCACGTCTCGGCATTGGAGAACCGTTTTCTTTTTTCTCAAAACAATCGCTGCAAAAAACTGGTTTTCCGCTTCTTG
>CAYYAC010000006.1:0-23312 GCA_964469995.1 uncultured Gammaproteobacteria bacterium
TTGAGAAAATAAACGAAGGACTTTCTTCTGCCAATACTGAATTCCCTACCCAGACGCTAGAGCTCGATGAACTAGATGAACTTCTAACAAACATAAAATTACCACAAGGAGCACAACTCCGGGGACTTAAACACAGCATCCTTCCTGATGGATCACTAAAACTTGATGGAAGCATATCTGCTACGGGCGGAACATCAAGATTCTCTGCTGCAATAGACACAGACAGAGGAGAAATCAATGTCTTATCTCTTGATGTTGCGCCAGCTTTTCTACACAGGCCATTTGTTGGCAGGATCAAAGGCGAAATGGCAAACGCAAGCAATCTATTAAGAAATCAGATAAATCAATCTCTTATTCCAGGCTGGAAAACACAGGGTTTTTTCATGCGCGATGGCAAATTTAACATAGGTTTTGAAAAAATAAAATAACCCTATAATTTTCACAGACAGCCTCAAACTTTGACTCACTTTGATAGCCTTGCATGGATATTTTTCACGTTATAGACTAATTTTATCTAGTTATTTCTATGGAAGGACACCCAATACCGCAAGACATAAACAGCTTTGAATTTAAGCTTATAGGAGATATGACAATAAAACAATTTGCATATATTGCAATTGGTGTTGTTATTGCATGGATTACTTTCTCTTTGCCAATACTTGGGCTTATAAAAATTCCACTTGCTGCAATTTTTGCTCTCTTGGGAGTAAGCTTGGCATTTTTACCAATAGGCGGCAGGCCGTTAGATACAATGGCTTACAATTTTTTTAAAGCTCTTTTTGCTCCTTCTCAGTACGTATATCAAAAGACAGAAGACCAAACTCCTGTTCCAACTATTCAACAGCCGAAGCCCACAGCTTTTATTGCAGTTGAGCAAAAACAACAGCCCCTTGCAGCTTCCGTTGCAGTAGCTCCAGTTTCTAACTCTCCTGTGTTTCACCAACCTCCGCATATTATTACATCAAGCGTAGTTGCTCCAAAAATTGAAGAGCCAAAAGCAGAAGAACCAAAGCCAGAAGAGGAAAAGAAAGAAAAGGAAGAAGTTCTAAAAAAAGAAGAGCAATACATAGAACAAGAGATTCAAACAGCAAAAACTCAAGAAGCAGCGGCAGTTAATACACCAAGCGCTGCGGACATGCATAGCAAAGTACTGGAACTTGAAAAACTTCTCCAGGAAACTGCAAGTCAAAGACTAGAGTTGGAAAGACAAATAAGCCAGCTTCAGCAACAGCTGACAAATCAGACACAAAACAGCGCTCCAACTGTTAGAAGGCAAACAAGCAACGTAAGAAGCGTGCCGGATGATATGAGAAAAAGCGTGGGAATTCCAATTGCTCCTGAGTATCCAAATTTGCTTACTGGAATTATTAAAGACCCAAGAGGAAATCCTCTTCCAAACATTTTGGTTGAAGTGAAAGACAAAGAGGGAAATCCAATAAGAGCTTTTAAAACAAATGGCCTGGGTCAGTTTCAGTCCGCAACTGCTTTTACAAACGGTACTTATGATATTGCCTTTGAAGATCCAAGAGGCCAGAATCAATTTGACGCAGTAGAAATAAGCGCGTCTGGAAAAATAATTCCACCTCTTGAAATAATATCCAAAGACAAAAGAGAAGAGCTAAGAAAAGCTCTGTTTAGTTAATAATATGAAAAAAACTGCCCAAAAAAGCGCGTCAACACAAAAATTTATTGAAATAGAAAACATAATAGACAACATTGTTTTCTTTTCGGGACAACACGCAGCTCTCATAATAGAAATTACAGCTACTAATTTTTCCCTTCTTTCAAAAGAAGAACAGGGAGCAAAGGTCTCATCATACGTTTCTTTTCTTAATTCTCTTTCCTTTCCAGTTCAGATTTTCATAAGAAATAAACAGCTGGATATTTCATCTTACGTAAAACTTCTTCACACCCAAGAACTTTCTGAACAAAATCCAATAGTGAAAGAAAGAATCAGACTATATGGAGAATTTGTGGGAAACTTAGTAAAAGTAAATGTAGTTTTAGATAAAAAGTTCTACGTTGTTGTTTATTTTTCTGCCCTTGAAAGAGGAATAGGAGCGGCCGCTTCATCTTTAAAAACAGGCGGAAATATGTCTGATTTTGAAAGCAGTGCGAAAGCAGCCCTTCACACAAAAGAACAGGCAATACAAAGTGAGCTTCAA
Source organism: uncultured Gammaproteobacteria bacterium (assembly GCA_964469995.1). Taxonomy (GTDB): domain Bacteria; phylum Patescibacteriota; class Microgenomatia; order Levybacterales; family UBA12049; genus JACPDD01. Next base: position 2,166 of record CAYYAC010000006.1, read on the forward strand.
AATCTTAATCTAAAAACCAAAGTTCTTTCCCAAAATGAACTTGTGCAGATTTTTTATGAAGCTTACAACTCTGACTCTGGGCATGCATCACAAACAAAACAGGAGGCAAACGCATGAAATTATTTGGTACAAAAAACAAAAACAAAGAGATACAAATTTCTAGTCCGGCAAAGAGCTCTGGGCACATAAAAGACATAATTGCCCCATCTTCCGTTGAGGTAGATTTCAATTTCATAAGAGCTGGCGAACATTTCTACAGAACTTTCTTCATAGTGGGGTATCCAAGATATGTTTCTGCAAATTGGCTTGCGTCTCTTATAGATTTTGATCATTCAATGAATATCTCTATGTTTGTTTATCCAACATCTTCCCCTGATATTTTATCGGACCTTAGGCGCAAAGTTGCAGAAATGGAAGCAACAATTGCTTCTCAAAAAGACGAAGGACAAGCAATTGATCCAAAAGTTACAGCTACTCTTGAGGACGCTCTTTCTCTGCAAGATGAACTGGCAAAAGGAGTAGAAAGATTCTTCCAGGTAAGTTTTTACATTACTCTTTGCTCAGGTAGCAAACAAGAACTTGATGAAGCAAGCAAAAGACTCCAAGTTGTTCTGTCTTCAATGCTTCTTATTGCAAAAACTGCAACGCTTCAAATGGAAGCAGGATTCAAATCAACAATACCAATGGGGCAAGACAGACTTCTTATTACCAGAAACATGGACACCACATCTCTTGCTTTAACTTTCCCTTTCTCGTCGGCAACTCTAACTCAAGACAAAGGAATTATGTATGGTCTCAATAAGCAAAACGAATCCCTGATTGTTTTTGACAGATTCTCTTTGGAAAATGCTAACGAAATAGTTTTGGGAAAATCTGGAGCAGGAAAAAGCTATCTTATAAAACTTGAGGCAATGCGCCAGTTTATGTTTGGGACAGAAGTAATAATTATTGACCCTGAAGGAGAATATGAAACTCTTGCAAAAACAATGGGAGGAGAGCACGTTGTCTTTACTCCTGTCTCTCCTGTAAAGATAAATCCGTTTGATCTTTCTGGGATTTATGAAGAAGGAGAAAATGAACTTGGTCTTAAAATATTATCTTTGCATGGACTTTTAAAAATAGTTCTGGGAGAACTTGATCCAGCCCATGACGCAATACTTGACCGTGCACTTGTTGAAACGTACAGACAGAAAGGAATTACCCTTGACCCGTCAACGCAGGCAAAAGAACCTCCTCTTATGGAAGATTTGTATAAAGTTTTACTTGGAACAGAAGACAAACAAGCTCAAGAATTAGCACTGAGACTTGAAAAGTTTATAAAAGGTTCTCTTTCTGGAATTTTTAATCAACAGAGTAATTTTGATATTAAAAATCCATTTACTGTTTTCTCAATCAAGGGGCTTGAAGAAGAATTACGTCCTATTGCCATGCACATAATTTTGGATTTTGTTTGGACAAAGATGAGAAAAAATCTTAAAAAAAGACTTTTAATAATGGACGAAGCCTGGTACATGATGAAGCACGAAGACAGCGCTTCTTTTGTATATGGAATTGCAAAGAGAGCAAGAAAATATTACCTAGCTCTTACAACCGCAACTCAGGACGTTTCTGATTTTCTTTCCACCGAATATGGCAAAGCTGTCCTTTCAAACTCCTCTATTCAAGTGCTCATGAAGCAAAGCCCGACAGAAGTTGACTTGGTGGCAAAAACATTTTATTTGTCCGAAGGGGAAAAGAATTTCCTTCTTGGCGGAGCAATAGGAGAAGGATTATTTTTTGCAGGGCAAAACCACGTTGCAATGAAAGTAATAGCTGCTCCTTTTGAACATGAGATTATTACTTCTAATCCTGCCGAGCTACTAAAAATGCAGCAAAATCAAAAAGCAGCATCTCAGCCAACTGGACAAAACCAACCAGAAACCTTATCAGAGACTCCCTTTGAGAAAATAATTTAAACTATTGCTGTGTTATTATTTTAAATATGGACAACGATTCTAGACAGCGTTCCTCAGGTCATACAGGGCTCCCCATTGATAATTTAAAAGGGATAGTAAGCATAGTAAACAAAGTTAAACCACTACTTGGTCTTGGGTCAATTGTTTGGATAGTTATAGGAGGAGTTGCTGTGTTTACTTTTATACAAGGCATTGGAGCTGGAGAAGCCGCAGGACTCCCATCGGATCAAGCTGGGCAACAATCTACTCCCATCACCAGCAATCCTACAGCAAAATGTAGCGCTGGCGTAGGACTATGCTCTCCTGAAAATTTATCGATATTTGGAAACAGCTCTACTGCAGCATCTGTAGTTTGCGCTGGTGAAAGCGCCGGAAATTCTATTGCTGTAAACGACCATTGTCTTTTACCATACTCTGATCCTCTTGGGTCTTTGGATTACAGCGTGGGACTTTTCCAAATAAACCTTTTGGCTCAATGCGCAGATGCTTTTTCATGGATAGACCCAGACCCAGGCAACAAAATAGCTCCTCCCGGACATTCTGCTCGATGCGAGATCTCAAATCCGGAAAGATTAAACTCCTGCAAAGCTAAGCTTTTGGACAAAGATGCAAACATTAGACTTGCCCTTGATATTTTTAACACTCGCGGAGGGCTCTTTTCAAAGGATTGGGGAGCTGCTCTAGCTTGTGGTATTCTTTAATATATGAAAAAACTCACAATGTTGGTATTTTTACTAATTCTAATTGCCTTTGCTTATTTCGTTGTTTTCAGAGAAAAACAACAGCCTCCTGCGCCCACGCCTACGCCCACAACAATTCAGCCAAATCCTCAAATATTGAACCGGATTACCATACAGGGGGTGTCTGTTAACAATTTCATCAGCAAATCAAAAAACATTGAAAAAACAGGAGAGGTCTTTGCAGAGGAAAATGCTGATTTTTCAATAATCTATCACAAAAATGACGAAAGCTTCCTGCTTTACATATCCTCTTCCCCATTCGAAACTGTACGCTCAGCAGCTGAGAATGTTTTCCTGCAAAAACTAGGAATAGACAAGGAATCGGCCTGCAGGCTGGCAGTTATCGAACAAACTCCGTTTTTCGCAAATCCAAACGAGGCAGGTAAAGTATATAAGCTATCCTTTTGTCAATAATTATTCCTGGACTCTTATAGGCATTATTAGGTGAAGAAAAGAATTGTCATTTGCAATCTTAAATACCCCTGCATTTAATGGTCCTGTCATTTCAAAAACCATATCTTCTTCGTCCACATTTGCAAAAAGCTCCAATAAATAACGCCCGTTAAATGCAATTTCATTTTCTTCCCCTTCTATTTTTGCTTCTACTTCAACGCTTCCGTGCCCTATCGAAGGGGTGCTTGAGGAAACCGTAATTTTATTTTTTCCAATCTCCATTTTTATTATTCCGCTTGTTTCCCTAGCAAATACCCAGCAAGATTTAATAGCATTGCTCATTTCCTGCCTATTAAATGTTGCTCTTATTGCAAAATCAGATGGAATTATTTTTTCATAAGTTGGAAATTCTGCCTCTATAAGTCTTCCTATTATTTCTGTGTCTCCTTGAGAAAAGACTACTTGATTGTTCTCGGCAGAAACAAACACCCTTGTTTCCCCCTCTTCTTTCAAGGAAATTAATTCTTTTAATATTCTTGACGGAATTATTATTGGCTTTTCTAAAAGCTTTGTTTTTGATGAAGAAAGTTTTTTCAAAGATAGCCTATATCCGTCTGTTGCAACAATAACCTTCTCTCCTCCATTTTCTCCTATAAGAACGCCAGAAAGAGCAGGTCTTGAGGAATCTATGCTTGCTGCAAAGACAACTTTTTTTAACTCTTTCTCAAGCCACTGTTTTTCAAGCTGAAGAATTTCCTCTCCTTTTTTCTCGTATAAAACTGGGAAATCTTTTGTGGATTGTGTTTGAAGCTGCATTTTTGTTTTTGGGGTTTCTATAAATACAGAGTCTTCTTTTGTATAAAGCTCTACTTTCCCAGAGGGAATATTGCCCAAGAGCTCAAGTAATGTTTTAGCTGGTACACAAACCTCTCCGTCTTCTTCTATACTGGCTGGAATTTTACCCATTATTCCTATTTCTAAGTCTGTTGTGCTTATAAGTAATTCTTTGTTCTTAGCAACTATTAAAAAATTTAAAAGGGATGTTAATTGGCTTCTGCTAGAAACAGCGTGGGAGATAAAAGGAAGTTTTTTGTTTATGTTTTCTGAAAGGAAGGATAGTTTCATTTTACTTTATATTTATTTCTTTGTAGTTGTAGTAGTGTACCTGGATAAGTGGAAAAAAGCAATAAACCACGCCTGAAAATATGTGGATAACTGGTGGAAAAAAATGGGAATAAGATGTTTAAAACAGAAGTAAGTGTACTATTCAACATTTTTACCCCCAAGAAATCCCCTTATTTTTAACATCTCCGACGCAAAGGTATTTTGAGAAAGCATTGTTTCTATTTTTTCAACACCGTGCATAACTGTTGTATGGTCTCTTCCTCCAAGAATATTTCCTATCTCAACAAAAGTAAGACCCAAGTCTTTTTTAAGAAGGTACATGGCAACCTGACGGACTCTTACAAGAGAAGCATCTCTTTTTTCTCCTTTTATTAGGGTTGGTTTTATTTTGTAAAAAGCACAGATGTTTCTTAAAACATCATCTGGGTGTCTGTTTACAAAATCTTCCTCTTTCTGTCCAAAGGTAGTTTCGGCAAATTCCTCTGTTATTTCTGACCCTGCGGCCTCAGCCATTGTTATAAGCTTTAAAAGATCTCCCTCTAGGCTTCTTGTGTCTTGGGTTTTTTCTGCTATTTTTTTTGCGACTTCAATTGAGATTGGATGGTTGTATTTTTTTGCCTTTATGAGAAGTATTGCGGTTCTAAGTTCAAAGTCTGGGGCAGATATGTCAACAGCAAGTCCCCCTGCAAATCTGGAAGACAATCTTTTCTCTATATTTTTTATTTCAGAGGGGTGTCTGTCAGAGGAAAGAACTATTTGGGAGCCTTTATCAACAAGAGTATTGAATGTATGGAAAAGTTCTTCCTGAACTCTTTCCTTTCCTGCTACAAACTGAATGTCATCTATTATCAAAAGATCTATGTCTCTAAATCTTTTTTTCATGCGGGCTGTGTCATTGCTTCTTATTGCCTCAACTACTTCATTTGTGAACTCCTCGCTTGTAATATAGGCAATTTTTTTATTCGGGTCATTTTGGTAAACCTCGTTTGCAATAGACTGCATAAGATGGGTTTTTCCAACCCCAACAGGCCCATATATAAAAAGAGGGTTATAGCTCTCCCCTACTTTTTTTGCAACAGTGGTCGCGCTAACATAAGCCAGCTGGTTGCTTGAAGAAACTGCGTAGTTTTGGAAAGTGTAATCTTTTCTGACTCTTGGTAAGTGTCCTATGCTTATGGTTTGCTTTTCCTCTTTTACAAATAAAGGCCCGCTGTCTTCTTGTTTTTCTTTTGACGGCTCAACTGTTCTTGGAATAAATATAATTTTTACGTCTCCTCCTGCGTGTTTGTCTGCGGCCTTTTTAATAACATCGTAAAAACGCTTCTGTAGAAGATCTATTATCATGATTGAGGGAACAGCGATTGTTGCAACGTTGTCTTCCAAAGACACAAGAGAGGTTCTCTTAAAAAGCGTTAAGAAGTTTGCCTTGGAGACTTCTGTTTCAATCTCTCCAAGTATTTTTTTCCACATTGCTAAATTGTCTTCCATAGTTTTTAAATAAAAAGCAGTTAGGCAGTCTGAAGGCAGCATCCAAAAAACAAAGTTTGGGTAAAAGCAGTTTAGCGATGTGGATAACTTTTTGTCAAGAGCAATAAGTGGATACAACTATGTCTTTTTCCCTACTATTCAAAAAACAATGATTTTGGTATACTTAGCGTCTAAGGAAAACTTATGGAAAAGCACAACTTAAAAATTCAAAAGGTTAAAAGAAAAAGAAAACACGGTTTTCTAAAAAGAGCCGCAAGTCACGGCGGACAGAAAGTCATAAAAAGAAGAACAGCAAAGGGAAGAAAAAGAATAACGGTTTAGGCTCAATGCTCAAAAAAAAATACAGACTTCCGTCAAGCATTAGGCTTGAGAAGCCAAAAACAATTTCAGCAAAGTATTTTATTCTAAAAATAGCAGCAAGCCCGCTTTTATATCCAAGATTTGCCTTTGTAATATCAAAAAAAGTAGACGCAAGAGCAGTAGTTAGAAACAGAATAAAAAGAGAAATGACAAGCTATGTTTCAGCAGTTACTGAAAAACTGGCGGGCAAAGACATTATCTTTATTTTAAAAAAAGGCGCTGCAGAGAACATAAAAGAACTAGCGGCCGAAATAGAAAAAAATATTTCCAAACTTTCATAAATGAAAAACCTTCTACTCTTTATCCTAAAATGCTACAGAAAATTTGTTTCCCCTATTTTTGTAAATATTTTTGGATCTTCGTTGGGATGCAGGTTTGAAGAAAGATGTTCCGCCTACTCTATGAGGGTTATTTCTGAATACGGCGTTTTAAAGGGAGTGTATTTATCTTTTTTGAGACTTTCAAAATGTCATCCATTTTATTCTGGAAATTTAAACTATGAATCCATTTAATTTAATACTTGTTAACCCAATAATAAATGTTCTTATTGCCGTATATCATCTTCTTGTATTAATTCATGTGCCATATGCTTTAGGATTTTCAATAATTGGACTTACTGTTATTATCCGATTTCTCTTATACCCCCTAACTGCAGCACAGCTTAAGGCAGCTAAAAAAATGCAGAGCGTTTCAGCTCATCTGTCAGCTCTTAAAGAAAAACACAAGGGAGATTCAAAAAAAATCCAAGAAGAAACAATGAAGCTTTATAAAGAGCACGGGATAAATCCTGCAGCGGGCTGTATTCCTCTTCTTATTCAGTTGCCTCTAATATGGGCTCTTTATTCTGTTTTGCAGGAAGTTGTTAAGACTTCTCCAGTTGGGGCAATGGCTTACATAAATAAAATTGTTTATTTTTCACCCTTGCATCTATCTAAGCCTTGGGATCCAAGTTTTTTTGGAGTATCTCTGGGTCAAGGTCCATCAACTCTTCTATCAAGCGTTGGACCGTTGATTTTTTTAGTGCCTGTTATTACTGGTGTTCTTCAGTTTGCTCAATCTAAGATGATGCTTCCTCCAGCGGAAACCAAAACAAAGGGAGTAGAGAAAGAAAAAAAGAGCGATGATTTTGCAACAGCTTTTCAGTCTCAATCAACTTATATCTTTCCTCTAATGATTGGATTCTTCTCTTATACCTTTCCGCTTGGGCTCTCTTTGTACTGGAATACCTTCACGATTTTTGGTATCATACAGCAGTATCAAATCTCCGGATGGGGAGGTTTGTTTAAGAAAAAGAAATAAATATGACTAAAAAAGATTTAGAAACAATAAAAAAAGTTGCAGAAAAATTATTTGAAATGCTGCAAATAGATGCTAAGGCTTCTGTTGAAGAGGCAGAGGAAGGCGTAAGTGTTGTTTTGGAAACAGAAGAGAGTGGAATAGTAATTGGACATCACGGAGAGACGCTTGAAGCTCTTCAGCTTATCTTATCTCTCGTTGTTCAAAAAGAGCTGGGTGAATTTGTAAGGATTGCTCTTGAAGTTGGAGATTACAGAAAAAGCAGAGAAGAATACCTAAGGCAAATTGCAGAGTCTTCTAAAGAACAGGCTCTTTCTGAAAGCCGCGAAGTTGCTCTTCCAATGCTTAAATCTTGGGAAAGAAGAGTAATTCATCTAATGTTTCAAGATGACAAAGAAGTTGTATCAGAGTCTGTTGGGGAAGGTAAAGAAAGAGTCTTGGTTATCAAGCCCCGATAGTATTCTTTATTTTCTCACTATTCTTTTTCTTCCAACACAGTTTGGACGTCATTTTTGGCCACAGTTCGCTTTTGTTTCTGGTCTTAGGATAGATTATCTCTCCCCTACCTTGTATCTCACCGACATATTAATGCTTGCTCTTTTTGCATCTTGGTTTTTGTCTAATTTGAAAAAATTAAAAAAGAAAAGACAAAACATGTCTCTGGGCGCTATTGTTTTTGTGATTGTTTTAGCAGGGGGAATATTTCTTTCAAACAGTCCCCTAGCTGGGATTTTTGGACTATTAAAAATTGCAGAATTTTCTCTCCTTGCGATATATACTTCAAAAAAAATAGAGGATTTGAAGTTGCTGCTTATTCCCTTGTGCTTTGGAATTTTTTTTGAATCCTCTCTTGCGATAGCCCAGCATTTAAATGGAGGTTCTCTTTCTGGAATTTTATATTTTTTTGGAGAGAGGTATTTTAATTCTCAGACTCCCGGAATTGCGAATGCTTCTGTTGGAGGAAATCTAATTCTCAGACCATATGCAACTTTTTCTCATCCAAATGTTCTTGCAGGGTTCCTTTTTATCGGCATGACTATTGTGCTTTTGCTTTCATCAATATCTAAATTTTTTAAAACATTTATTTTGGGAATTGGAACAGTAGCTCTTATTTTGACTTTTTCAAGAATAGCAATAGCAGGATGGGCGCTTTTGTTTTTTGGAAAATTATTTATGGAAAAAAGAAAAAATATCTTTTTCTTGCTGGGAATTGCAGTATTCTTGATTTTATTGCTTTCTCCATTGGGGTTGAGATTTGCGGGGATCAGTCTTTCAGAAGAATCTGTGCAGGAGAGAATTATTCTTTCAAAAGCAGCTTTTCAGATGTTTTTGGACAAGCCCTTATTGGGGGTTGGAGTTAATAATTTTTTAACTAATCTTCCTTTTTACGAAAAGCCAAGTGGGCTAATTTTTTATCTTCAGCCGGTTCATAATATTTTTCTTCTTATACTTTCGCAAACAGGAATTTTAGGTTTTGGTTTCTTTGTTTGGTTTTTGATAAAAACTCTTAAAAGATTTCTCGGAAACAACAAATTGAAAAAGAGCTTGATAGTCTTATTTTTGGAAGTAATGTTGCTGGGTTTTTTTGATCATTATTTTTTAACTCTTCAACAAGGACAGATGCTTTTTGCTCTTATTATTGGACTCTGCTGGTCTGATACAATAGCTTAATGCAGTATTTAACAGTCTTTAAAAATTCTTCCTATCAAACTTTTGCCAGAATACTAACTAGTGGTAAAGGTTTTTTGATTGCTGTAATTCTGGCAAGAACATTCGGCTCTGGCGGGTATGGAGATTTTATAAAAATAACATCATTTGTTTCTTTGTTTTATTTGTTCTGTGATTTTGGAATAAACGCAATTTTCCTAAAAGCAAAAGATTCAGAAAACTCTTTTAAAAGCTTACTTTATCTTAGGCTTATAATTTCTTTCTTTGCATTCTTTGCTGCAAATGCCTTGTCTTTTATTCTTCCATATAATCAAATTCTAGGTATAGGATTTTCTGTATTTGTAAAAATAGGAATACTTATATATTCTCTGGAGCTTTTTATCCAAGCTATCCTTTTTTCGACAAATGCGATTTTTCAAAAAAAATTAAGGTATGATTTTTTGACAAAGTCTTCTGCGGTTGGCTCTGTGTTTTCTTTAATTATTGTTTTTTTGATTGCCACATTTAATCAATCTTTGTACTGGGTTGTTGCGGGGATTATTATTGCAGATTCTATAAGCGCCGCTCTTTCTCTGTTTTATGCAAAGGAAAATTTGTTTCCTATAACATTGGACATTACTTTCTCAAAGAACTTATTGAAAAGTTCTTTTCCACTAGGAATGATGCTTGTTTTTAATTTAATCTATTTTAGAATAGATAGTTTAATTCTTGCATTGTTTCACTCTTCAAGAGCTGTTGGAATTTATGGCATCTCCTTTTTATTTTTTGACTTTCTGATTGCACTTCCACTTTTTATTTCCAATTCAATTTACCCAATCTTACTTAAAGAAAAAGAAAATAAAAAACCATTTCTAAAACTTATAAAAAATTATTTCTTTATATATCTAGGGTTTTCATTTATGGTGGCAATTCCTTTTTGGTTTGCTTCTCCCCTGTTCACTTTTATAAAACCTGATTTTTCCTTAGCAATTATCCCTTTTAGAATTTTGATTTTGGGTTTGCCATTTTTCTTTTTAACAAGTTTTTTGCAGTGGATTCTTATTACTTTTGGAAAAACAGGATTTCTTGTAAAAATTTACTTTGCATCTATGTGCGCAAATATTGTTTTGAATCTTATTTTTATTCCACAATATTCATATGTGGCTGCAGCGCTAATAACAGGAATATGTGAAGCGTTTGTCTTTTTGTTTTTATTCTACAAAGTTGTATATATAAAATATGAATGAAATTAGGATTTTTACAGACGGGGGCTCAAGGGGAAACCCAGGACAAGCAGCAATTGGAGTTTATATTGAGGATAGCTCTGGAAAAAAGCTCGCAGGAATAGGAAAAACAATTGGAGAAGAGACAAATAACGTAGCAGAATATAAAGCAGTTATTGAAGCATTTTCTTGGCTTGCAAAACATAAGGAAACTTTACCTGCCGATGTCAGGATACTTTTTTTTCTAGATTCTCTTTTGGTTTGTTCCCAGATGAAAGGTCAGTGGAAGATTAAGGATGAGAATCTTAGAAGTTTATATTTTACTGCAAAGCAAAAAGAAGAATCCCTTGGTATTTCTGTTACATATAGCCATATTCCTAGAGAAAAAAACAAGAATGCAGACACTCTAGTGAATAATGCACTGGACAACCTTTTATAGCAACCTGCTAAAATAAACACATGAAGTCCCCTACCCGGCTTACGACAGAAGAAAGTTTAGCAGAGAATAAAAATCCAATATTGATTGTAGATTATGACGGTGTTTTGGGAAAACAGCTAGCATTGGGTCTTGGGAAGGGATTAAAGGTAGTATTTGCTTCTCATGTTTTGCCTAGCTTTCCCAAGGAGTATTTAAAAAATATTCTTTTTGTTCCTCTTTCATCAAGATTTCCAAAAATTCCCAATGCAGAGTATTCTGTTTTCTTTGTATTTAATAATCCTATTATTAAAACAAAGGAAATGCTTCCTTCTTTTGCTCAAAAAGCCGAAAAAGACAAAACCCAGTTATTTTTTATTGAAAATATTTCAAGTATTCAGGAGGAATTTGTAAACTCCCTTATTAATAAATATCCTAAAATTAAAATTCTAATTTTGGGAGATGTTTTTGGCAAGGAAATATCCTTTGGGCAAAATAGTTTAATTCAAAAATCTATTTATGACTCGTTTTTTAACAGGAAGATTTATTTGCCTGGAGAAGGATTAGCTAAGACTTACCCTGTTTTTATTGACGATGCTATTTCAGCTATTTTAGAGGCGTCATTTGCAGTAGCTTCGGGTGACAGAGTTTTTTTGATTTTTCCAAAACATGCACCAACAACCTTGGGGGTTGCACGTGAAATTCAAAAAGCAGATCCAGAAGTCAAAATTGACTTTTCTTATAAGCAGAAGGAACAAGAAGAAGTTAAAATTCCGCAAGGACTGTTTATGCTTGGTGACAAATACCCCTTGGACAAAAGAATTAGAGAAGTAGTGTCAGACAATCAAAGGCAAAAGACGGAAGACAATGATTTGGAGAAATATATAAAAGAAAAGTCAAAATATAAAAAACCTAAAAATAAGTTTCTTTACCCGGTTTTTATGTTCTTTGTTTTTTTATTTGTACTTCCCTTTTTGTCTACGTTCTTTTTTTCTGTTTTGGGAATTGCGGGATTCTCACAAATTAAATCAAGTTTTGAGAATGGGAACATAGATTCTGCATATTCCTGGTCAACTTTTACAAATGCTAATTTTACAGTTGCAGAAGCAAGTTTTCAGCCAATATCTTATGAAGCAGGATTAATAGGTCTTGGCAGTAAGGCAAGCTCAATAGGACAAAACATAACTGCTGCACGAAGCATTTCTCAAGATGCATCAAGTTTTATAGATGCTTATAAAAGAATAAAGGCAATTGTAGAAGGTAAAAGCATTAATCCTTCAAATGATTTTTCAATAGCAAATTTAGAGGTTTCAGATGCCCTAGTTTCAATTAAAAAGTTTGAACAAGGCAACTACCTAAATAGCTTATTTCTTTCGAAACTCAAAGAGAATGCTAGTCTTATAAATCTCTTGGCAAATTTTCAAAGTATTGCTCCTCAGCTTATTGGAATAAATGATAAAAGAAATTATCTTATTCTTTTTCAAAATAATATGGAGCTTCGTCCAACAGGAGGATTTATTGGTTCCTATGGACTCCTGTCTTTGAATAATGGGAAAATATCCCCAATTACAATCTCGGATGTATATGATGCAGATGGACAGTTGAAAGGTCATGTTGAACCCCCTTTTGCTATAAGACGCTATCTTCCATCGCAGCACTGGTATTTAAGAGACAGCAATTTTGACTTTGATTTTTCAAAAGCTGCATCAACATCTGCGCTCTTTTTAAAAACAGAACTAGGTAAAAATGTAGATGGTGTAATTGGAATAAACGTTTCATTTGTTAGGGATTTGTTGTCCGTTATTGGCAAAGTGCATGTTCCAGAATATAGTGAGGATGTTGATAGTGATAATTTTTTCAAGCTGACAGAGGCTCATGCTGAAAAGAATTTCTTTCCGGGCTCTACTCAAAAGAAAGATTTTCTAGGTGCAGTGTTTAGAGCAATACAGCAAAAATTTGAAACAAACAAAAACATATCTTACTTGTCTCTTGTAAATTTTTTAGACGCGCAGCTTAAAAATAAAAATATTTTATTGGCTTTTTCTGAACTTTCAGTTCAGAGCGTTATTAATATAAACAGCTGGTCTTCTTCTCTTGTGGATAATAGAGAAATTTCGGGTAACACAATCAATGATTATCTTGGAATAAATGAGGCAAATCTAGGAGTTAATAAAGTTAATTATTTTATTGAAAGAAATGTTTCTAAAAATACAATTGTTAATGATGATGGTCAGGTTTCATCTGAGCTCACAATTTCTTACGCAAACAAAAGCAATGGAAGCTGGCCCGGAGGAGATTATAAAAATTACATAAGAATAGCTCTTCCCCTTGGAGCTGTGTTGTCTTCAATTTCCATAGACGGAGAAGAAAAGAAAATTGTTCCTGCTGTTTTAGATCCGTTAGTTTATGAAAAAAAAGGTTTTATCTCCCCTGCTGGGTTTGAGGTCGAAAATTATCAAGAGGATGGTAAGCAAATTTACGGATTTCTTTTGACTATTCCTGCTGGCAAAAAACAGAAGGTTGTTATTGATTATCTCTTGTCTCAAAAATTGCCAATGAGTCTCCCCTCTTTCTCATACAATCTTTTAATGCTAAAACAGCCTGGAGTAGATTTTGTTCCTTTTGATTTTTCTCTTTCGTACCCACAGTCAAAAAACGTTGTATCCGTTTCAAAAGGAATTTCCAGGGAAAATGGCTCTGTTTCTCTTAACAAAAAAATTACAACAGATGAACACCTGTCTATACAATTTTCTACTCCTTAATTTTTGATAGCCGATAGTTAAATAATATCCGAATAGCTTTTGAAGATTCTACAATTTTTCAGAGAGGAAAAACGAAAATTTTTACTTGAGGAACGTCAAAAAATGGTCAACTTCTTCTTTGCCACCCATTATAAAAGGGGAGCGTTCGTGTATATGTTTTGGAACAATATCTAAGGGACTTGTTTGTCCTGATGCAGTAGCTTTTCCTCCAGCTTGCTCAGTCAAAAATGCGAATGGATTTACTTCAATAGTTAGTCTTAGTTTTCCCTCTGGCTGTTTTTTGTATGCAGGGTAAAGAAATATGCCGCCTTTTATAAAAGTTCTATGGGCGTCAGCAACAAGAGAGCCAACAAATCTGCCTCGCGATTTTGCTTCCTCTTTTAAGTTGTTTAAATAGTTTTTTACAGAGATATCAAATACAGATTCATATCCTTGGTTTATTGAATAAATGTCTCCATTTTTTGGAATTTTGATATCTGGGTGGGAAAGAAGATAGCTGCCAATGGCGGGATCAAGAGTGAATCCGTTTACACCTTGCCCAAACGTATAGACAAACATAACGCTTGACCCATAGATTATATATCCTGCAGCAACTTGTTTGTTCCCTTGTTGAAGCAGTCCTCCGTCTTTATGATAAATTGAAAAAATAGTTCCAATAGGGCAGTTGGTATCTATATTTGATGACCCATCTAGAGGGTCAAAGTAAACAATGTAATCCCCAGCTGTTTCTTTTGGAGCGTAAACTGGTTCTTCCATTTCTTCTGAAACCACTGCAAAAACCTCTCCGCTAGAAATAAGGGTGTCGACTAGTAATTTATTCGAAAATTCGTCCAATTTCTGAACTTCTTCTCCGAATGTGTTCGTGTTTCCTGTTTTTCCAATGATATCTACAAGCCCAGAAGCTTTTACATGGGAAGCAATTATTTTTGATGAATTTTCAATCTGAGCCATGAGCATTGTGAAGCTACCTTTAGCTTTTGGAAAATTTGCTTGTTCTTTGAGTATGTAGTCGGTGAGAGTGGGGACGTATTTATACATATGCTTCAAGCTTAGCCTTGGTATTAAAAATGTTTAATTTTTCAAAAAGAAACTCAAATTGTTTTTCTAAGCCTTCTATTATTGGTTTTTTTTCTTCATTTGAAAGGGTCCATAGTTTTTCTTTAAAAGCTCCAATTGCCTTTTTACGGCATTTATAAATAAACTGTTCTTCATTCCAATCTTTTTCCCACTCCTGTTTGCAGTTTTCTTTTATCCATGAATATATTTCTTCTCGAAGGGAAGCATCCATATTATCGTAAATAATATTTTGAAAGCCTGTTGCCAAGTGAATTTCAAGAGTTTTGTATTTTGGAAATTCTCCAAACAATTCATTCGGTAGGGTAGAGGCTCCGTGCTGGACAATTCCTCCATTGTGGTATTTTTCTCTTGCGAGTTTTCCTACACTTTCAATAACAGAAAAATCTAACTTCACATCTGCAATTTTTCCATCTGGAAGAGGAATTCCTCCATGTGTTGTGCCAGTTTGAATGGCTACTTTGCTTATTCCTTTTATGTCTCCATTGATTTCCTTTAGATAGCCTGCCATAAAAGCATCTAAATCGTCTGTGTTGCTGTTTTTATCTCCTATGTGTCCTATTTCTGCTCCAACGGAAATTGTTTGATCTTTTTCAAGAGAGCGAACGTATTTAGTAAGCTCTATTGTTGTTTTATAGTTTTCTTGCTGTTGCTGGTCTACGGTTGGCTTGGATAGATCTACGAGAGTTGAGGCATCTATGTCTATGTTGTAAAACTGTGCATCTATGGCTTCTTTTATTAAGGATTTTATTTTATCTATTTCAGCATTTGAATCCGCTTTATATTTGTTAGCACTTAACTGAAAATGATCTCCTTGCAGGAAAACTGGACCAGAATAACCCTCTTTAATAGCAGCTGCAAGAATCACAACGGTGAGCTCATCTGGTCTTTGGTCTGTGTATTCCATTTCCGTGCGTGATATTTCAAAAATTACAGGACCAATGTTGTGCTTTAGCATAAGCTTAAAGATAATTCTCGCGCTGTCATAAGTCATCATACGCATATTTATTGCGGGAACAGTTATATTAGCAGGAACTTTTTCTTGACCTATTGCCATGTAGTATTCGTATATTGAAGAAGATTTTATGCCAGAAGACTGGGCAATTCTTCTTATTTCTTCTCTTGAGGTTTTTTTCTCTTGTGGGTCTTTTGAAAAAACAGCAGCGTTAACAAGATTATCAATGTCTGTCTTCATTAGTTTTTTTAGTATATCACATTGAGAAGAAGGGGAGCCTATGTTAGAATCACATCATGGACAAAGCTTATAATCATAAAGAAATAGAAGATAAAATTTATAAAAATTGGGAAGAAGAGGGTTATTTTAAGCCGGAGCAAAGATTTGAAAGCCATAATAATTATTCAATAATTCTTCCACCTCCAAATGCAAATGCGCCACTTCATTTTGGACATGCAATGTACGTAATAGAGGATATTCTGGTGCGTTTCCACAGAATGAAAGGCGATAAGACTTTATGGCTTGCAGGAGCAGACCATGCGGGATTTGAAACGCAATTTGTTTTTGAAAAAAAATTACAAGCTGAGGGAAAAAGCCGCTTTGATTTTTCACGTGAAGATCTTCATAAGAAAATTATGGAGTTTGTAGAGGGAAATAAACCCGTAATGGAAGATCAATTGAGAAAGCTAGGATTTTCTCTGGATTGGTCTAAGAAGAAATTTACAATGGATGAGGACATTGTAAAAATCGTATATAAAACATTTAAAAAGCTTTTTGATGATGGGCTGGTTTATAGAGCAAAACGCCTGGTAAATTATTGTACTTTTGATGGTACGAGTTTTTCAGACCTTGAGGTTGTAGTTGCTGAATCTACTGGAGTCTTATATGAAATTTCTTATCCAATTGTAGGTGGAGGGGAAATAATTGTTGCAACTTCTCGTCCGGAAACTCTTTACGGAGATGCTGCAGTTATGGTAAATCCAGAAGATTCAAGATATAAAGACTTTGTAGGCAAAAAAATTAATCTTCCCTTAACAGACAGAGAAATACCAATCATAGAAGACAATAGCGTTGATATAGACTTTGGTACAGGAGCTGTAAAAGTAACCCCTTTTCATGATTTTAACGATTGGGATGTTTCTCAAAAGCATAAATTAGAAGGAATACAAATTATTGGTTTTGACGGAAAAATGCAAAATACAGATGTTGTAGACGGACTTTACGCAAAACAGGCAAGAACAAAGACCTTAGAGCTCTTAAAAGAAAAAGGATTTTTAAAAGGAGAAAAGGAATACTCAACAACAAAAAGAACTTGTTATAAATGCAAGAATGTTTTGGAGCCTTTGCCTCTTGAGCAATGGTTTATAAAAATGGAACCATTAGCAAAACCTGCAATAAAAGCTGTAAAAAAAGAAGAAATTAAGATTTTCCCAAATAGCTTTGATAAGCTTTATTTTCAATTTCTAGAAAACATAAGAGATTGGAATATCTCTCGTCAGGTTGTTTGGGGAATTAGAATTCCTGCATGGAAAAACACCAAAACAGGGGAGTGGAAAATAACAGAAGGAGAAGTTCCATCTGGAAGCGATTGGGAACAAGACAGCGATACTTTTGATACTTGGTTTTCGTCTTCTCAATGGCCATTTGCAACTTTGCAAAGCTTGGGAGAGGAAGAATTTTATCCTACAACAGTTATGGAAACCGGCTATGATATTTTGCGTTGGTGGGTGGCAAGAATGGTAATGATGGGACTTTACGCAACAGGGAAAGTGCCATTTAAAAATGTAGTATTGCACGGGCTCGTGAATGATCCATTAGGTAAGAAAATGAGCAAAAGCAAGGGAAATGTTGTTAATCCTTTGGAACTGGTTGATAAATATGGAGCGGACAGCGTGAGATTTGCTTTAGTTTACGGAACAGCTTTGGGAAATGACCAAGCTTTATCTTTTGAGAAGTTGGAAGCTATGAGAAACTTTAGCAATAAACTTTGGAATATTGCACGTTTTATTGAAATGAAGAAAGATGAGTCATCTAAAAAAGGTTCGGTAAGTAAAAATGATGAAGGGTGGGTGAGTAAGGTAGAGGAATTGGAAAAAGAAATAACAAAAAACTTAGATAACTTCCAATTTAGCTACGCTGCTGAAAAACTTTATGAATTTATTTGGCATGAGTTTGCGGATAAATATATAGAAGATGTTAAAAATAGGATTGATGATAAATCTTATGAGTATTTGAGGGCTTTGTTTGAAAAACAATTAAAGCTTCTTCATCCTTTTATGCCGTTTATTACTGAAGAAATCTATCAAAGGCTTAATTTTGGAGAAAGCATAATGATTTCAAAATGGGCACAAATATGAGCAAAAAAGAAGTAAAATCTAAAGCATCATCACAATTCCCGAATATTTACCGATTTATTACCGAAAAAATTAAAATTCCAAAAAAAGAATTAAATAATCTAATGCTGGGATTTGTTTTTGGTGTAATTCTTGTCTCGCTTGTTTTCTTTTCACTGGATTTGTTGTCTAATTTAAGAGAGAAGTCTTCAATTGACGCAAAGCAGCAAAATTTGAAATCCCAGGTGGGTTATTGGCAACAGGTAGTGGGGAAGCAAAAAGGATATAGGGACGGATATTTTATGTTATCTGTTTTAGAATACCAGCTTAAAAATCTAGATAAATCGGAAAATTATTTAAAAATGGTTTTATCCATTGATCCAAACTTTGGTCCGGCTTTGGAATTTGAAAAGATACTAAATAAGGGGATATAGAACTATTCTGCGGGTTTTTCTTCTGGCTTTGCTTCTTCTGTTCCTTCTTTAGCTTCTCCCTCAGTTGGAGCTTCTCCTTCGGCTGGTGTTTCACCTTCTGCTGCTGCTTCTGCGGCTGCTGCCTCATCTGCTGCTGCTTGTTCTTGAGCTTCTTTGCTGACAAGTTCTCCAACTTTGACAACAACTTGTCCTGGGTCAGATAAAATTTCAACTCCAGCTGGTGCTTTAAGATCTGCAACAGTTAATTGGTCATCAATTGCTGCAAGGTTTTCAACATTTACTTTAATGTTTTCAGGAAGATCTGTTGGCAATGCTTCAATTTCAACAACAGACATAATAGGCATCAAAAGACCAATCTTTTCTGTAACTGCCTTTGCTTCGCCTTCAAATTCAAGTGGAACTTCGGTTTTAATTTTTTCTTTAAGGTTTACTTTGTAGAAATCTGCATGAAGAATATTGTTGTGGTAGTCAGATGCAATATTGTGAATAAGAACAGGGATAATGTCTTCTCCTAGATGTAAATCAACAAGTCCTGTTTCTCCAGCTTCCTTAAAAACTTTCTCAAAATCCTTTTGTGGAACCTGAACAGCCTGGGATTTAATATCTTTTCCGTAAACATTTCCAGGTACAAAGCCATCTTTTCTAAGTTTTTTAACTTTCTTTCCCAAAACTGTTCTTTTTTCTACTTTAAGACTTTCGCGCTTCATAAGAGTCTATTCTACAGGAAATGTAGTCAAAAAGCAAAGAGTTGTCATGCTATAATTCTGACAATGAGGATATTGGGAATTGATCCAGGTATTGGAAGGTGCGGATGGGGAGTGATTGAGGAAAAAAAAGGTAAAATTACAGCTGTTGATTATGGTTGTTTTGAAACATCGCCAAAACTTTCAGCTGAGAAAAGACTTCAGGAAATTTATGGTGGAGTAGGGAAGATTATAAAAAAATATTCCCCAGACTCTATGTCTATTGAGGAATTATTTTTCAATACAAATGCAAAAACAGCTTTCATGGTAGGACAGGCTAGGGGAGTGATACTTCTTGCAGGTTCCCAGAATAATCTTCCGATTCATGTTTATACACCACTTCAAGTAAAAATGGCAGTAACAGGCTATGGAAGAGCAGAAAAAGATCAAATAGGGAAGATGGTAAAAGTAATTTTAAAGCTTGATCAAATTCCAAAACTAGATGACACAGCAGATGCCCTGGCAGTTGCGATAGCGCACTCATTTTCCGCCAAAATCCGTATGCTATAATTGGCTAAATTATGATAGGGTTCCTCAAAGGTACAATAGAGCTTCTTGATAGACCATTTGTTCTTCTTGATGTTAACGGTGTAGGCTACAGAATTTTAGTTTCAGACAGCGTCCTCACAAAACTTGCTAAAGGAGATAAAGTAAGACTTTTCACTTTTACTTATGTTAGGGAAGATGCTTTGGATCTTTTTGGGTTTATGGAGCTTGAAGATTTAAAGCTTTTTGAAAGTTTAATTTCGGTTTCCGGAATTGGACCTAAAACTGCGCTTAATGTTTTTTCCATTGGAACACGCAGTGAGATAATGGGAGCAATAGTTAGAGCAGATGCTTCATTTTTCACGTCCGTTCCAAGGCTCGGAACAAAAAATGCACAAAGAATAATAATAGAACTTAGAAATAAAATGGGGGACAGTGAAAGTTTGGATTTGTCAGGAAAAGATTTACTTGAAAATGCAGAAGTTGTTCAGGCTCTTAAAAACATTGGATTTTCAGTAGGGGAGGCGCAAAAAGCCGTAAGAGAGATTAAGACTCCAGGGCTAACTTTAGACGAAAAGCTCAAAGTTGCGCTTAAGAACTTAGGTAAAAAATAATGGCAAAAACAAAAGTAAAAGTTGAAGAGAAGGAAACACCAGAAGAAGAAATTTTACTTACATCTTTAAGAGCTTCTTCATGGGATGAATTTTTTGGACAGCAAAATGTAAAAGAAAGCTTAAAGATTGGGATAGCTGCTGCTAAAAAAAGGAAAGAGGCAATTGAACATATACTTTTATATGGACCTCCTGGACTTGGAAAAACAACCCTTTCTCATTTAATTGCACGTGAAATGGGAGTTAATATCCGTGTCACATCTGGCCCTGCAATTGAAAGAGCAGGAGATTTAGCTTCAATTCTTACCAATCTTGAAAAAGGAGATATTCTATTTATTGATGAAATCCATAGATTAAATAAAGTAGTTGAGGAAACACTTTATCCTGCAATGGAAGATTATGCCCTCGACATAATAGTAGGAAAAGGTCCGTCAGCTCGCACGCTTAGGCTTGATCTTCCGCAATTTACAATAATTGGAGCAACAACAAGAATTGGTCTTATATCAGCGCCTCTTAGAGATAGATTTGGCTTAACTCAGAGACTGTCTTTTTATGAGCCAAAGAATCTTGAGGAGATAATTGAGAAAGCAGCAACAAAATTAAAAGTTCCAATAGATAGAGAATCTATATTTGAGCTTTCCAAACGGGCACGGGGAACACCAAGAATTGCCTTAAAGCTTTTGAAAAGAGTAAGAGACTTTGTTCAGGTTAAAGCAGACGGAAACGTGACTAAAGATTTTATAAAAAAAGCGCTGGACATGTTGGAAGTTGATAGTGTTGGCCTAGATTCATCAGATGTACGGTATCTTAAGGCAATTATAGAAAAACATGGTGGTGGACCAGTTGGAGTTGAAACTATTGCTTCAACAATCTCTGAAGATATAGGAACAATAGAGGAAGTAATAGAGCCGTATCTAATGCAGATTGGGTTTTTGAAAAAAACAACCCGCGGCCGCGTTGCAACTTCCGCCGCCTACGAACATTTGGGAATAAAGATAAATAAGCAAGATAAGTTGATATAATCCTACGGTAATTACACTTCAGATCGGGGTCGGTATTGCAGAGCTTCGGCTATGTGATTGGTTTTAATTTTGTCCTCATTTTCTA
>CAYYAC010000007.1:0-21274 GCA_964469995.1 uncultured Gammaproteobacteria bacterium
ATGAGATTAATGTAAAAATTGTTCATGTTAATTATGGAACGTTTGACGTTCAACTTATAACTGAAATTACTCCAGAGCTTAAAGCAGAGGGAGAAGCTAGGGATATTATTAGAAAAATACAGGCTGAAAGAAAGGCTCTCGGTACTGACTTGAATGAGAAAGTAGACGCTCAAATGGAAAACTTGCCTGATGATAAAAAACTTATCGATGAAATAAAGAAAAAGGCATTGGTTAATTCTCTTACTAAGGGAGAATTTAAAGTGAGTAGGATTAAATGAATAGAGGATTTTTGTCTAACGTAAATTTTTCACTTCTTGCTCCTGTTGTGGTTCTTCTAATAATAAGCTTGACTGTTATATTTTCCGTTAATTCTGGTCTTTTTTGGAACCAGCTTATTTTTGTTTTTCTGTCTTTGGCAGTTTATTTATTTTGCGCAAACATCAATTATAAAATCTTAAAACATTACTCAAAACCTATATACATAACTTCTTTGGTGGTTTTGCTGCTTTTACTTTTTGTAGGAATAGAAAGCAGGGGAGCTGTAAGATGGTTTGAGTTTTTTGGATTTAGGATTCAATTCTCTGAATTTATGAAGCCATTTCTTGCAATTTCTCTTTCTTCTTTCTTGTCTGAGGGAAAAAGCCGTTCTCTTGGAACATTCCTAAAAGTTCTTGTTTTTTTGCTTCCAGTTGCTCTTCTTATTTTTCTGCAGCCCGATCTTGGAAATGCACTTATTTATGGGTTTGTGGTAATTCTGACTCTTCTTGCATATGGATTTCCTTTCAGATATTTTATTTCTGGAATTGTTTTTGTTGCGGGCATATCTCCTATTGCTTGGAGATTTTTGCACGATTATCAAAAGCAAAGACTTTTAACTTTCATAAATCCTTCTTCAGACCCCCTTGGTACGTCATACAATGCCATTCAGTCTGTAATAGCAGTAGGTTCTGGTATGTTTTTCGGTCAAGGGCTGGGGCAAGGTACGCAGTCAGCTCTTAGATTTCTGCCAGAACGTCACACAGACTTTATTTTTGCAACAGCTGCAGAGGAGCTGGGGTTTGTAGGCGCGATTGTTATTGTTGCTACCTTTATTGTTCTTTTTTATAAAATTTTCTATATTTTTATAAATTCCCAGGATAGCTTTGCTAAAGTTTTTTCTTTAACCGCATTTTTTATAATCCTTGTTCAATTCTTTATAAACATTGGAATGAATATAGGTGCGTTGCCAATAGTAGGGGTTACTTTGCCTTTTGTATCATACGGAGGAAGTTCTCTTCTTTCTAATTTTATTCTTCTTGGTTTTATCTCCGCAATAGGGACAGGAGAAAGCCGCGAAAAAGATGTGCTGGAAATAAGATAATAGCTTTGATATAATGTAAAAATGGAATACGCAATTATTAAAGCCGGCGGAAAGCAATACAGAGTTTCTGCAGGCGATACTTTAGAGATAGATAGACTTGATGGAGACAAAGACAAAAGTGTTTCTTTTGATGATGTTTTGCTTTGGGTTTCAGGTGCTGATGTAAAAATCGGCAAGCCAGTTTTGTCTGGAGTTAAAGTTACGGGTAAAATTCTTGAGCAGACAAAAGGAGACAAGATTAGAGTTTCTAAGTTTAAGGCAAAAGCAAGATACAGAAGAACAACAGGATTTCGTGCATACTTAAGCAAGGTTTTGATTGAAAAAATTGAAGGCGGAGAAAAGAAAGCATCCTCTAAAAAATAAGCAGACATACTTTGATGTCTTGACTTGCGTGAAAAATAGGATGTAAAATACAAAGGATTTTCACAAAAATATATGGCACATACAAAAGCACAGGGAGCAGTAGCTGGAAATAGGGATTCGGTAGCAAAGCGTTTAGGCGTCAAGCTTTATGGTGGAGAAAAAGCAAAGCCAGGAAATATATTAGTACGCCAAAAAGGAACTAAATTCTTTGCAGGAAAAGGTGTATCTATGGGAAATGATTACACTTTGTTTGCAATAATAGAAGGAATTGTTAGCTTTAGAAAATTACGCGGAAAAAGTTTTGTAGAAATAATAAATGGATAACTCAGACCGAATTTTTGAATTAGATATAAATTTGCTTCAGGCAAATCCTCTTCAGCCTAGAGGAATTATAGCTTCCGCATCACTTCAAGATCTAATAGAATCAATCAGAGAGCAGGGAATTTTAGAGCCTTTGGTTGTTGCTAGAACTCCAGCTGGATATCAGATTATTGCAGGTGAAAGACGCTGGAGAGCAGCGCGTGCTTTAGGACTTGCTCAGGTTCCAGTTGTTGTTAAAGATACAACTCCTCAGGGAATGCTTGAAATGTCTATTGTTGAAAACGTTCAAAGAGAAGACCTAAATCCAATTGAAAGAGCACAAGCTTACAAAAGACTTATTGATGAATTTGGACTTGGAACAAATGAAGTTGCAAAAAGAGTTGGTAAAAGTGCTCCAACAGTTTCAAACACAATGAGACTTTTGTCTCTTCCAGATGCAATTAAAGATGCATTGGTTGCCGGCGTAATAACAGAAGGACACGTTAGACCATTAATTTCTCTTTCAGATCCAAAATTAATGCTGGATTTGTTCAAGAAAATCTTAAAAGAAAATAGCACAGTGCGTCAAACAGAAGAAATGGCAAGACAGATAAAGGCAGAAGTAGAGAAAAAGGAACCAAGAAGCAAAAGCGACAAGCTTTATATTCCAGAGCTTGATGAAATCGCAGAAAGAATTAAAGCAAAGCATGAATTTGATAAAGTTAATATTTTCCAATCAAGAAGTCTTGCAAGGGTTGTACTTGTGATAAAGGGAAATGAAGAAGAAACTACACCAAAACTTAAGAAAATTGCAGAAATGCTTTCAGAAAACTAAGGATTGTAAGGGTTTTTAATAAGCTTCATATCTTCAACCGGCCAATACGCAAAGAAAGAATTACCAACTATAAAGTCTTTTGGTACAAATCCCCATTCTCTAGAGTCTGCACTATAAGGTCTGTTGTCTCCCATTACAAAGTAAGAATCAGGCGGAACTGTTAGAGTTTGCGCTTCTTTTGAAAATGCTCCCCCATATGTTTTAACGTCTGGATTTAAATACTTAGTTTCATCAAGAAGCTTGCCGTTAAGATAGACAAGTCCTTCTTTTATCATAACTGTATCTCCAGGAATTCCAATTACCCGTTTTATGAAGTATTCTTCATGATCTGGAGGAGCTTTAAATACAACAACGTCGCCCAATTTAAGTTTTGAAAAATGAAGACCTATTATGTTTGTTAAAACATATTCACGGTCTTGAAAGGTTGGAAACATAGATAGTCCATTGACCTGAAAAGGACGCATGAAAAAGAGCCAAACTATCAAAAAAAATACCGCTGATAGTATTAAGGTCTCAGCTATATCTAGTAAGAAGTGGAATAATTTTCTCGTTGCAGAAACGAACATAACTTAGATTGTCTAGTATATGTCTCTTTTTGTCAATGAGGCTATTTTATGCTAAGATTATTGGGACTTTTTGGATTCGTAGCTCAGTGGTAGAGCGCTGCATTCACATTGCAGATGTCAGAGGTTCGAACCCTCTCGAGTCCACATGAAAAACATAATTTTTATTTCAGGAATAGGAAGAAATAGCGATTCTTATAAAAAATTGTTTTTGTTGACGCCAGAAAATTATAAATTACATTTTTTGAATTCTAATTTTTTAATGAATAATGGTCCTGATAGCGCCATTTTGGAAATCGAAAAATATATTAGTAAAAATAATCTAAATGATATAGTTCTTGCTGGCCATTCGCTAGGAGGAGGATTGGCTCTTTTATATGCTAGTCGATTTCCACAGAGGATAAGCCATCTTTTTCTTATAGATTCTATCGGAATTCATGAACCAAAATCTTTATTTTCGGATATGATTCATTTTCTGCACCCTCGTTCTGTAAAAGAAACAGTTATGGATATGAAGGCTGCGTTAGCAGCAATAAAACATCCTGCCTTATATTATAAATTAGCTCGTTATGTAAGAAAAGTTAATTTAAAAAAAGAGTCTATGGATATAAAAGTCCCAACTACTATTATTTGGGGAGGACATGATCAGTTGATATCCGTAAAACATGCTGAAATGTTTGGAAGCCTTATAAAAAATTCTAGAGTTGTAGTTTTACCCACAGTTAGTCATGATTGGCCTATCTATAGTCCGGAACTATTTTGGGAAAATATAAAAACATGATTTACGATTGTTTTACATTTTTTAATGAATTAGAGCTCCTTGAAATTAGGCTTAACGAGTTAAATAGTGTGGTAGATAAATTTGTTTTAGTTGAGGGTATAGTTACGTTCACCAATAAAAAAAAGAAACTTTACTACGAGGAGAATAAAAGTAAATTCAAGCAATTTGAAGATAAGATAATTCATATTGTTGTAAAAGATAATCCAAATAGTCTAAATCCCTGGGATATCGAAGCTTTTCAATTCAATGCTATTGAAAAAGGGCTAAAAAAGGCAAAGCCAAACGACACAATTCTTCTTTCTTGTGTCGATGAAATTCCAAAAGCAGAAACCGTGTTCAAATGGAAAAATAAAGACACAGAAAAGATTAAGGTTTTCCTGCAGAAACTTCATTATTATTTCCTAAATTATGTAAGAGCAGATAAAAACTACTGGGAGGGAACAAAAATGCTGTCTTTTTCTTTACTCAGAAACTATAAAGATTTATATGAGATTAGAAAATCAAAAGCAGATGTTTTTGTTCCAAATGGTGGGTGGCATTTTTCTTATATGGGAGGCATAGAGAGAATAAGCGAGAAAATTTCAGCTTTTTCTCACACAGAATTAAATAGCAAAAAATATAATAATATTTCGAATATAACTCGAGCTATTAAACAAAAAGATAATCTTTTTGATGATTTTATTTTATTTAAGATTGATGATTTCAAAAATCTTCCATTGTATGTGAGAAAAAATAAAAATAAATTCAATGCTTTATTAAGCGATGAAAAATCTACCATTTTAGACAATATAATAATTTTGATTAAGAAGATTTTATTTTTTACTTTTGCAAAATGAAAAAAATAGCAGCAATTATTGTTTCCTACAAAGATTCAAAGGAAGATTTAGAAAATTTAAAAAAATCTTTAATTGAGGAGGGATTGTTTGATAAAGATATCTTTTTTAAGATAAACGACAAAGATAATGTTGGATATGGAGAAGGTATAAATAAAATTTTAAAAAAAGAAGCAAATAATTATGATTTTTTTCTAATACTTAATCCGGATATTAAGATTCATGCTAATTTGATTAATCTCTTGCTTGATGTTTTTGAAAAAAATAAACATGCTGGTATTGTAGGGCCAAAATTATTAGATAAAAAAGGAAAAATTTGGTCTGCTGGCGGAGAAATAGATAAAAAACGTTATTCTGCAAAACTTATCCGCCTTGGTGAAGACAACAGAAAAGAAAAAGAGATATCAGATGTAGGCTTTGTATCTGGCACTGCGATGTTTATAAAAAAAGAGGTTTTTGAAAAAATAGGACTTTTTGATAAGAATTACTTTCTTTACTATGAAGATGCGGATTTTTGTCTGCGCGCAAAAGAAAAAGGATATAAAAGCGCTGTAAATTTAGAAGCTGAAATTATTCATTTTGCTTCAAAATCAACAATAAAAGATTCTCCTCTAATGCAGTATTACTTGGCTAGGAATCATTTATTATTCATGGAGAAATTTGCGCCTCTTGATATAAAAATTAGAGAATTTATTCGTATTCCAAAAACTTTATACCAAGCACGAAAAAGAAGCTACGAGCTGATGGGAATTAAAGACTATATCTTAAGGAGGTTTGGCAAAAATGCTAATTGGAATTGATTGCGGCTGTCTTGGTATTTCTAAAGATTCTTCAAGGGGAGGAATATATTCTATTGCAAAAACTTTGCTTTTGGAGCTGGGAAAAATAGATAAGAAGAATAATTATATTTTATACAGTTTCTATCCAATAGATAAAAAGCTCATGAATGAATTTGGAAGCAGAATGATAAATGTTGTAGTAAGACCGGCAAGGGGATGGATGAAAATTTGGCTTCCTTTGAGAATAAACAAAGATAAACCAGATATTTTCATAGGTCTTAGTCAATCAATTCCCTATAGATTTCCTTTCATTTATTATCCAAAAACAATAGTTTTTGTATATGACATAGGTTTTGAAAAATTACCGGCAATGTATTTGGGATTTCCAAAGAAACTTAAAGTTAATAGTAGATACGCTGTTAATAACTGCATGAGTATAATTGCTACATCTATTTCCACGAAAAAGGATTTAATAAAAATATACGGAGCGGATCCAAGTAAAATTAAAGTCTTATATCCTTCGGTCGCAGATATGTTTAATGCTAAGGGCAAGAAATTTAAAAATGCCAAACCCTATTTTCTATATGTGGGAGCGCTTAAGAAAACAAAAAACATAAAAGGCTTAATTGAATCTTTCAATAATTTTTCAAAAAAAACAAAATTAAAATATGAATTACTAATTGCGGGAGGAGGGTATTTAAGCAGTGATGCAAGCAGTGTCTTGAAAGAAAAAAATATAAAAAATATAAAATTTCTTGGATTTGTTAAAGATGATATTCTTGCGCAGTTATATAGAGGCGCAACTGCTTTTGTTTCTCCCAGTTTCTATGAAGGATTTGGTATGCCATTTTTAGAAGCAATGAAATCAGGCGCTCCTGTTATAGGTTCTAATAAGAGTTCAATTCCTGAAATTGTTGGAGGTGCTGGAATATTAGTAGATCCAAATGATTTTGAAAAAATATCCTCTGCTATGCTTTCTGTAACAATCGATTCAAAATTAAAAAATAAAATGACAAAAGAAGGAATAAAAGCATCTAAAAAATTCACATCTTTAAGTTTTGCAAAAGGAGTATTGAGCACAATAAATAATATATGAATAAATTATTTGCAGTTGTATTACATTTTGGAGATTCTATTACTACAAATGATTGCATTTCAAGCATCTTAAGAAAAGAAAAAAACATATATAGAATAATTGTTATAGATAATGGACGAAACTTTATACTTTCAAAAGGTAATAATTCAGCAAAGATAAAAGTAATTGTTAGTAAGGAAAATCTTGGATTCTCAAAAGGAGTAAACATAGGAATAAAATACGCCCTTTTAAATAAGGCAAGTCATATATTACTTTTGAATAACGATACTAAGGTAGAGCGCTCTTTCATAAACTCTCTTTTTGATATTTTAAATCAAAATTCTAGTTTGGGAATAATAAGTCCTGCAATCAAATTTAAAAGAAACGATAAATCTGTTTATGATATAGGAGGAAAAATTAATAATCTTTTTGGAAGAACTAGTCATAATGAGATTAGAATTGTCCCAAATAAAAAGTACCTTTTGACAGATTATGTTTCGGGTTGTGCGATGCTTATTAAAAAAGAAGTTTTTGAAAGAATAGGATTTTTTGACGAAAGATTTTTTTTGTATTATGAAGACACAGATTTTTGTATAAGAGCTAGAAATTATGGTTTTGAAGTTGCGGTTGTTCCCAGTGTCTACATTGAACATGAGTTGAGTAAAACAGCGGGCAAGTTTAGCGACTTTGCGATATATCATCAAACAAGAAGTGCTATTGAGTTTGGAAAGAAGTATTATAGAAATATGAGGATTTTTAATTTAGCTTTTATATTTATTCAAAGTTTGTACGTTTTTATTAAAAATCCAAAAATTGGAAGATTTGCATTTTTAGCAATTTACCAAAATATATGATTTCAGCAATTATACTTACACGCAATGAAGAAAAAAATGTAGTTGATTGTATAAATAGTGTTAAATGGTGCGATGAAGTAATTGTTGTTGACGATAATTCCACTGACAGAACAATAGAGATTGCAGAGCGTGAAAAAGTGGAAATTTATAAACACCCACTTGGTAATAATTTTTCTGCTCAAAGAAATTTTGCCTTGGAAAAAGCTAAAGGAGAATGGATTTTATTTGTTGATGCAGACGAAAGGATTACAGATTCGCTGCGTTACGAAATACAATCTGTAATTTCAGATCCAATGAATTCATATAGAGGATTTTCTATAAAAAGAGATGATATTCTTTGGGGAAAACAGCTGCGTTTTGGAGAAACAGCATCTATTAAGCTTTTAAGACTTGGAAAGAAAAATTCAGGAGAATGGAATGGAATGATTCATGAAGAATGGAAAATCAAAGGAAAGATTGGGGGGCTTAAAAATTCAATAAGACATTTTCCTCATCAGGAAATTTCGGAATTTTTATCTGAGATAAATTTTTATACAGATATTAGAAGTGAGGAGCTGTTTAGCAAAGGAATAAAAGCTAGCGCATTCTCAGTAATTGCATATCCTAAGGCAAAGTTTATTCTAAATTTTATTATAAGAAAGGGATTTTTGGATGGAATTGAAGGATTTATTTTTGCAATTATAATGAGTTTCCATTCGTTTTTGGTCAGGGGCAAGTTATGGTTTTTATGGCAAAGAAAATAAATATTCAAAATATTTTTTTTATTATTCTCTTTCTGTCTTTCCCTTTAGGCGAGATTGCCAGAATTCAATTTAAAAATAATATAGCGGTAACTGCTACTGACTTATTTGTCTTTTTGTTTGTTTTTATATCTTTTTTTAAATATTTTTTCAAAAGAACAAATCCAACTCCTAAGCTTTTAAAATCAATATGCTTATTTTTGTTGGTGGCACTGGTATCAATGCTAATAAATGTTTCAAGTTTAAAAAATTATGAGATTATTCCCTCGTTCTTATACTTGATTAGATGGGTAATTTATGCGGGAGTATATTTTTCAGTGTTGAGCTTAGATAAAAGTGTAAAAAGTAAAATTCCTCTAATGCTTACCTCTTCAGGAGCAGTTGTTTTGCTTTTGGGATTTGCTCAGTATTTTCTTTACCCAAATCTTAGAAACTTAATATATGCGGGCTGGGATGAACATCTTTACAGAATGTTTTCTAGTTTCCTTGACCCTAATTTTGCAGGAGCATTTTTTGTTCTATATTTTATATTTCTTTTGGGAATTATTTCCAAAACTTTTAAGGAAAATGACTGGATAGCAAAATCGTCGCTGCTACTGTTGGGAGGCGCTTCCGCTATGGGAATTTTTTTAACATTTTCAAGAAGCGCGTATCTAATGCTTGGAGTTGGTTTATTAGCTTGGGTATTTTTGCAAAATAAGAAAAAGATATCTCTTCTGATAATTTTATTCTTGTTTATATTAGGTGCTGTTTATCTCTTGGTAGGTCCAAAAAGTGAAGGTACAAATTTACTTAGAATTACTTCAACTGAGGCTCGTATTCCAGCTGCAAAAACAGCATTCATGATTTTTCAAAAAAACCCAATTTTTGGAGTGGGATTTAATTCTTATAGATACGCAAGTCAAAAATATTCTTTTGTTGGGCAGCCAAATAATTATCCAAATCACGCTGGAGCAGGAACAGATAATAGCCTTCTTTTTATATTAGCCACTACAGGTGTTTTTGGATTTTTGTCTTATGTCTTTATTTGGTTAAGGGTGTTGCAGATTGCAAAAGAAAAGAATAAAAAAGATGTATTTGGAAGTGTATTGACTGTTTCTCTAATTTCTCTTTTTGTAAACACGTTATTTATTAATAGTCTTTTTTATACTTTTATTATGCTTTGGATGTGGACACTTATAGCTTACGTTGAAGATTAGTTGCTGTAGGTAACTTTTACGTCTTTTTCCGTTGTATTGCCTGCGTCATCTGTAGCTACGACTTTTATTTGGTTGTCTCCATTTTGAAGAGGCAGGTTGTAGGAAAAATTGTTATTATCGTCTACTATTGCCCAAAATCCATTGACTGTTATCTTAGCACCCGTGCTGGTCTTTCCGCTAACAGGAGCAGTATTCTGGTCTTTAGAGAAAGATTGGCCATCCGTTGGGGATGTTAAATCAAGGGTTGGTTTTGTATCAATGTATGTAACTGTTACAGAATTTGAAAAATCACTTTCTTTTCCTTTTATTTGTGCTTTTGCATTAATTGTATTTAATCCTTTTGCTATATCTTCCATTGCAGAGAAAGAACCATCTTTTTTTGTTTGAATGTCATCTTTTATTTGGTCATTAATGTATATTCTTATTGTTTGATTTGGATTTCCAATTCCTGACACAATTATCTTGGCGCTATTTGTAGCAATTGGAGGCGGATTAAGAATAGGAGGGGCTATAAAAGACGTATCCGAAGAATTTGCATTCTGAGATTCAGTTGTTTTGTCTTTTTGATTTGCAATAGAAAGACTAAAATTTACAAGAAGAGGAATCCCGAGTTTTATTACTAAAAACAAGACTGCCAAAATTCCCAAAAGACTTAAAATTAAATTTGCTTTACTCTTGCTTTCTATTCTTCTTGATAATCTTGATTGTCTTTTTGGCATATTATTAAAGAGCCGGAGGTGAGAGTTGAACTCACGGCTTGCTCTTTACGAAAGAGCTACTCTACCACTGAGTTACTCCGGCAGGCATTCCTATTGTATGAAATTTTTGAGTCATTGACAACCTTTTGCGTATTTGTTAATTTATTTTTAACTTGTTAACTCGTAAACTAATATCAATACAAAAGAGCATAATTCCTTCTTGCGATGTTCCTGATTTAAAAGCACTGGAAAACTTAATTAAAAATACATGTGGTGTTAAGGGAATAGGCGGATATAAAGTTGGAATGGAACTTGCTAACCCATATGGCCTCATAGAAGTAGTAAAAATAATAAAAGCTTATACAAATCTTCCAATAATTTTTGATCAGCAAAAGGCAGGAAATGACATTCCAGACACGGGGGTAAATTTTGCAAAAGGAGTTTCAAAATCTGGAATTGACTGTGCAATCCTTTTCCCTTTTACAAGTCCTGATACCCAAATTGCATGGACAAAAGCATGTCAAGATGAAGGTCTTGCTGTGATGGTTGGCGGACACATGACCCACACTAGATTTTTGGCAAGCGAAGGCGGATATATAGCTGATGATGCACCCAAGAGAATTTATACTCAAGCAGCCGAAAATGGCGTAGTAGATTTTGTTGTTCCTGGAAATAAAATAGATATTGTATCTATGTATAGAGAATTATTGGAAAGTATTTTAGGGAAAAATGAATTTACTTTATATGCTCCCGGATTTTTAACTCAAAACGGGATAGTGTCTGAAATGAATAAAGTCGCAGGGGATAACTGGCATGCGATTGTGGGCAGAGGGATAACTGGAGTAGAAGATATGAAAAAAGCAGCAGAGATGTTAGCTTCTCAGATAGGAATTAATTAATGGTAAAAGTTTTAGATAAAAGGCAAAAAATTGTAGGAAAAATTTTAACAGATACGCGTGCGGTGCTTACTGGCAGCCATTTCGTCTACACATCGGGAAGGCATGGAAGCTCATATATCAATAAAGATGCAGTTTATCCTCACACAGCTCAAGCTAGAGCCTTGTGTGCTATGTGGGCTAAAGATTTCAAAGACGCTGGAGTTGATGTTGTTGTGGGTCCTCAGCTTGGTGCGATAATTCTGGCTAACAATACAGCAGATGAGCTTTCTAAATTAACAAAAAAAGAAATACTTGGAGTTCCTGCAGAAAAAGGAGACATAAAGGGAGAGTTTGAATTTAAAAGAGGATATGCGGATTTAGTAAAAGGAAAAAAGGTTTTGGTTGTTGAAGATATTATTACGACGGGTGGTTCAGTAAAAACGGTTATCTCCTTAATAAAGAAAACAGGAGGAAAGGTAGTTGGTCTTGGGGTGTTGTGCAATAGGGGAAATGTTAAACCTGGGGACATTGGGATTTCAAAAATAGATTCGCTGATAGATATTCAAATGGACTCATGGGATGAAAAAGATTGTAAGCTTTGTAAAGCAGGAATACCTATAGATATAAGAGTTGGAAAAGGAAAAGAGTTTTTGAAAAACAAGCCTAAGATTTAGTTGGCTTTGTCACTTTTAACTTGTTTGCTACCTTAAGTTCCAAAATTGCGCGCCTTAATTGTCCTTCAATCATTGCGCTTTCTCTTTCGTTTGTTTTCTCTTTCATAAGTTCTTCTGCTTTTTCTTTTGCTTCGAGTGCTTTTGCAACTTCAATATTTTCAGCCCTTATAGCATAGTCAGCAAGAACAGTGACTTTATTTTTTGATACCTCAAGAAAGCCTCCAGTAATTGCAATAATTTGATTATCTGAACCCTTTTTAATAATTAGCTCTCCTGGTATTATTTTTGAAAAAAGACCAATATGTTCGGGTAAAATTCCAAGAAGTCCATTTTCTGTTGGAACTTGAACTTCAGAAACTTTATCACTGAATATAACCTTTTCCGGGGTAATTATTTCAAGAAGAATATCCATTCTATTTTGCTTTTACAACTTCATCTATTCCACCCTTCATGTAGAAGGCTTGCTCTGGAACGCTATCGTGTTTTCCGTCTAGTATTTCTTTGAATCCTTTAACGGTGTCTTCTATTTTTACATATTTTCCTGGCTGTCCTGTAAAGATTGAAGCAACAAACATAGGTTGACTTAAGAATCTTTGAATTTTTCTAGCTCTTGAAACTAAGAGTTTGTCTTCATCTGATAGTTCATCAACTCCAAGAATTGCTATGATATCTTGTAAGTCTTTGTATCTTTGTAAAACTTTCTGAACACCTCTAGCAACATTGTAATGTTCTTCTCCAACGATGTTAGGATCAAGGATTCTTGAAGTTGATGCAAGAGGATCAACGGCTGGATATATTCCCTGATCTGCAATCGCACGTTCTAGGGCAATTGTAGCGTCAAGATGGGCAAATATGGTAACAGGTGCTGGATCTGTATAATCGTCAGCAGGAACGTAAACTGCCTGAACAGAAGTGATTGATCCGTGTTTTGTTGAAGTAATTCTTTCCTGAAGTTTTCCCATTTCGGTGGCAAGAGTTGGTTGGTATCCTACGGCCGATGGCATACGTCCAAGTAAGGCAGATACTTCACTTCCTGCCTGGGAAAAACGGAAAACGTTATCTATAAAAAGCAGAACATCTTCTTTTTTTATGTCTCTAAAATACTCAGCCATTGTTAAGGCTGTTAAAGCAATTCTAAGTCTGTTTCCTGGGGGTTCATTCATTTGTCCAAAAACCATAACAGTTTTATACAAAACGTTTGCTTCTTTCATTTCAAGCCATAAATCTGTTCCTTCACGTGTTCTTTCTCCAACTCCTGCAAAAACAGAATGACCTTTATGTTCCATTGCGATACTTCTGATAAGTTCTTTAACGATAACTGTTTTTCCCACTCCTGCTCCTCCAAATACAGCAACTTTTCCACCTTTTGTAAAAGGAGCAATAAGGTCAATAACTTTTATTCCAGTTTCCAAAATTTGAGGTTTTGTTTCAAGTTCTGAAAGAGGAGGAGGATTTTTGTGGATTGGATCGTAGGAAACATCTTTGCCTGGCTTTATGGATTCATTTTCATCAATTGTTTGTCCTAGTACATTAAATATGCGTCCCAAAGTTTTGCTTCCAACGGGAACTTTAATTGGAGCTCCTGTTCTTTTTACTTTTGTTCCACGAGAAAGACCGTCTGTGGAGCCCATAGCAAGAGTTTTTACTTCATGGTCTCCAATAGAGAAAGCAACCTCCAATATAAGATCGTCTTGCTTTGGTCTTTCTACCACTAATGCTTCATTTATAAGAGGAGTTTCTCCTGAAAATCTGACATCAATGATAGGTCCTGCAATACCTATTATTATTCCTTCGTTTTTTATGTTTTTATTAGTTGGCATATGAATCTGGTCCTGAACTACTTAAAAGTTCGCTTGTTATTTTTTCTTGTCTGGACTTATTATACTCGAGTTGAAGATTTTCTATAATATCTCCTGCATTATCTGTTGCGTTTTTCATAGACAGCATTCTTGAAGCCTGTTCTGAAAGGTAAGTTTCTAAGAAATACTGATGAATAAGGGTTTCAATGTAATGTCTTAAAAGTCCTGGCAAAATTTCAGAAGATTCAGGCTCAAAAAGAGTAAATTCGGAAATTTGTTCAGGTTTTTCCTCTGGCACATCTATTGGTAAAAGAGTATCTGTTTGTGGAACTTGAGAAAAAAGACTTGCAAATTTTGGATAAAGGATTTGTACTTTGCTTGCTTTTTCGTTTAGGAAATAGTCGTCTACTATCTGTAAAATTGGATAAACCATGTTGAATTGTGGTAGGGAAGTGCCAAGTTCAAAAGAAGCTATGATTTCATTCTGCATTGATTTTGCAGAGCTTTGAATTTTTTTCCTAATAGTTACAACAAAAAGATCCTTATTTTCTCTGCTTTGTTTTGATAATTCATTTATCATATTTGTTGCAAGTGCTCCGCAAAGACCTTTTTCAGGTGCAAAAACAATAAGTAGAGTCTTATTAGATTTGTCTGTAGTTTTCATATATTCATGATAATTTTCTTCTTCAATTTTGGAAAGAAGATTTTTAGAAAGTAAAGATAGTTTGTCAGCGTAAGGTCTAGAAGACAGAGCAGCTCCTTGGGCTTTTTTTAGCTTTGATGCTGCAATCATCTGCATAGCCTTAGTTGTTTTTGATACATTTTTAGCAGTTTTTATTCTTGATTTTAATGATAGTAATGTTGCCATATTTTAAACAAAAGATTTTTTAAATTTATTTGTTGCTTCTGTTATTTCTTTAGCAAGGTCATCTGAAATTTTCTGTCCAGCGGAAAGATCTGAAACAATTTTCTTGTGGCTTTTTTCCATGTATTGGTGATATTGTTCTTCAAATTTCGCAAAATTTTCAATAGGCAAATCATCCATAAGTCCAGTTGTTACAGCGAAAATACTTAAAACTTCTAATGCTTCTGGAAGAGGTTTATATTGAGGTTGTTTTAAAATTTCTGTTGTTCTCTTGCCTCTTTCCAATTGTTCTTGGGTAGCTTGGTCTAAGTCGCTTCCAAATTGCGCAAATGCAGCAAGTTCTGCGTATTGAGCTAAGTCTAATCTCATTTTTCCTGCAACAGACTTCATTGTTCCTGTTAATGCAGAATTTCCAACTCTAGAAACAGAAGTACCAGCGTTTACAGCAGGTCTTATTCCGCTGTTAAACAAATCTCCTTGAAGATAAATCTGACCGTCTGTAATTGAGATAACGTTTGTTGGAATGTAAGCAGAAATATCATTTGCTTGGGTCTCAATTATAGGAAGAGCTGTTATAGAACCTCCTCCGCCTTTTGCATTAAGTTTTACAGCACGTTCTAAAAGTCTACTGTGGAGATAAAAAATATCTCCTGGATATGCCTCACGGCCTGCAGGACGTCTAAGAACAAGCGAAATCTGTCTGTAGGCCCATGCATGTTTGGTAAGGTCGTCGTAAACAATCAAAACATCTTCTCCTTTTTCCATAAAGTATTCTGCAATCGCTGTTCCTGCGTAGGGAGCAAGATATTGAAGAGAGGCAGGTTCGGAAGCGGAAGCAACAACTACTATTGTGTAGTCTGATGCTCCTGTTTCTTTAAGTTTATCTATTACTTGAGCTATTGAGCTTTGTTTTTGGCCAATTGCGACATAAATACAAATTACAGGTTTTTTGTTATGTTTTTGGTTAATTATGGTATCAATTGCAATTGCAGTTTTCCCTAGCCCTCTGTCTCCAATAATAAGTTCTCTTTGCCCGCGGCCAATTGGAATCATGGCGTCAATTGCTTTAATGCCTGTTTTTAATGGGGTATTAACTGGTTCTCTTTGTACAACTCCAGCTGCAATTTTTTCAATAGGCATAAGTGTTCCTGTTTTTATTTTTACTCTGGCGTCTAAAGGTTCTCCAAGTGGATTAATTACTCTTCCAAGTAAATCTCTTGATGCATTTACACCAATCATTTGGCCGGTAGTTTTAACTGTAGAACCCTCTTCTAATTTTTCTCCGCCTGTTAGGATTGCGACGGAAACAAAATCTTCATCAAGATTAAGAACAACTCCTTCTGAGCCGTCCTGAAATATGACCTTTTCTCCCATCTGGGCTTTATAGAGTCCAGAGATTACAATAATTCCATCGGTAATTTTTTCTACTTTTCCAACAGACTGAGTCTTTTTGTCAGAAGAAAAGTCCATAAGTCCCTT
Source organism: uncultured Gammaproteobacteria bacterium (assembly GCA_964469995.1). Taxonomy (GTDB): domain Bacteria; phylum Patescibacteriota; class Microgenomatia; order Levybacterales; family UBA12049; genus JACPDD01. Next base: position 16,076 of record CAYYAC010000007.1, read on the forward strand.
TTCCAATTTTTCTATAATATCTTTACTGTCAATCATATTGTTTTATTATACTATCAATTATATCTTCCAGTGTATTTTTTAAATTAAAATCATAGATAGTATCTTGATTTATAATTTTAATTCCTGAAATAAGAGATGGATTTAGGGAATATTTCACTTTCTTATTAGGAAATAATTTCTTTATCATATCAATCTTAATATTCTTTTGGTATCCATTATCAGGCATTTGGATTTCTATGCTTCTCTTGTTCTCCCAATTTTTAAGTGCTCTTATATACATTTTCAAATCTCTTCTAGAAATACCTGCTATCAATCTTTCTACTTTCTTAATATCCAGATTGTCTCCAGTATAGCTTTGTAATATCAATTGTTCTATGTGTTTTTTTATCATTATTGTTTTATTGTTTTCATTGCATTTTGAGTAATGTCTTTTTGTTCTTTTTGAGAGAACAGTTGTTTACTTGATTTAGTTAACAGTTCTATTGCCAATTTGCCTACATATGAAGCCAGTTTCTTTTCCGTTTCTTTTTCTGATAATTCTATTTGTCTTCCTGCGTCCTCAATGAGCCTTTGGGCATGCTCTTTTGCATTTTCTTCTATTTTCTTTGCTTCTTCATATGCTTCTATTTTTGCGTCTTTTATTATTTGTTCTGCTTCCAGTCTGGCTTTTTTCAAAATTTCTTTTTCTTTGACTTGCACTTCTTCCAAAAGTTTCCTTCCTTCTTCTGCCTGCTCAAGTCCTTCTTCTATCGTTTCTTTTCTTTTTTTAAGCATGTCTAAAATAGGTTTATATAAAAACCTTTTTAAGACAAAAAATATTAATAGAAAGTTCACAACCTGAGCCACAAATAGCACAGGATCAAACCCAAAATTTTTAAGTAACTCCATATATTAAAACTCTTACTTTACGAAAGCTAAGATTAGGGAATAAATTGCAATAGCTTCAGCGAAAGCCATACCTAAAAGCATAGCTGGTAAAATTTTAGCAGATGCTTCAGGATTACGTCCGATTGCTTCCATTGCTTTGCTTCCAATCCATCCGATAGCAAGTGCTGGCACAATACCTCCGAGAGAAATAATTAATCCACCTGAAATTGAAAAATTCATTTGTGACTCACCTCCTCAGCTTCACTGTGATGTGGTGTTGTTAAAATTGACATAAATACCATTGTAAGCATTGCAAAAACTAAAGCCTGGACTATTCCTACGATTATTTCTAGCAACATAAACGGAATAGGGAATAGAAAAGCAAATATTCCCGCAACCGTGATAAGCACTACTTCTCCTGCAAAGATATTTCCAAAAAGACGGAAAGAGAGGGAAATAATCTTTGTTAGCTCTCCAATTAATTCCATTATACCAATAAAAAGACTAATTGGGTTAAGGGAAAAATAACGGCCTAGATATTCTTTTATTCCAACTGCTTTTATGCTTAAAAAGTGAGTAGCAAAAACAGAAACAATTGCTAGTGCGAGAGTTACGTTGAAATCTGAAGAAGCTCCTCTAAAGAGAGGAACAAGTTTTCCTTCTTCAAAAAACCCGATGCTTCCAACACCGGGTATAAGTCCGCTCCAGTTTGCTATAAGAATGAAAAGAAAAAAAGTCATAAAGAAGGGAAAGATTTTTGAAGTGTTTTTCCCAGCTATTGATTCTGTTAGGCCATAAAACCATTCCGTAAGCATTTCAACTCCGCTTTGAAAAAGCCCGGGAATAAAAGAATTTTTTTTGGCGATGAAAATACCAAGAGCGGCAATTATAAGGTCGACAAGAATAGTATCAAGGAGAGTATTTGTGATATTTAAAAAGCCCAAACGAAAGATAGATTCTGATGCGAAAGTAATCATTTATGTTTTCTTTTATTTTAAGGCTAATCTACGCTTGTGTCAAGGGGAAAATTGCAGAAAAGATTATTAACTTGCTCTATAGTTTCTAACTGAAGATATTTTTTCTGCGATTATTACTGATTTGTCATTATTTACATCAATTTTTCCTTCTATTATTACAACTGTATCGTTTGTAAGTAAATGTTTATAGTCAGCAAATACCTTTGGAAAGACAACACATTCTATTGCAATGCCTTTTTCGTTGCCTATTGTTATAAAAGCCATTTCGTTTCCATTCTTTTTTGTAAATATTTTTCTTGTTGTTTCAATAATTCCTCCTATTGTAACTTTCTTGCCCTCTGTTTCTTCTTCTACAAAATCAATTTCATGAGTGATAATAGACCTAATGGATAAAAGGTCATTCATAAAAGGATGCGAGGTTAAATAAAATCCTAAGAATTCTTTCTCAAATGAAAGCTTTTCTTGTTCAGAAAAATCTTCGATGTCACTTTTCATATCTATTTTGATTTTTTTTGTATCTTCTGACACTCCAAAGAGAGAACCTTGTCCGTCTTGTTCTTGTTTTTTATTTTTTTGAATTTCATCTATAATTTCAGGCCCTTGTATTAAAAGAATTGCTCTTTTTCCAAAAGCGTCCATAGCGCCTGCTTTAATAAGGCTTTCCATGGTTTTTTTGTTTACAGTGCTAAGGTTAACTCTTGTACAAAAATCTTCAAAGCTCTTAAAGGGTCCTTTTTTTCGACCCTCTAAAATAGTCTGAATTGCAGCTTCTCCAACATTTTTAATAGCGGAAAGACCAAATCTTATTTTAGAATTTTCTTCTATAGTGAAATCGCTTTGAGAAGCATTAATATCAGGTTGAAGAATAGGCAGATTAAGCCTTTTACATTCAGCAACCGCTTGGGCAATTTTTTCGTTTTTGGCAGGACCAGTAGATCCTCTTGATTCCGCAGTCAAAAGAGCTGTCATAAATTCAACAGAATAGTTAGCTTTAAGATACGCAGTTCTGAAGGCAATTGTTGCATAGCAAGCTGCATGTGCTTTATTAAAACCGTATCCCGCGAATGGAGCAATTAAGTTAAACATTTCTTCTGCTTTTTTCTCTGTAAGGCCATTTTTTATAGCTCCTTTCACAAAAATATCATGCTGCTTTTTCATTTCAGAAGGAATTTTCTTTCCCATTGCTTTTCTAAACTTATCCGCATCAAGCCATGAATAGCCAGCAAGAGCTATTGTTGTAAGCAAGACGTCATCTTGAAAAGTTAAAATTCCATAAGATTGAGATAATATTTCCTTGAGTCTATCGTCTGGAAAAGTTATTAGAGAGGGATTATGTTTTCTTCTAATAAAATCAGGAATATTTTGCATAGGACCTGGACGATAAAGTGCAACCATTGCCATAACATCAAATATGGTTGTGGGCTTAAGTTCTTTTATATGTCTTCTCATTCCTGATGATTCCAGTTGGAAAATTCCTGTTGTTTCTCCAGACGCCAAGAGTTTGTAGGTTTTTTCATCTTCAAATCCTATTGTTGAGAAGTCTAAATCTTTTCCTTGGTTTTCTTTGATAAATCTAAGCGTTTCTTGAATAATAGTAAGATTTCTAAGTCCTAAGAAATCCATTTTTAAAAGTCCAACTCCGTCTTCTCCAATAGAGTACATATCGTATTGGGTAATAATTTTTTCTCCATTGGGCTCTCTTTGTAGGGGAGTATATTCAGTAATATCTTTATCCGCAATAACAACGCCTGCTGCATGAACAGATGCATGCCTTGAGACACCTTCTAGTTTTTTTGCTAAATCCAAAAGTTTTTTTGTTTCGGGCTCTGAGTCATATGCTCTTTTTAAATCAGGACTCTGTTCCAAAGCAGATTCAAGAGTCATTGCGTGTCCTTGCCAGCCTGGCGGGATCATTTTGGAAATTCTGTCAGGCATAGAATATGGCATTCCAAGAGCTCTTCCTGTGTCTCTTACAGAGCCTCTAGCTTCCATTGTTCCAAAAGTAATAATCTGAGCAACTTTATCTCTGCCGTACTGTTGTCTTACGTATTCTATAACTTCATCGCGTCTGTTATCCGCAAAATCTAAATCAATATCAGGAGCAGATGGTCTGTCCGGATTTAGAAATCTCTCAAAAGGAAGAATAAAATACAAAGGGTCTACGTCGGTGATTCTTAATGCATAGCAAACAATAGAGCCTGCAGCAGAACCTCTTCCAGGACCTACTGTTATTCCTTGCCCTTTTGCCCAATTTACAAAATCCGCAACAATTAAAATATAGGTTTCGTACCCCTTTTTTAAAATGATAGAGAGTTCATAATCTGCTCTTTCTCTTATTTCCTTGCTTATCTCCCCATATCTTTTTATGAGCCCCTCATCTACTTTCTCTTTAATGTATGCCGTAGCTGTTTTACCGTCCGGTACAGCAAAAATAGGCATTGTCCATTTTCCTAAAGTAAGCTCTAGCTCACACATATCTGCAATTTTTGAAGTATTTTCCAAAGCTTCGGGAGTTTGCAAAAAAAGACCAGCCATTTCTTCTTGGCTTTTCATATAAAAATCTGGAGAATCTATCATTGATAATCTTCTGTTTGGGGTATCTATAGTAGTTTGCGTTTGGATACAAAGTAGGATTTCTTGAGCTCTTGCATCTCCGTTATAAACGTAATGATTATCATTTGTTGCAACAAGAGGAATACCTAGTTTTTTTGACATTTGGATTAGTTTTATATTTAGAGGATCTTGTGGTTTTACATCAATGTGTTTTTGAAGTTCTAAATAAAAGTTTCCTTCTCCAAAAATTTCTTGTAGCGTTTTTGCTCTTTTTATTGCTTCTTCTTCCTGTCCTTCCAAAAGAGGTTCCGAAACATATCCATTAACGCAGGCAGAAAGGCAAATTAATCCTTCATGATATTTTTTAAGTAAGGCTTCGTCTGTCCTTGGCTTGTAATAATATCCGTAAAGCTGGGCTTCGGAGACAATTTTCATCAAATTTTTGTATCCAGTCATATTTTTAGCAAGCAGAATTAAATGGTTTGAGTCTCCATCTATTCCTGCTTCTTTATTTTCTTTTCCGCGCTTACTTATGTATATTTCACAGCCAATAATAGGTTTAATTCCTGCTTCTTTGCATGCTTTGAAAAATACGATTGTTCCATACATGTTTCCGTGATCAGTAATGGCAAGGGCTTTCATGTTTAACTCTTTTGCACGGGCTACCATTATTTTTATTTTAGATAAACCATCTAAAAGAGAATATTCGCTGTGGTTGTGTAGGTGAACAAAGTCTGTCATATCTTTCGAGCGCAAGCGCTCCTTATTTTAATGAATTAATTATAGCATTTTTTACTTTTGA
>CAYYAC010000008.1:0-2156 GCA_964469995.1 uncultured Gammaproteobacteria bacterium
CCTGTCTGTTCATCTTCTAAGTCTGCTTTTTGCTGTTTCAAGCTTTGAACTGTAGCTACAATGTTTGTAATTATTGCTTCATTTTGGTTTGTAATAGCCTGAGCCGCAGCAACTTGCTGTGCTATATCAGATGCAGAAAGTCCAGAAAGAAAAATGGTAAGGGTAGTATTGCTGTATTTATCTATATAGTCACGTCTTATTGCGTCATTGAAGATTTGAGTTTGTTTGGCAAGTTTTACATATCCGGCATCTATATTTTTTTGCTTTACTACTAAATCATTTTCAATCTGGGCAACTCTGGCTTTTATTCCAGCTACCTGTTTTTGTACTCCTGCAGTCGCAGCAACTGATTGGTTTTTTGCTCTATTTAGGGCGTCAAGACAATTAGACAAATCACTTTCATTCATTCCGCTAATTTGAGCTGGATCTGTGCATCTGTCTGTTTGGGCAAGGCTTGGAAGAATAAAGATATTTAGAAAAATGAGAATGCTTAAGAAAACAGCAACAAAAATATGAGGAAGAAAGCTTCGCATAGAACCATTATTATACCAAACTTTAAAGATTGTCTTGACAAGACAATCCGATGTGCTATACTTTTTTCAGAATTCATGGAAGGTTTAACTTTTGACCAAACACCTTCTGCCCCAATAAGCACTCCTAAAAAGAGGAATCCAAGGTTCTTTTATTTGTTAGGAGCAATCGTTGTAATACTCATATTACTTTTTGGGGCTTTTAAGCTTTTAGGGGGAAGTAGTTCTAATAATTCTGCACAAATAACCCCTGCTCCAACAGACTTTATAACAGAAACTCCTTTTCCAACAGATACAATAACACCAACTCCAACAGACACAGGAACTCCAACACCAACACCTACCGCGACACCAAAACCAAAAGCAAATCCAGTAGACAGCGCAACAGGACTTGATAGAAGCGGACTTACAGTTCTTGTTGAAAACGGAAGTGATGTGCAAGGAGCTGCAGGAAAAGCATCGGACTATTTAGCAAGCCTTGGATACAATACTCTTCCTCCAACAAATGCAGCTACTCAGGATTTTACAAACGTTACAGTCCAGGTTAAAAGTACAAAAACCAATTATCTGTCTCTTCTTAAAAAAGATTTGTCTGCAAATTACACAGTAGGTTCTACATCCTCTGATTTAGACGCAAGCTCTTCAGCTGACGCGCTGGTTGTTATTGGTAAATAGCTTTGATAAAGTTCTGCTTTTTGGTAGTATAGTTTTATGCAAAACAATGTTTTAGTAATAGGCGGCGCGGACGTAGACCTTTTTCTTCCAATAGATCCAAATAATCCTCATTTTAAATTTGATGAAAAAACAGAAGAGCTTTCTTTGCATTTAGGAGACAAAGTCCTTTTTAAGAATGCTAATTTTGCAGTTGGCGGAAATGCAGCAAATGTTTCCGTTGGTCTTAAAAGACTGGGTGTTAATTCTTCAATAATGACAGATATTGGAAGTGATGAGTTTGCACAGAAAATCTTAACTGCATTAAAATCTGAAGGAGTAGATACCTCAAAAGTTGCCCAAAATAGTGGACCATCTTCATTTTCTATAATTCTAAATTACAAAGACGACAGAACTATATTTGCAGAAAAAGCAGAAAGTTTGCATCAATTTAATTTTGACAACACCAAAGCAGACTGGGTTTATTTAACCTCTTTGGCAGGGGATTGGGAAAAGGCTTATCAAAACCTGTCTAATTTTTTGAGCAAATCTGGCGCGAAACTTGCATTTAATCCTGGAACTGCACAAATTGAGAAAGGGCTTGCTTCTTTTTCATATCTTTTGCCTAAAACAGAAATTTTTATTGTCAACCGCGAAGAAGCAGAAAAGCTTGTAGGGCAAAAGCCTTTAAAAGATTTGCTGATGGAGCTTAAAAATATGGGTCCAAAAATAGTTTTGATAACAGATGGGGAGAATGGGTCTGATTTAATGTCTGAAAACGGAGAAATGTTGCATCAAGATAAAATTAATGTTGATGTTATTTCTGCAGCAGGTGCCGGAGATGCATATTCAAGCGGATTTCTAGCAGCCGTGATTTTGGGGAAACCTTTGCAAGAGGCAATGCTATGGGGAAGTAAAAATGCCGCATCTGTTATAGTAAGTGTTGGAGCAGAAAAAGGACTTATGACTTTGGAG
>CAYYAC010000008.1:2256-5214 GCA_964469995.1 uncultured Gammaproteobacteria bacterium
GGAGAAGCAATGGCAGCAAATAAAATAAAAGGTGTAAGGTGTGCGGTTTTTTATACTAAAGCCACTCCTGCACAGGCTGTAGACGTAGACGGAAACAAAAGCCAGGATCCTTTTGAGATAATAAAATTAACAAGAGGTCATAATAATGCCAATATGCTTTCTTTGGGAGTAAGATTTTTAACAGAAGAAGATGCGATAAAAGCAGTTGAAACTTTCCTGGATACTCCTTTTTCAGATGAGCAGAGGCACGCAAGACGCATTGATAAAATTAAAAAAATAGAAAATGTTTGAAATACTTCCCGGAATTTTAGAAAAAGATTGGAATGAGATTGAAAAAAAATTAGAAATTGTGCGTCCTTTTGCAAAATCAATACACGTTGACCTTATTGACGGTAAATTTGCTCCAAATACTACTTTTTTAGACCCAGCGCCATTTAAAAAATATGCAAATGATTTTTTCTTTGAGCTGCATATGATGGTTGAAAATCCGATTGAATATTTGCGTCCATGGGCAGATGCTGGTTTTAGCCGTTTTATGGGTCATATTGAAAAAATGCCAGACCAATCAGAGTTTATTTCTCAAGGTCAAATGTTGGGAGAAGTGGGCCTTGCAATAGATTTAAAAACTTCCATTGATGACATAAAAGTTCCATTTGAAGATTTGGACAGCATACTTTTGATGTCTGTAAATGCAGGTTTTTCAGGACAAAAATTTGATGCAAGAGTTGTAGAAAAAATAAGAGGAATAGCTGATAAAACCTTTATTCCAGTTGAAGTTGATGGGGGAATAAATGATTCAAATATTTTTGACATAAAAGAAGCAGGAGCTGTAAGTTGTGTGGCAACAAGCTTTATTTTTGGAGGAAACCCACAAGAACAATACGAAAAATTAAAAACACTTTCGGTTTAAATTATAGACATGCTTATTTATCGTTTTAGCGCAGTAGTTGTTGGTGAAGCCGAAGGAGCAAATGCGCAAGCAACTGAATTTTCTGTGCCTTTTATAAAATATTCCTGTCTTCCAATACATGGTTTTTGAACTATATTTGAAGGCTGCTGAAATTTTTCGTCATTTTTTGAAATAACAGCATTTATAAGTCTGTTCCAGATTGGAGCAGCGCCTGTAATTCCAGATGCAAGAGCTTGGTTCATTGGGCTGTTATCATTATTTCCAACCCATGCTGCAACTAGAATTGAAGGGGTATATCCTATTGTCCAATTGTCTCTTTTATTGTCTGTTGTTCCTGTTTTAACAGAAACTGTGTGGCCGGCGAGATTAAGAGGAGAATTAGGCCCAAATTCCATAGAACGGGCGTTGTTATCTGCGAGAATGCTGGATATTATGTAGGCAACTCCAGGATCTAATACCATTTTTTTATTTACTTCCTTTTTTTCAATATCATTTCCCTGAGCATCATCTATTTCTGCAATTGGATTTAATTCAACTTTTTGTCCTGCGTTTGCAAGTGTTCCATAAGCTGCTGCCATGTCTGTCATTTTTACCTCTGCTGCTCCAAGAGTTAAAGACAGGCCGTAGTCGCTGGGGTTATTCCAGGTTGTTATTCCCATCTTTTTTGCCAAATCAACGAGCGACTTAACTCCAATTTTATTAAGTGTTCTAACTGCTGGAATGTTTAAAGAATTTGCTAGAGCTATTCGCAAAGATACTCTTCCATGGAAAGTTCCATCATAGTTTACTGGTGAATAGGTTGGCGCACCTGGGCTTGAAAAAGATACAGGTGAATCGTCAAGCAGTGTTGCTGCTGTAAAACCGCTGGACAGAGCAGCTGAATAAGTAATTACTTTTATAGAAGAACCAGGCTGGCGCAGTGACGTTGTTAGATTTACATTTCCTCCATTTTGATCAAAATAATCCTTGCTTCCAATCATTGCCAAAATATCTCCATTTTTTGGGTTTGTTATAAGAGCTGCGCCATTTCCAACGTTTAAATCAGCTGCTTTTTGTACTTCTTCTGCTACTATCTCTTGTGCTTTTTTCTGCAAATCTAAATCTAGGGTCGTTTTAACCCTGAGTCCGCCTTTTTCCACTGTTTCTATTCCATATTTTTGTACAAGCAAATCTCTAACGTACATCACAAAATGAGGAGCAAGAAGAGGAACCTGAGGAGTGTCAAAAGATAATTCTTCCGACAAAGCTTTGCTTTCCTGCTCTTCTGTTATGTATCTTAATTCTCTCATTCTGTCTAATACATTTTTTTGTCTTCCTTTCCAAAGATTTGGGTTTGTTCCGTAAGGAGAGTATGTTGTAGGAGCTTTAGGAAGTCCAGCCAAAAATGCGCTTTGTGCTAAATCCAAATCTTTTACATGCTGTCCAAAATAAGTTTGAGACGCTGCTTCAACTCCCCATGAAGTGCCTCCGTATGGGACTTGGTTGAAATACATTTCCAAAATTTGAGGTTTTGTATATATATGTTGTGCCCATATGGCAAGAACCAATTCTTTTATTTTTCTTTGAATACTTTGTTCAGAATTTAGAAGAGTAGATTTTATAAGCTGCTGCGTTATAGTTGAACCTCCTTGGAGAGAGCTTCCGGATAAATCAGCAATTGCTGCTCTTAAAATTGCCTGTGCATCAAATCCAGCATTTGTATAAAAGTTTTTATCTTCAATTGCAATTGTTGCATTCTGCAAATCTTTAGGAATTTGGGAAAGCGGAACATAGGTTCTGTTTTGGTCTGCATATATTTGAAAAAGCATCTTTCCGTTTCTGTCAAAAATTTTTGTTGTTTGGGAACTTTCCTGTATTGATAGTAATTTTGGGTTTGGAAGGTCTTGTAAAAAAATTAAAACCAAAAGTGGAATGAATATAAAAATCGCAGAAAACAAAACCCCAATTGTGAAATATTTTATTTTTATAGCAAATGGAAGAGGGAATAGCTTAATTTCTCTATATTTTTTCTTTTTCAAGGTTTTTTGTTTTGGTTTCTTTTTGAAGCT
>CAYYAC010000008.1:5314-20719 GCA_964469995.1 uncultured Gammaproteobacteria bacterium
TTTCTCTATATTTTTTCTTTTTCAAGGTTTTTTGTTTTGGTTTCTTTTTGAAGCTATTTTTAATAAAAATTAATCCATTTTTTATCATTTTTGCCAATAAAATAACGGAGTCTCCTATAAAAATAAGAAAAGTCAGAATTAAATTTAATAAGTCTTCTAAAAAAACCATACTTGTAGATTTATAAAATGAGATAAGGCAGGCCCACCATTTGGGATGGGAGAATTATACTACAGGGCTATTTTTATTAAAAGTGGTAAAACCTTGAGGTCAATGTGCGCTTGGAGTAGCGTCTTGGGGGTGTGCGCATGTTACGCAGTAATTTTCCCCCGTTGCATCTTTAACCATCAGCTCATCTCTTTGTTCAACGTTATCTGTTTGCCCTGGTGCAGCAAGCGCATTAGTAGTTTTGTCTACAAAAACTTTCTGATTGCCAAGGTCAACCATTTTGGGTTCTGTTCCTTTTACAAAGAATTCAAAGCGCGTCTGACACCTGCTTGCAGGATCTGCTCCAGGAATAAGTCCTGAAATTGCACAAATTGCTTTTTGGATTACGTCTGGAGGGCGCCCAAAAGGCTCAGAAGTTTTGTTCTCCAAAACGTGTGCCATTAATGCGTGCCAAATTGGAGCAGCTCCTGTAATTCCTGAAACAAGCCCGCTCATTGGGTGATTGTCATTGTTTCCGACCCATACTCCAACAACGTAAGAAGGTGTATATCCGAATGTCCAGTTGTCTCTAAAGTCGTTTGTTGTTCCTGTTTTTACAGCAACAGGCAAATTCCCGATTCTAAGCGGGGAGTTTGTTCCAAATTCTTGTGCTCTGGCATCATTATCAGATAAAATGCTTGAAATTATAAAAGAAACGCCTTCTGGGAGTACTTTTCTGCCAAATATAGGGGAAGCAAGAGGTTTATATTCTTCTAGAACTTTACCTCTGCTGTCTGTAACTTTGAGAATTGGGTGAAGGTCAATTCTATATCCGCTGTTTGCAAAAACTCCATAAGCTGTCATCATTTGAAGCATGCTTACTTCTCCTCCTCCAAGAGTCAAAGACAATCCATAACGCTGCGGGTCTGTAAAAGTAGTGATTCCCATTGCTGATGCTGTTGCAATCATTGACGGTACACCGTTTAGCTTTAGCATTTTGACAGCAGGGATATTAATTGAGTTAGCAAGAGCAAATCTCATTTGAACTATACCATGGAATTTGCCATCATAATTAACAGGACAATATGCGGGTGCATTTGCGTTAGGAAAGCAAATTCTGCTGTCTGCAAATGGAGTTGCTGCAGTGTACCCGTGAATAAGTCCAACTGCATAATTTATGGGTTTTATAGAAGAACCAGGCTGTCGCAGCGAAAGAGCAATGTTTACATTTCCATCAATTGACGTATCAAAATAATCCTTACTTCCTACCATTGCAAGTATTTCTCCTGTTTTTGGATCTGAAATTACTGCTGCTCCGTTGGAAACATTGTATGGCTTAAGCGATGAAACCTCTGCTGAAACTGTAGCTTGGGCATATTCTTGAAGCTTTAAATCAAGGCTTGTTGTTACTTTAAGTCCACCTTCCTCAACAGTCTGCTGTCCATATTTTTGAATTAATAAATCTTTTACATATAAAACAAAATGCGGAGCTTCTATGTTGCTTGAAACTTTTTGATAAACTAATTTTTCTTTCAGGGCTTTTTGTTCCTGCTCTGCTGTTATATATCCTTGGTCGTGCATATTTTTTATAACCTGTTCTTGTCTTTGTTTTGCAAGTTCTGGATGTGAACCAAAAGGAGAGTATGTTGTTGGCGCTTCAGGAAGTCCTGCTAAAAGAGCAGCTTCTGCAATGTCCAAATCTTGTACTTTTTTGCCAAAATAAGTCTCAGATGCTGCCTCTACTCCATACGCTGTACCTCCATATGGAACTTGGTTTAGATAAAGTTCTAAAATTTTACTTTTTGGATATATTGCTTCTGTTGCAAAAGAAAGAATTATCTCTTTTACTTTTCTTGTTATTGTTCTCTCCGGAGTCAAAAGGCTTGTTTTTACTAACTGTTGAGTTAAGGTCGAACCTCCTTGAAGCTGCTTATGAATAACAATTGAGATGAATGCTCTGGCTATTCCTCTTAAATCAATTGCTCCATGCTGATAAAAATCTTTGTCTTCAATTGCAATTGTTGCTTGCTGCATGTGCTTTGGAATCTGTGAAAGGGGGACAAAGCTCTGATTTTTATTTGAATAAACTGTATAAAGTAGCCTTCCATTCCTGTCGTAAATTTGAGTTGATTGAGGCATTGATGTGCTGCCAAGATTTGTAGGGGAGGGAATGTCTTTGATTATGAAAGCTACAAGAAGCAGTAAGAGAATTCCTAAAATAGCTAATGTTATTGAGTATCTTTTTTTCTTGAGGATTTTTTTAAAAATCTTTTTTCCCTTTGAAATTGCTTCTGCCATATCTTAGATAATATCATTTTGATTCTACCCATGACAACATATTGCAGTTTTATTATAATAATTGTATGAATGCGTTTGCCTATCTTATTTCTTTGTTTTCTTCCTTTTTCTCTCAATTTAATTCTATAGATTTTTTGATTATGGCTGTTTTCCTTTTCTTTATTATTGAAGGCTATGGAGTAGGATTTTTGAGCGGCATTATAGATTTTGTAAGTTTTTTTCTCTCATTTGTAATTGCGCTTAAGTATTATTCACTTTTTGCAAGTAATATCTCGCACATACTTTCTTTATCAATAGGCTTTTCTAATGCCATAGCGTTTATGCTTTTGGCATTTTTATTGGAAATTTTAATAGGAAAACTATCTAAAAAGATTATAGGAGCATATGTTCTTAAGACAATTTCTTCAAAAGCAGGTCTTTTAAAAGTAAACAATTTTTTAGGAATTATTCCTGGATTTTTGTCTTGTACGATTATAGTGACATTTTTTTTGACTCTATTCATGTCATTGCCTTTGTCGCCAAGCCTTAAAAACTATATTTCTGAGTCAAAAATAGGTAGTTTTTTTGTTTCAAATACTCAGGGAATTGAAAAAAACATTAGCAGTATTTTTGGAGGAGCTGCTTTGGATACCTTAAATTTTTTAACTGTTGAGCCAAAAAGCAATGAATCTGTTTCTTTGAATTTTAAAACTGATAATTTTTCCATTGATCAAAAGTCTGAACAGGAAATGTTTGAAATTGTAAACATTGAAAGAGAAAAAGCAGGAGCCGCAAAGCTTGTTTTTAATAATTCTCTAAGCGAGGTGGGAAGAGCTCATTGTGAAGACATGTTTAAGAGGGGGTATTTTTCTCACTATACGCCGGAAGGGCTTTCGCCATTTGATAGAATGGATAAATCTAATATTTCTTATTCATATGCAGGGGAAAATTTGGCTCTTGCCCCAAACGTGCAGACAGCAATGCAAGGGCTTATGAATAGCCCGGGACACAAAGCAAATATAATGTCTGTGAATTTTGGTAAAGTAGGTATTGGAGCTATAGATGGGGGAATATATGGAGAAATGTTCTGTCAGGAATTTACAGATTAAATGAATATAAAATTGCCAAGCATTAAGGGCCAAAGTGTTTCCGGGAAAAACATCTTCCTGAGAGTAGATTTAGATGTTCCTGTTGAAGACGGAAAGATTTTAGATCCCGAAAGGCTGCGCGCATGGTTTCCAACTCTTAAATATCTTCTAAATAATAGAGCAAAAGTAATTCTGTGCGGACACTTGGGGCGTCCCAAAGGGATTAAAAATCTAGATTTCAGCCTTGCTCCTGTTTGCAGTTGGATAGAAAAAGAAACAGGCTATAAAAGCAATAAATCTGAAATTGAGGGATTTGAGGGATGGAAATTTGCAGAAAATCTTTTTCTACTTGAGAACATAAGGTTTTATAAAGCAGAAGAAGATTGTGAAGATTTCTTTGCAAAAAAATTGGCAGCCCTTGCAGACATTTATGTAAATGATGCATTTGCCGTTTCCCACAGAAAAAATTCATCTGTTTCCGAGATGCCTAAATATTTGCCTCATTTTGCAGGGTTTAGGCTTGAAGAAGAAGTTAATGTTTTGTCAGAAGTTATGCAGGATCCAAAAAGACCTCTTATTGTAATTGTAGGAGGGGCAAAAATAGAGACAAAGCTGCCTTTAATAGACAAAATGCATGATATAGCAGATTATGTTTTGGTTGGAGGAAAGTTGGCAACTGAAACTAAAATACTCTTGAAGCTCCAGCACGAAAAGCAAGATAAAATCCGTTCGGCACTTTTAGTATCTGAAATGGAAGAGTCTGGGTTGGATATTACAAGTGAAAGTACTGATAATTTTTTGCAGATTATAAAACTTGCAAAAACTATTATTTGGAATGGTCCAGTAGGAAAAGTAGAGGATAGTAAATTTACCTTACAATCTAGAAGACTTGCTAAAGGTATTATAGAAAGCGGCGCATACTCTATTGTAGGCGGAGGAGATACAATAGCTTTTCTTGACAAAGAGAAACTTCTTGACAAATTTTCTTTTTATTCAATTGGAGGGGGTGCAATGCTTGCGTTTCTTTCAGGAGAAAAACTTCCAGGAATTGAAGCCCTTAGATAATTATTTCTGTTTGTATCTCTGATACGAAAGAGTAAGCCACATTCCCGATGTAACAAAAGTAGATGCCATGCTCATCCACAGATGAAGGCTAAGATATGTTAGAGCAAAGACTGCAAGGACAATTCCAGTCATAAGACTTGTAGAGATTTCAGGTTTCTGGTTTCCTCTAAGTGTAGGAATAAGGGCTATTACAAAAATCCATGTTCCTATGGTAAAAATTATGTCTTGTAGTGGCATGCAGAAAGTATAGCACAATTATCCAAGCTTGCTGCCGTTGGGGACTTCTTCGGCCGGTTGCATTAATACAATTTTTTCATCTGTTCCAGTTGCTAAGATCATTCCTTGGCTTTCAAGTCCCATCATTTCTCTGGACTCCAAATTTGTCACAAAAGCAGCCTGTTTTCCGACTAAATCATCCGGGGAATAATATTTTGCAATGCCAGATAGGATTTGTCTTTTTTCCGTCCCAAAATCTACTTCTAGTTTTAATAATTTTTCTGATTTTTCAACAGGTTCACAAGACAAAATTGTTCCAATTTGCATTTCAACCTTTGCAAAATCATCGTAATTTATCATAGTTTATTATTTTACCAGTTTGTTCTTATGTGGGAAAGAGCAAAGTTTTCGTCTGGATTAACTTTTTTTCTTGGGTTAAATATATTTTGCGGATCAAAAATCTTTTTTGTCCTAGCAAATAATTCTACAATTTTTTCTCCGTACATTTTCTCAAGATAGGGGGTTCTTATTAGTCCGTCATTGTGCTCTCCTGTTATAGAGCCTTTATGTTCCGTTATAATGTCGTAAACCTCATTTGCAATAACAGGAATTGCCTCTCTTACTTTCTTATTTTCAATATCAACAAGTGGAATAATATGAAAATTTCCGTCTCCAACGTGTCCTGCAATCGTAAAAATAAAACCTTTATGTCTTTTAATAATTGCAGATATTTTCGGCAAAACTTGGGCTGCGTCTTTTGGATTAAGAACAAAGTCATCAATAAATGGGGCAGTATGCATGTTTTTTATTTTTTGCCTAAGCAAATTAAAACTTTCTCTTCTTATTGCCCAGTACTTTTGTTCTTGTTTTCCAATGGCAATCCGCGTTTTTGGGTGAAGTGGTTTTAATTTTTCCTTAAGTTCTTCAATTTTTTGTTTAAGCTCCTCGGGATTGTCTCCCGTAAAGTCTATTTGCAGAATAAGTTTTGGAAGTCCTCCAAACAAAACCATTAAAAACTCAGGTAAAAAGTCAAAAGCAGTTTGAATTATTCCCTTTGTGCCCAAAAGTTTTGCAAAAGCTGGGAAAAATTTAAGAGCAAGCTTTAGCGTATTGTCATCATAGGATTCAAAGCTCTCGGGTTTCAAAGGAAGCACAGTATCTATTACCTGATTTAAGTGTGAATAGTCCTTGAGAAATATGATCATCATCTCCCGGTTTTTATGAACTGGAACAAGTTTAATATCAGCCTCCAAAAGCATTCCTAGTGTTCCTTGCGCCCCTACCCAAAGCTTTGTTAAATCAAAAATCTGTGTTTCTTTATCCCAAACGTTCCACAGAAAATATCCCGCTGAGTTTTTAGAAACCTGGGGCTTTGCTTTTTGAAGTTCGTCATAGTTTTTGTCAATAAGTTCAAACATGTTTTTGTAAATATCTCCCTCCAGGCTTTTTAACTTCATTTTCTCGCTAAGTTCAGACTTATTCAAAGGTTTTAATTCACAAATACTTCCATCAGACAAAACAACCTTAACTCTTTCTACATATTTTTCTGTTTTTCCGTACTGCAGGGATTTTTCTCCTCCAGAGTTGTTGTTTACAATCCCACCCATTGCGCAAATTTCCCTAGATGCAGGATAAGAAGGAAAGATAAGGTGTTTTTTTAAGGTTTCTTTTTCAAAATCACGGTAGTAAACCCCTGGTTGAGTTGTTGCGATTTCACCATTAATTTGGGGAGCTTTATTTAATTTTTCAAAAGAAATAATTATAGAGTCATTAATGGAGCCGCCTCCCATATCTGTACCTCCGCTTCTTGCAGTTAAAGAAAGATTGGGGTATTCATTTTTATTTGCTGAAACAAATTTAATTAAATTTTGTATATCTTTTTCATTTTCCGGATAAGCAACTACTTGTGGTTTTACTTCAAATAGGGAAGCGTCGTGGGAAAATTCTGCAAGTGTGTTTTCATCGGTTGAAATATGGACTATCTTTTTAAGTTCAGAAAGCAGTTTGTCATTCATTTTTTTACTTCGTTCATTTTGCCAGTTTCGCAATCTTCGGCAACTAATTTAAAATCCGTCTACGATGCTAACATAAAAGACTTACTAGCTCGGCATTATTGCATCGGGATTCAAGATTGCTTCATGTCAAAACTCACTTTGATTTTCTTGCTATAACTTTTTTAACAGCAGACTTTATAGAAGCTACTCCCATTCCATATTTTTCTACAAGTTCATCAGGTTTTCCAGATTCTCCAAATACATCCTGCATTCCAACAAATTCCTGAGGAGTTGGAAGATTTTTTGCCAAAACTTCAGCTACGGCGCTTCCCATTCCTCCCGCAACTTGATGATCCTCAACGCTAACCACTGCTCCGGCTTTTTCTGCCTGCTCAATAACTGCTTTTTCGTCAAGAGGTTTTATTGTATGTATGTTTGTGACAATAACCTGAATTCCTTCTTCCTCAAGCTCTTTTGCAGCCACAAGGGAATTAAAAACTAGATATCCTGTTGCAAAAATTACCGCCTGAGGTTTATCGCTTGTCCAGAAAACTTGAGCCTTTCCTATTTCAAAAGGAGTTTTTTCTGTTGTCATTATGACTGACTTGTCTCTTGAGAACCTTAGATAGAATGCTCCTTTTTCTTCTCCTGCAGCAATTGTTGCAAGATTTCCTTGAATACTGTCGCATGGATTTATTATTTTTACTTTTGGCCAAGCTCTGACAGAAGCAATATCTTCTGTTGCTTGGTGGGTTGCGCCGTCAGGTCCTGTCATAATTCCAGAGTGGTGTCCTGCAAATTTAACGTTTGCTTCGTTGTAAATAATTGTTGTTCTTATTGTCTCCCAATTTTTTCCAGGAGAAAAAGTTGCATAAGAGGAAATAAAAACCGTTTTGCCTGAGATTCCAAGACCTGCAGCAATTGAAGCTAGATTTTGTTCTGCGACTCCAACTTGAAAAAATCTTTCAGGGAAAGCGCTTGCAAATTTATCTGCTTTTGTAGATTCCGTAAGGTCTGCGCAAAGAGCTACAACGTTTTTGTCTTTTTGTCCTAGTGCCAATAGTCCTGTTCCATAACCGCTTCTTGTTGCGTCTTTTTTAGCCTCTTTGTCAAACATTCCCTCATTTAAAAATAAGCTTTTATTTAACATATTACTTCTCAAGCTCCTTTTGAATAGTTTTAAGTTCCGCCATTGCCTTGTCTCCTTCTTCTTCTGTTGGAGGTTTCCCATGCCAAGTATAATCATTTTCCATAAATGAAACATCTTTTCCAGGAATTGTGTTGGCAAGAATAAATACAGGTTTGTTTTCAATCTTTTTTGCACTTTCAATAGCTTCAATAAACGCTTCTATATCATTTCCATCAACTTCAATTACATGCCAGTTGAAGCTTTCATATTTTTCTTTTAGGGGATCAAGAGGCATGATATTTTCTGTGTTTCCGTCAATTTGAATTCTATTTCTGTCAATAACATTTATAACGTTTACTTTGTATTTGCCTGCAAACATAACTGCTTCCCATATGTTTCCTTCTTCATGTTCTCCGTCTGATGTTATACAGTAAGTCCTAAATTTCTTGTTATCGAGGCGGCAAGAAAGAGCAATTCCAATAGCCTGTGAAAGCCCTTCTCCTAAAGGGCCCGATGTTGTTTCTACTCCTGGCAAGGCAGTGCGGTGTGGATGTCCCTGAAGTCTTGAGTTTATTTTTCGCAAAGTCATAAGTTCTTCTATTGGAAAATATCCTGAAAGTGCCATAGCGGCGTAGCGCACTGGAACAATGTGTCCATTTGAAAGAATTAATCTGTCTCTATCTTCCCATTCTGGTTCGCTCGGTTTGTGGTTAAGAATATGAAAGTAAAATGCAGTAAAAATATCTGCCATTCCAAGAGGTCCGCCGCTGTGCCCGCTTCCTGCTTCAACCAGCATTTCAATAATAAGCTGTCTTACTTTGTTTGCTTTTAGCTTTAAATCTTTTATTCTTTCCTTAGATAATTTATCCATTATGGTTTATAAACAATAATAATATCTGAAACATTACTAGGTAATCTCCCTGTCATAATAGCATCTTCTGTTTTTTCAAAAAATTCAAGACTGTTGTTTTCTTTAAGATATTTTTGAATATCCAGATTTTGTTTTTGTGCTTTTTCAATAGTTAAATAATCTCCAATTGCTCCCGCTGCAATACAATTATCCCAGCCATCACTGTCAAAAGAAGCAATAATAGTGTTTTCATCTAAAAACTTAAGGGTGTTTAATATAACTTCAAGATTTCTTCCGCCAATTCCATTTCCGGTTACAAGAAGAGAAGTTTCTCCGCCAACAAGAATGATTTCACTCTTTTGAACCTCTGTTGTAAGTTGCTGACCCGCAGTTGTAGCGTTTGCCTGGAATTTTTCTGAATAGATTCTTGTTTGTATTCCTAGGCTTTTTGCTTTTTCAGACATCGCGTTTAGAGCTGTTTGATTTGAAAGCATAAGAAATGTTGAAACATTTTCAAAATATTTGTCATCTTTTGGAGGCTCCATGAGCTTGTCTGTAATCTTTGCATCAATATTATATTTTTCAATAATTCTTTTAGCATCAGCAATTGTTGATGGGTCTTTTGTTATTGGACCTGAAGCTATTACGGATAAATCATTTCCCGGAACATCAGAAAATATAAGTCCTGCAATTTTTGCAGGGTAAATTGTCTTTGCCAGACCTCCGCCTTTGACTTTGCTTAAATGTTTTCTGATAACATTCATTTCTTGAATGGTAGCGCCAGATCTCAAAAGTTGTCCGTTAACATTAATTTCTTCTTTTAGCGTTACCCCGTCTTGTGGAAGTACAAACATTGCTGATCCTCCGCCGCAAATGACTACAATAACTAAATCTTTGTCTGTTAAATTTCCAAGTTTCTCAGCAACGTTTTGTGTAAAATCAAGATTTGCTTGAGACAGTAGGGGATGAGTGCCAATTGTTTCTTTAATTTTGGAGAAATTTTCCTGTACGCCGTCTATTACAAATCCTTCTGTTAATTTTTCTGCCAGAAGAGTTTCTAAAATTTTAGAAATCCTTGCAGAGCCTTTTCCAATTCCAAGAAGATATACTCTGTCAAATTCTTCCAAATTGAAATCTGTATTTTTAATTCTTAAAACACCATCTGTAAATTTTAACTCTTCGCTTAATACTTTTTTTGGCTGAATTGAGGCAAGACCTTCCTCTATTAGATCTAGAACAATTTTTCGCTGAGGAGTTTTTGCTAAGATTTCGTAGTTTTTAACAAGTCCCATTGATACTATATATAGTATCACAATTTCCTCTTGTCTCAATTTTTGTTCTAAGGTATACTCACTTTATGATTAGAGTTGCAATAAATGGCTATGGTAGAATTGGACGCGTAGCGCATAGGGTAATTCTTGAAAAACATTCCTCCGAAATTGAAGTCGTGGCAATTAACGCGGGCTCTTCAGCAGATATTAAAGGCTGGCTCAATCTTTTGAAATATGATTCTGTCTACGGACTTTTAACAGGTCACAGTCTTGAAACAAAAGAAAATGCATTTGTAGTAGACGGAAAAGAGATTAAGGTTTTTTCTGAAAAAGATCCAACTAAACTTCCATGGCAGGCTCTAGATGTTGACGTAGTTATTGAATCTACGGGAAAATTTACGTCCGAAGATAAACTTCAGGCGCATTTAACAGCTGGTGCTAAAAAAGTTCTTCTTTCATCTCCTTCAAAAGGAGGAAATGTTTCAACATTTGTAATTTCTGTTAATGATGAAAAGTATAAAGGAGAAGCAATAATTGATAATGCCTCCTGCACAACAAACTGCATAACGCCAGTTGCCAAAATTATGGTTGCAAATTTTGGGGTAGAGAAGGCAATGATGACTACTGTCCATGCTTATACATCTGATCAAAAGCTCCAAGATGGAGGACATAAAGATCCAAGAAGAGCAAGGGCTGCAGGACTAAACATTATTCCAACTTCAACTGGAGCAACGATTGCTGCAGGAGAAGCATTGCCAGAACTTAAAGGGATTTTTGATGGACTTTCAATAAGAGTTCCTGTTCCTGTTGGTTCACTTTCTGATTTCACTTTCCTACTTAAGAAGGATACAACAGTTGAAGAAATAAATTCTATCTTTAAAAAAGAGGCGCAGAAGAGCGAAAATAAAGAAATAATTGAAGTAACAGAGGATCCAATTGTCTCATCTGATATTATTGGTAATTCACATTCTGCTATTGTTGATTTGTCTCTCACGCAAGTAGTTGGCGGAAATATGGCAAAAGTTATTGCCTGGTATGATAATGAATATGGTTATTGCAGTAGGCTTATTGAGGAAGTAATTATGATTGGGGGACAAAAAAAATGAAAAATACACCAATAAAAATTCCAAGTACTCGTATTGTTACAGTTTCTGGGAGAATTGCTTCAGGTTCTACAACTTTGGGGCACAAGCTTGCTGAAATTTTAGGCTGGAGACATGTCGAAGGGGGAGAAGTTTTTTGGGAGGCTCTGCGAGCCAAAATGAATCTTTCGGAAAAAGATACAAATCTTAGACCTGACAAAGCAGATGAGGATTTTGACGCATCTTTAAAAAAAGTTTTACAAGAGGGAGAAGATATGGTTCTTGAAACAAAACTCGCAGGATTTAACGCACAGGGGATAGAGGGAGTATTTAAAATTGCAGTTATTTGTGAGGATGAAAATGGCAAGGACCAGACAGAAATTAGAATTGACAGGCTTGTAAACCGTGAGAAAATATCAATAGATGAGGCAAAGGAAGAGGTTATAGAAAGAGAAGTAAATGACCTTGCAAAATGGAGAAAAATGTACGCTGGTGGAGACTCAGATTGGGTTTATTGGGATAGTAAATACTATGATTTGGTAATAAATACCTATTCACACAACCAAGAGCAAACTTTAGAAATTGTAAAAAAAGCTCTGGGAATGTAAAATTAATTTGACTTTTGCTTCTTGGTATTATAAGATAATTCACCTTTTAGATTAGCCTTGTAAAAAGGCAAAGAAGGGCATTTTATGACTAAAAATGAAGTTGAAAGACCAATAGGAGCAACTGATGGACCAGCAATGGAAACTGGAAGAGTTATTCCTGAGGTATTTTTTGCTGATATTGCAGTAGACGCACCAGGCATAGCAACTTTATTCAATGAGCCATCTGCAATAGAACATTTAGCAGGTATCGCGCCTGCAAATTACCCTCGAAATCTTGATGTTAGAAGGTACGGAAGAAAAGTTAATGCTGATGTTGTTGTTGCAAATCCAGAAGAGATATATGACTACTATAATAATCCCAATCTGATTGTTTTGAAAACAGTTGATGAAAATGGACAAGTAGATGGAACAGCTGCTGTAGTAAGAAGCCCAGGAATAGGAATTGTTGCAACTGATGCGCTGAAAGTTGTGGTAGCTGAAAGAGCCAGGCATAAGGGTAAGGGTTATGCTCTTTTTGCTGCAGCCACTGCGATTGCTGTTTCACAAAAAGGACTTGGAATGGATAAAGTAAATGCAGCAGCAATACTAGGAATAGCTGGATCTAGAGCTCCTAGAGATATTATGGAGGCAATCGGATATGAAGGAAAAGGGGAATTGCCATTAAACTGTATAAGCTGGAGCAATGAAAAACAGCTTTTTGAAAGAAGAAACGTTGCTTTTTATACATATACTGCCAATAACAGGCAAGCAGTAAGGGAACTTGAAAAATTTCTTCCAAAAGACATGTCTAGGCTTCGCAAATAGATAAAGATTAAGTACCTCTTGTTATTAAATCCTCTTTATGATAAAAAGTACATGCTATGAGAGTTGCAGAGATAATGTCAACTCAAGTTGACTTTGTAACACCTAAAACAAAAGTTAAAGATATTGCCCGTCTAATCTTCGGTCGTGGAATAAACGGAATCCCAGTTTGCGAAGGCAGAAAAGTCGTCGGGTTTATAACAGAAGGAGATATAGTTTCAAAGCTTTACCCAACAATGGCAGAATACGCAGAAGACCCGGTTAATGAGGGTAATTTTGATGAGATGGAGAAAAAAGTTCCAGAGCTTTTTGCAATGACAGCAGATAAGATAATGAGCAAAAATCCAACAGTTGTGACGGCGGACACAAAACTTTTAAAAGCGCAGTCTTTGATGAGTACAAAGAACATTAATAGAATTGCTGTTGTCGATGATAACGGAAATTTAGTTGGAATGTTAACAAAGGGGGATATTTTTAGAGCCATAGTAGGAGATAATCTTCCTTTAACTGATGATCAGGAATATCATGATTGGCAGGCAAAGCATTATGATATGTTAATTGATTGGAAGAAACGCTTAGGAAGTGAAATACCAGAATTATCAGCTTTGTTTAGGAAGAATAATGTAGAAAATGTTTTAGACATAGGATATGGAACAGGCGAGCACGATTTTGCTTTGGCTAAAGAGGGTTTTAATGTCTGCGGTGTTGAAAGCAGTGACCTTATGGCACATATTGCAAGAGACAAAAGAGAAAAGTTGCCTGAAAATTTAAGACGCAGGCTAGAATTTGAAGGTGGTTGGTATCCTGATGTGCTTGCAAACAGACAAGGAAAGTTTGACGCGGCCATATTTATGGGAAATGCATTTCCACACTTGGCACATAATTCTAAAAAGGTTCTTGATGTTGTTTCCAAGGCTCTTCGTCCAAAAAATGCAGTTATTGTAATGCAGATGGAAAATTTAGAGAAAACCATGAAAACTAAAAATAGATTTCTTGATTTAAATTTTTCTGAAACTAAGCATGGATTTCCTACTGAGCATGCATTTTTAAGATTTTATGATCCTCCAAAAAGGAAAGGGGAGATGCCTATTCTTACAATGTCTGTTATGGATTTTGACGGCAAAAAATGGAAACATAGAACTCTTAATTCAACACAGATTGATTATATAGATAAGCAGAAAGCTACAAAAATGCTTAAAGAGTTAGGATTTAAAAAGATTTCTTTTTACGGGGGAGAGTTCTTTGGATCATTTATTAAGTCTCCGTTTAATCCTTTGCAAAGTGATTGGCTTAGCGTTGTTGCCCAAAGATAAATGAAAAAAATAAGCCTTTTGGCTTCTTTACTGCTCATTTTGTTTTTGTTTTCTTCTCCTGTTTCAGCTCAGCAGCAAGCAGTTGACTATCCTCTTCCATATCCTGGGATTTTGCCTGATAATTTCTTTTACGTTTTCCACGCAGCAAGAGATAGGATAATCTCTCTTTTAATATCAGACCCTTTGACTAAAGCAGAATTTGATTTGCTTCAAGCAGACAAACGTCTTTCCGCTGCTGTTTATCTTGGAAATAAGAAAGAATATATGCTAGCTTCTGAAACAATTTCAAAAGGAGAAAATTATCTTGAATATGCTATAACAAATACTTTAGATGCAAAAAAACAAGGAAAAATAGTAGGGAGTATTGTTGTAAATCTTTATAATTCTTCACTTAAACATCAGGAAATTATTAAAAGTTTAGAAAATAAGACAGATGGAAAATTAAAGGCAAGTTTTAAAAGCGAAGAAGAGCGAGCCTTGGAGCTTGGGAAAAAAGCAAATTTAATCTTATCTGCGAAATAAGCAAAAACGCCACTTACTGTACATAATTTATACTCTCCAATTTTTAAATCTTTATGACAACTTGTTAAAAATTTTGCTTTTGAAGCTAGATTTTTACATTGACTATTTTTGATACAGAAATTACTAGTTGACACTCTCTATTTAGGGTCATAAACTGACTAAGTACGCTAGATATAGGAAATTATGAAATGTCCCTACTGCGGAAGCACAGAAACAGAAGTAGTCGAAACAAGGGACAGCGAAGACCTAGAGACTATAAGAAGAAGAAGATCATGTCTTAAATGCGACAAAAGATTTACGACATACGAAAGAATAGAAAACGTACATTTGGTAGTAATTAAAAAAGACGGAAGAAGAGAGCAGTTTAACAGAGACAAATTAAAAGCAGGACTTATAACTGCAGTACAAAAGACAAAAGTATCAATAGAAAAAATTGACAAATTAGTAACGGAAGTAGAAAGAGAATTGTTGGGAGGAGAGACAGTAGAGATAGAAAGCAAAAAAATTGGGCAAATAGTTGCAAATAAATTAAAGAAAATTGACAAAGTTGCCTATATAAGATTTTCAAGCGTTTTTAGAAGGTTTGTAGATGTAGAAGATTTTGAAAAAGAGTTAAAGAGACTTATAAAATAAATATGAAACTAGATGGAATAAGAGAAAAAGTATTTTTAGACCGCTACGCCCTAAAAGACAAAAATGGGGAACTTTTGGAACATGCTCCTGAGGAGATGTGGAGAAGAGTTGCCAAGGGAATTGCAAAACAAGAAAAGCCTGCAGTTAGAAAACAGTGGGAAGATAAGTTTTACCAAACAATGGAAGATTTTAAGTTTGTTCCAGGAGGAAGAATTTTGTCTGGAGCTGGAACAGATTATCAGGTAACTTATTTTAATTGTTTTGTTATACCATCTCCTAAAGATTCAAGAGAAGGAATTGTTGAAAGCTTAAAACAGTTAATTGAAATCCAAAGTCGTTCGGGTGGTGTTGGTTTGAATCTTTCTTCACTTCGTCCAAATGGAGCAAGAGTTAAAAAGGTGAATGGAACTT
>CAYYAC010000009.1:0-16935 GCA_964469995.1 uncultured Gammaproteobacteria bacterium
ACATTTCTTCCCTTTGGACCAAGTGTTGTAACAACTGCATCAGCCAATTTATTTACTCCTTTAATAAGGGATTCACGGGCGTCTGTAGAGTATTTAATTTGTTTTGCCATATTATTCTATAATTGCCAATATATCTTTTTGCTCAACAAGCATCCAATCCTCGCCATTTACCTTAACTTCATTTCCTCCCCATTTTTTGTACATTACTTTTTGTCCAACTTTTACAACCATTGGAATAAGGTTTCCGTGCTTAACGATTCCTTCGCCCACAGCCATAACTTTTCCTGCTTGTGGTTTTTCTTTTGCGCTATCGGGGAGAATTATTCCACTTGCAGTTTTTGTTTCTGCTTCAAGTGGAGCAATAAGAACGTTATCAAATAGAGGTTTTATTATATTGTTAGGTTTTGCTGTCATGAGAAAAAAATATCACTTGATTTAAGTGATTGCCAGAGTATACAAAAATTCCAATTTTATGTCAACACCAGCCTTTAGCCGGCTTGACTATTGTGTGTTTCTTATATACGATAAAACCAGGCGTTTTACAGCGCAATTATGTCATTATTCAGCGGCAAAAAAATCTTCATTTTAGGTTTTATAATTGTTCTTCTGTTTGCTATTCCTTTAACTGTTTATCTTACTCAAAAAAGCCAGCAGGTACAAAGTCATGCAACTCCTTCAACTACGCTTTCATTTTCTCCTCAAAATACTTCAATGAATGTCGGAGAAAATAAGGATTTTGATATAACAATGACTCCAGGAAGCAATCTTGTATCTTTTGTTAAGCTGGTTATAACTTATGACTCTACAAAACTTGCTCCCGCGGCAACAGGCTCGGCAGGACTAAACATAAACAGCGCATTTACTGTTTTACAGGGACCAACTACAACTGCGTGTCCCAACAATAGTAATTTGAGCTGTATATCTGCTACTTTGTCTGTTGGATCAGACCCAAGCGCTGTTATTAGAACCCCTACAAAGATTGCAACATTAAGTCTTCAGGCTCTTGCTGGAACAAATGGCTCCACTACACCTTTAAACATTGACTCTAATCAAACCCAGGTTCTTTCAATAAGCTCTGGAGACCAAGCAAATGAAAACGTACTACAGGGTCAGCCTGTTGCTGCACTAATTACTATTGGAGGCAGCTCAAGTTCCGGTTCAACTACTAGCAACGCTGGTCTTGTCTGTAAAAATCTTGTACTGGACAGAAGCTCAACAGGAGCTGCTCCATATTCTGTAACTTTTACAGTATCTGGAACTTCTTCAAACGGAACAATAAATACGGCTTCCTTTACGTTTGGTGATGGACAAGTTTCAGATCTCACTACTTCTGGGGGGCTTGGAACAAATACGGTAAACGCTCAGATTTCACATACTTATAAAAATGCAGGAACTTTCAACGCATCTGTAGTGCTTAAGGATAATCATAATGCTTCAACTGCTGGAACGGGAACTTGTGCATTAGTTATTACTGCAACTGCACCTACGGCAGGGGGCGGTACAGGAACTGGGACCGGGACCGGAACTGGAACAGGTACGCCAGTAGTTGTTGTTCCTCCTACTGCAACTGCCACCGCTGTTCCTACGGAAATTATAACTCCAACAATTACACCAGTAACAACTCTTCCACAAGCAGGACCCGGAGACAAAATAATTGGAATTGGAGCTGCGGGAATAATTATTTCTATACTTGGCGGACTTCTTCTTGCTCTCTAAACTTTAAGCACAGGTAAAAATGCTTCCTTTGGAGCGGACGAGCGCGAAGCGAAGAGAGCTCACTTGCGAAGCATAGCGGAGACAAGTGTGGCAAAATCACACCTTAAGAACCGAGAGAAAAGCTTCCTTTGGTATCGAGATGCGGCCAACTTGCTTCATCTTCTTTTTTCCTTTGCTTTGAGCTTCAAGCAGTTTATCTTTTCTGGTTCTGTCTCCCCCTGACATTTTAGCCAGTACGTCTTTTCTAAAAGAACCTATTTTTTCACTTGCTATAACTTTTGCTCCTTGCTGTGCTCTAACAGCAATAATAAATTGATGCTTTGGAATTGCTTCCGCCAAGACTTCAACCACTCTTCTTGAGAAACTTTCCATATCAGATTTGTGGACTATAAAAGAAAGCTCTGGAATTATGCTTTCATTAACAGAGATATCAACACGAGTAAGGGTAGATTGTCTGTAGTCTGAAATTTCATAGTCAAAAGACGCAAAACCACTGGATGCAGATTTTATTTTGTCATAAAAATCATAAACAACACTGGCTAGCGGCATTTCAAAAATAAGTTTTGCCTGAGCTCCAAAATAGATAACATCTTTTTGTCTTCCGCGTCTTCCATTAATAATTTCCAAAAGCTGTCCTACATATTGCACTGGTGTATATATTTCTCCTGCAATGAAAGGCTCTTTAGTTTCCACAGCATCGTTTTTAAAGTCCTTAGGACTCGTAACAGATTTTCCGTCAACAAGATATTCAATTGTTGGAGGAGCTGTAAAAACCTCAACTCCGGATTCCTTTTCCAAACGCTCAATTACAACCTGAGAATGCAAAAGACCCAAAAATCCGCATCTAAAACCAGGGCCAAAAATTATGCTCTGCTCTGGTGCTATAACCAAAGATGCATCATTTAATTTCAGCTTATAAATTGCTTTTCTTAAGCTTTGGTATTCAGAATTTGATGTAGGGTAAATAGATAAATAAACAAATGGTTTTGATGGCATAAATCCAGGAAGAGGTTTTCCCAGAGCTTTCTTTGTTGTGATTGTATCTCCAACTTTTGCCTGCTCAATGTCTTTAATGTTTGTAATAATGTATCCAACTTCACCATTTAACAACTCGTCAGTAGAGCTATATTCAGGCTTCATAAAACCAACGTCTAAAACAAGAGACAAACTTTCATCTGCTAAAAAAACAATCTCTTCTCCTTTTTTAATACTTCCATTTTTCATTCTTACAAAGATTACAATTCCTCTATGTTCATCATAAATTGAATCAAAAATATAAGCCTGGGTTGGCTCATTTTCCGTACCAGCAGGAGGAGGAACCTTTTCAATTACTGCTTTTAAAATATCTTGTGTCCCTTCTCCTGTTTTTGCAGAAACATAAAGAATTTCACTTTTTTCAAATCCAAATGTGTCTATAAGTTCTTTTTCTACTTCATCTATTCTGGCTGATGCCAAATCAATTTTATTAAGTGCAGGAATAACTTTTAGTCCCTGATTTTTTGCAAAATTATAATTTGCAACAGTTTGCGCCTGAATTCCTTTTGTTGCATCAACCAAAAGCACTGCCCCCTCACATGCATATAAAGTTCTTACAACTTCATAAGAAAAATCTACGTGACCCGGAGTGTCAATAAGATTTAGCTGGTAATCTTGTCCATCAAGTGAATAATTCATACGCACTGGCGCAAGTTTTATAGTAATTCCTCTTTCTCTTTCAATAGGATTAGAGTCTAAGAACTGCTCCTGCATTTTAAGTTTACTTACGGTTCCAGTAATGTCTAATAATCTATCCGCAAGTGTACTTTTTCCATGATCAACGTGCGCGATAATACAAAAATTCCTAATATTCGCTTGTTTCATGCAGAGATTATATCATTTAGGGGCTGACGCGGGCTCCATCTATTGCTTCTTCACTTTTTCCTAGAATCTCTCTCCAATTTCCAACCTTTTTAAACAAAAGCAAAAATGTCTTTGCTTCTTCAACATTAAAAATCCAAGTCAGGAAAAGATAAATGGAAAGTCCCGCAAGACTTGCAATTCCTGTAAGGATAATAAGATTTATAGTTTTTGTTGTATCGAAAACTAATTGATCTAAAAGTTTTATGGGAATATAAAGAGCAAATCCTGTAAAAAAAGATGCAGCAAAAATTTTAGCAACAGAGATACTTAAATTAAGTTTATCAAAACCTCCAACCTTTCTGTCCAAAAATATAAAAAGAAGAGAAAAATTAATTATGTTTCCAAAAGAAAAAGCAAAGGCAATTCCTTCTATCCCAAAATGGTAAAAAGAAATCATCATAAAACCAAGTCCTAGCATAATAGCAGTGCTAAACGCCCCAACATACAATGGTGTTTTTGCTTCATGCATTGCATAAAAACCTCTTGAAACAAGATATATAAGCCCTTGAGCAAAAAGAGAAATACTAAAAAAGGCAAGAGTTCTGCCCGTCAAAACAGTTGCCTGCCAGTCAAAAGCCCCAGCTCCAAAGATAAGTCTGACAATTGGAATTCTAAGAACCAAAAACAAAACAGAAATTGGGAGCATTAAGTAAAGTATTTGATTAAAGCTTGTAACAAAAGTTGTTTTAAATTCCATAATTTGGTCTTTCTCTTTTGAAAGAATAGGAAAAGCAGCCTGAGCTATTGATTGACCAAAAAGCACAATTGGCGCAAAAGAAAGAATTTGAGCATAATCAAAGATTACATAGTTTCGTCCAGGATCTGGCAAAAGTGATACTAAAGTTACAGTTGCTACAGTTCCCAGCTGAAATATGCCAATACCCAAAGTCCTAGGCCACATAAGATGAAATACTTCAATTACACCGCTTTCTTTTATGGAAAAAGATGGACTAAAAGAAAATCCTACTTTTCTAATTGAGGGAATTTGTGCCAAGACAAAAATCAATGCTCCTATTACTACGCCATATGCTGCAGAATATATTCCTACAAACGGGGAAAGAAATACTATCCCAATAATTATTCCAAGATTATATAAAGCAGCAGCAATTCCAGATATAAAAAAGTGATTATAAGATTGCAAAACAGCAGATAAAAAACTTCCTATCATAAATAAAAGTTCTCCAAAAATTATTATTTTGGTTAAATTACCCATAAGAACAACTTGGGAATGTGAGAATCCAGGTGCCATAATATGAGAAAAGTAGTTAGCAAATATAAAAAGAATTAGTGCAAAAATTGTAAAAATAAAAAGACTAAAAATAAGAAGAGTTGAGCCGAGTTTATATGCATCTTGCTTTTTGTCCTTTACCAAGAGGGAAGAAAAAACAGGAATAAAGGCAGAAGAAAGCGCTCCCGCAATTATTATTTGGAAAAGAAAATCAGGAAGCCTAGAGGATGCAAGATAAATACCAAGAGTATTTGAAGCTCCAAAAATAGATGCGAGCAATCTTTGCCTTACAAGACCTAAAAGCTGCGACAAAACTACAGTTATCATGATGACAAAAGCTGCAGATAAAATATTTGTTTGACGCTTAAGGAGTAAGTTTAAGCCTTTTTTTAAAAAATCCGTAGGCATAATAGATGCTTGTGATTTATAGTATATCATGGTAAAATCTCTCCATGCCAATCATTAAATCAGCGAAGAAAAAATTAAGACAAGACAAAAAAAGACAGATTGAAAATAAAGTAGTAAGAGATCTTTTGAAAAAAGTTGTAAAAGAAGCAACAAAAAACCCTTCTGAAAAAACTTTGAAAGAAGCTTTTAGCGTTGTGGATAAGGCAGCTAAGAAATTTATAATTCACAAAAATAAAGCAGGCCACATAAAATCACAACTTTCAAAGAAATTAAGCAAAAAATCACCAAAAACTGAAGCTCCAAAAAAAGCTCCTACTAAAACAAAGAAAAAAGCCACTAAATAACCTCGTTTTCTTTGACAAATTATCCCAATTCACATAGACTAAAATTACCATGCCAGATAGCTCATATTTGGATATTAATTTAGTTAAAAAACGTCTGAGTTTTACAGATAAATTTTTGAAGTGGGCTATGAGCGCAGGTAGAGTAATAGTAATACTTACAGAAATCGTTGCTCTGTCTGCATTTTTGTACAGATTTATATTAGACAGACAGCTTATTGATTTACATACTCAAATTAAGCAGGAACAAGCAATTATAAATTTTTCAAAACCAAGCGAAGACAAATATAGAAATCTTCAAGATAGATTAACTGTAGCAGCTAGATTTTCACAACTTGAACAAGATGAGGCAAGGATTTTAAAAGACGTTTTAAACCTAACTCCATCAACTGCTGTAATAAATAACCTAACTTCTTCTGATACAACAATCAAAATTAGTGCAAGCTTTAGTCAAATTGCCGATTTGGGAGCTTTTATAGATTCGCTTAAGTCTTATCCAAGCATTGCAAGCGTAAGTATAGATAAAATTGAAAACGTTCCATCAACTTCTCTTATAACTGCAAACATAACAGGTTCTTTAAAACCTAATAAAAATTCCAATGCAACTACCAAAAAATAGAATTTTAGACAATTTTAGACAAAGTAAATATCTGGAGCTTTTGCCTAACATTAAACAGGAAAAAACTCAAAAATTTACAAGCATTATACTTACCTTCATTGCGCTGTCATTTTTTGGCTTGTTTGCCATTAATCCAACAATCTCAACAATAGCACAGCTTCAAAAAGAACTTTCAGACGATAAATTTACCCAAGAACAGCTCACACAAAAAATTAACAATTTATCAACGCTGGGCAAAAAATATCAGGATTTACAAAAAGATATTCCATCAATACTCGTATCCGTTCCTCAAGACCCCCAGATATCTTTACTTATTGCTCAAATTCAATCACTGGCACAAAGTGCTGGAGTTAAACTCGGAGGATTACAAACATTTCAAGTAGAAGTATCTACACCTAAAAATTCAAAAAAGACTTACTCTTCTTTTGCATTTTCCCTAGCTGCAGAAGGAGATTATAATAGTATTATGAACTTAATTGACTCAATTGGATCAATGCAAAGAGTTGTTTCCTTAGATATTGTTGCTCTAAACAGAAAATCTGACCAAAGCGGAACTATACAATTAAGCCTTCGGGGAACGGCATATTTTAAAAATTAATATGAAACAAAAAGACATACTTCTTTTAATAATTTCTGGCTTTACTCTTGTAATCTTTTGGATTATATTTAATATCTACCATAATTCTGTTACTTCAACAATATCTGACAGTACAACAGTACAAATATTTCCTATAAATCCAAACTTTGATATGCAAACAATTGAAAGCTTAAAACAAAGAACTCAAATTTCTCCTCTCTATAGTAATTCCGCAACACAAAGCGCACAACCTGCTACTACGTTTATCCCAGTACCAACACCAGTAAGTACACAAAGTGCTGCAACGTCAGGAGGCACTCTTCAATGAGTAATATATTTAGCAAAAGAATTCCAACAATCTTTGGGATGCTTGCAATAGTATTTGGAATAGGAATTACTGCTTTTCTTACAAATCAGGGAGTAAATTTCACAGGACATGCTAGCCCATCTGATGAGCCTCAAAATATACTGGTAAGCAATGTTTCAGACACTTCTTTTACCGTAAGCTATACAACTAGCGGCTCTGTTCTTGGATCATTAAACGTTGGGCAAAATACAGCTCTTGGCACAACAGTTCTTGATGACAGGGACAAAACACCAACTGCGCACACTATTCACGTAATGACTGTAAAAAACTTAAATCCTAGTTCTGCTTATTTTTTCTCTATAACATCTGGGCAAAACACCTATCTAAATAATGGAGTCTTGTTTAATACAAAGACTTCTCCTCTTTTTGGAACTACTCCAAATCAACAAGGCAGCATAACGGGAAAAATTATCTTACCTGACGGCACAACTCCTAAAGAGGCAATCTTATATATAAATATAGCAGGAGCACAATCTCTTTCCACGATAACAAATGGGGACGGTACTTATACTTTACCGCTTACATCAGTTAAATCATCAGACCTTCAAGGTTTTTATAAAATACCAAAAGGTGCCAATGTTAAAATATCTGTTTTTGGAGACTCTTTAACTTCCGAAGCAGCTCTTTCTTCTGACCAGTTAAGCGATGTTCCAACAATTACGCTTTCTCAAAATTATGATTTTAAGATTGGCAATTTACCAATAAACCAAACTCAAACCTCTACTCCGTCTGCTGAAGTTTCTTTCCCAACAGCTACTCCTTCATCGTCGCTTAACACTTCTCCTCAAATTTTAACTCCAAAAAAAGATCAAGGATTTTCAGATGATCAGCCCCTCTTCAAAGGGACTGCTCAACCAAAGGAGGAAGTAGAAATTACAATTCATTCAGATAATGCCATAAACACAACTGTAACTGCAGATGCCAATGGAAACTGGGCATATAGGCCTGATAGCAGTCTTTCTCCTGGAACTCATACAATTTCAATTACAACCCGTGATCAATTTGGAATACTAAAGACAATCACTCAACAATTTACAGTCTATGCATCCGGATCTCAAGTTAATTCTTCTGCCACGCCATCTGCAACCTTAACGCCAAGCGCTACACCAACAGCAACGCCTACTGTAACACCAGTAACGATACTTACCCCAGTTGCTACTCAAGCCCCAACCGAAACCATTATCCCAACCGACATACCCACTGTGTCTCCTACTTCCGCCCTTCCTGCAACCGGAAGCTCATCACTTCCGACAATAGGAATTTTTGCCATTGTTCTTATAGCTTTCGGAATGCTTCTTTTCATTTTCACCCGCGTAGGAATATAATAAATTTTAAACTTTATGCCGATAAATGATTTCATAATTATCCTGCAGTGGTGGGTTGTTCTATTTATTGTCGGCTTATCCGTATTACCCCTTACATCTAAAATATTTTCTAACTTTATAGACAAAGGTTATATATTTGCAAAAATTCTAGGAACTGGAATCTTGTCTTATGTTGTTTTCTTAGCAGGAACAATTCACATTTTACAATTTTCACAAATTTCAATAATTATAGTTTTATCCCTGATAGCACTTTCCAATATTATTTTTTTAAAAAAGCAAAGAAAAATTGCTGAAGGTATTTTAAGCATTTTAATTTTTGAAGAAAGCATTTTCCTCTTTCTTCTTTTTGTTTGGGCCTTTGTTAGAGGAACAAACCCTGACATTCATGACCTGGAAAAATTTATGGATTTCGGATTTATAAATTCCATATTAAGAAGTATTTATTTTCCTCCGAAAGATATGTGGTTTACCCCTGATTCAATAAACTATTACTACTTTGGGCATTTAATGATTGCAGTACTTACAAAACTTTCAGCAATTAAATCATCTATTTCTTTCAATCTTTCAGTTGCAACGATATTTTCTTTAACCTTTGTTGGCTCTTTTTCAATAGGAGCAAATCTATTATCCAAAACATCGAAAAATATAAATAAAATTTTTCCGCTGGCAATAATTGCAGGATTTGTTTCAGGAATATTTGTGACACTTGCGGGAAATTTACAAACAGCCTATGCTTTTTTTCTACCTTATTCCGGCGAAACTCCATTACCCTTTTGGCAACTTATTTTTTCCCCAAGCACCTTCCCTAATTCATACTGGTATCCAAATGCTACAAGATTTATCTTTCATACTATTCATGAATTTCCTATTTATTCATTTGTTGTATCTGATTTACATGCTCATGTTTTATCTCTACCTTTTGTAATTTTAACAATTGCCATTATGCTTTCCATATTTATTTCTAGAAAATTGAACAGATATTTATTACTTCTAATTTCTTTTGTATTAGCAATCCTTTATATGACAAACACATGGGATACTATAACTTATTTTTTGCTTACGGCTTTAGTAATTTTTTATATTGAGTGGAAAAATAATTCCATTGGTAAATCATTCATTGAATTAATTTACATTATAATTTTAACTGCTGCTTTTACTTTACCTTTCAGTCTTAACTTTAAGCCATTCGCAGAAGGAATAGGAATTATTTGCGCACCTCAATTTTTAATAAATATGGAAAGAATTGGCCCCTTTATTTTTGAACCAAATCACTGCGTGCAATCTCCTATTTGGCAACTTTTAATACTGTATGGATTTTTTATTTTTTGGATTTTATCATTTATTCTATTTATAAAAAGAGAGACACTAAGAAAAATAAAAGAAGCTGATATTTTTATTTTAATATTAATATCACTTTCAATATTTTTAATAATTCTTCCAGAATTTGTTTACATAAAAGACATTTACACGGCTCACTACAGAGCAAATACTATGTTTAAATTTGTATACCAAGCTTTTATAATGCTCCAATTAGCAAGCGCGTATATCATAGTCAGGATACTTTTAAAAATAAGAGAATTAAAAACAATACACATAGAACATTTATTAATTTTTGTAATTGGGCTACCAATCTTATTTCTTGTTCTTTCATATCCTTTTTTTGCAATCGACTCTTACTACGGCAGCAAAAATTATTACAGTATTGATGGCCAGACATACCTGCGCACTCTTTACCCTGCTGATTATTATGCAATTTTATGGATAAATAAAAACATCAAAGGACAACCTATTATTTTAGAAGCACAAGGAGATTCATATACAAATTACAATCGTATTTCTGCCAACACTGGGCTTCCTACGGTACTTGGATGGACAGTTCACGAATGGTTATGGAGAGGAACCTATCAAATCACAGTTCCCAGAATAGGTGACATAAAAAATCTCTATCAAACTTCAAACCTAGCTCTTGCTAAAAATCTTATTAAAAAATATAGCATCTCTTATGTTTACATTGGGGACTTGGAACAACAAAAATATCCAGGACTAAATGCAGAAAAATTCTCAAACCTTGGAAAGATAGTTTTTCAATTCGGAAATACAAAAATTTACAAGATTTATTGAGAAACTGGGGTCTTAGAAACAAGACAATTTCCAATTGTTATTTCACAAGCTACATAT
The DNA here is from genome assembly GCA_964469995.1 of uncultured Gammaproteobacteria bacterium. GTDB lineage: Bacteria > Patescibacteriota > Microgenomatia > Levybacterales > UBA12049 > JACPDD01. The sequence continues at coordinate 10,659 of CAYYAC010000009.1, forward strand.
TTTTGAATCTCAGAGAAATTTCCATTTCCGGTTCTAGGAATAAGAATCCAAGCAAAATAATACTCTGCTGTTAATGGCGGGTTTATCAAAAGTCCCGCGCGCCCAGTTGACTCATCTCCAAAGTCTAACACTGCATTAGTAATTTTTGCTGTTTTAAGCTTTGATGCCAACCTTATAAAATCATCAAACTCAGTCTGCTTGATGTCTGTTTCTATACTACCTTGCAATATATTGTATAAACCCAAAACTTTTCCAGGATTTAGAAGTATTCCTAAAGATAGAACTTTATCTTTAAAAGTTTTGATAATTTTTTGCTGTCTTGCACTCCTTGCAAAGTCACTTCCTTCCACTCCAAGCGCATGACGGGAACGTACAAATTCTAATGCCTGAATACCTGTCATATGATTTTGACCTTTATCAAAGTGCACATGCTGGTACCTGCATGGAAAAAATAATGCCAAGTTATCTTCAGCAGCTGCGGAAGATGTAGCTTCGTTGGCGGTAAAGTCTTTAATCTGGTCATCTGTTTTTCCACAAGAATCTGCTTCTTTCCCATCTACAGGGTATATGTAATCATCAAAGGTGTTATCAACGTTTACATCAAGACCACCAATTTGGTCTACTGCTTTAATGAATCCTGCAAAATCAACTCTAATTCCATAATCAACAGGCTGACCAACAATTTTTTGTACAACGGCCTCAGCAAGCGTTAATCCTCCTCCTTTTCTTTTTTCTTCCCCATCTGCATATGCTTCATTAATTTTTGCATTAATATCAGGGACCCACATATCTCTTGGCAGAGAAACCAACGTTACTTTATTTTTTTCCTGATTTATACTTGCGAAAATCATTGTGTCCGAAAGATCAGGCCCTTCGTGTACTCCTCCGCCAATTCCCAAAAGAAGTATGTTTATATTTCCATTAGATTTTTTTAGATTTACCTGAGTATTAAAAACAAGTTCAAAAAGAAAAGGAACATATTTAAAAATCCCAAATATGTTTCCAAAAACTAGTATTACAAAAAAAATAACAATACCTATTAAAAGATTTTTATTGCGGGTTTTATGCATTTTTTACAATTTCTAAAAATTCATGAGGGGAAAGACTTGCTCCTCCTACTAGAACTCCATCAATATCTTCCATTTCTACAAACTCATGAACATTTTGAGAAGTGACGCTTCCTCCATACAGCATTTTTTCCACCTGAATGTTTTCTGATTTTATTTTTCTAGCTACACTTTGGGCATCTTGGGGAGTATCAGAATTTCCTGTACCTATTGCCGAAACAGGTTCATATGCAACAATTTTTACATTTTTAGGAATTTTAGAATTCCCATCTGAAACACAAAATATAGGAGTAAGTCCAGCTTTTAATGCCATTTCTACTTTTTTAGAAATTATATCCTCATCTTCCTTAAGATATTCACGTCTTTCAGAATGACCTATTATTACAAAGTCTGCAAACTCTTTTATTTGAGTTGCGCTTATCTCGCCCGTGTAAGCCCCTTCTTCAAATGCTGATACATCCTGGGCTCCAATTTTAACCTTAAGATTGCTTTCTGAAATAAAATAATCAGCTTTTCCAAGAAGTGTGTACGGAGGACAAATTATTATCTCTTTATCTGAAAAATCATGACTATCTTTGCTAAAATTTTCAAACCAATCCCAAGCTTCGTCTTTTGTCTTATTTGCCTTCCAATTAGCAACGATTATGAGGTTTTTCATGTGATACAATTGAATTCCGATTTATTCATTATAGCTTATGCAAAACGATTTTCTCAAGGATTTAAATAAAGAACAGCAAGATGCAGTTGTACAAACAGAAGGCCCTGTAATAATCTTAGCAGGAGCAGGAAGCGGAAAAACAAGAGCCCTAACCTACCGAGTTGTTTATTTGATACGAGAAAAAGGTGTCTATCCAGACAATATTTTGATGGTCACCTTTACAAATAAAGCAGCTGCAGAAATGAAAGAGAGAATAAAAATTCTTCTTGGAAAAACAGATAATCAGCCTACTGTTGCAACATTTCACTCTCTTTGTGCAAAAATACTTAGAATTGAAGGAAAACACATAGGACTTTCTGAAAAATTTGTAATTTATGATGACCAAGATCAAGTTGATGCAATAAAAGAAGTTTTAAAACACCTTGCTCTTTCTACAAAAGACTTCAAGCCTCATTCAGTTTTGACAACAATTTCTCAAGCAAAAAATCAATTAATATCCGAATCTGATTACAAAAATTTTGCTAGAGGATATTTTCAAGAAACAGTCGCAAAGGTTTATCCAATGTATCAAAAAATACTTAAAGAAAATGATGCCGTTGATTTTGATGATTTAATGAATAAGACAATACTTCTTTTTCATGAAAACCCAGAAATTTTGCAAAAATATCAAAATAAATTCAAGTACGTTTTAATAGATGAATATCAGGACACAAATCACGCGCAATATACTTTGGCAAAATTGCTTAGCGGAAAATGGGGAAATATTTGCGTTGTTGGAGATTTTTCTCAAAGCATATATAGCTGGCGCGGAGCAGATTTTACAAACTTAACAAAATTCAAACAGGATTTTAAAGATACAAAAACATTTTCTCTTTCTCAAAATTACCGCTCTACACAAAAAATATTAGATGCGGCATATAGTGTAATTTCAAAAAATACTTCCCATCCAATTTTATCTTTATGGACAGAAAATTCAAAAGGAGAAGATCTTATGGTTTATGAAGCAAGAAATGAACAGGAAGAAGCAAAATTTATAATAGCAACCCTTGCAAATCTAATAGACAATACAAAATACAGCTACAATGACGTTGCAATTTTATACAGAACCAATGCACAATCTCGTGTAATAGAAGAAGTACTTTTGCATTTTGGAATTTCATATACATTGATTGGAGGAACTAGATTTTATGAGAGAAAAGAAGTTAAAGACATACTTTCTTACCTTAGAATTTTATCTAATCCCAAAGATATGGTTTCATACAACAGACTTAAAAAATTAGGAAAAGGAAGGCTTGAAAAATTCGAAGAATTTAGAGAAGAACTTGGAGATAAAGAAAAAGACACAATAGATTTGTTAGATGATGTTTTGCAAAAAACAGGATACCTTAGCCTTTACGATGAAGATGATGAAGAAGACAGAGGAAGACTTGAAAACATTAAAGAACTACGTTCTGTTGCTATTGAGTTTCCAATGATTTCTAATTTCTTGGAAAATGTTGCTCTTGTTGAACAAGAATATGCTCCCGATAAAACAATAAGCAGTGACAAAAATAAAAACTCCATAACTCTTATGACCCTGCATGCTGCAAAAGGCCTGGAATTTCCAATTGTCTTTATGGTTGGTATGGAAGAAGGTCTTTTTCCTCATTCAAGAGCCCAGATGGACAGAGCAGAACTTGAAGAAGAAAGAAGACTTTGTTATGTTGGAATAACAAGAGCAAAAGAAAAACTATTTTTAACGTATGCTAGAAAAAGGTTATTTTTTGGGCAAAGAACATCTAATACAGTATCGCGCTTTATTCTTGATTTGCCTGAAGAAATAACAAAGCGTGATTTTTCAGGAAGTTTTGATGATGATATTCCCGAATACTTATGACAGACATTAATTCACATGCGACTCATCCCCTACAAAGCACGGAGTGGGCTCTATTTAGAGAGAGGAATGGAACAAAAGTTGTAGCTTCCGATAAATTTCAAGTTTCAATTCATAGAGTTCCTCATTTGCCTTTAAATATTGGGTATTTTCCAAAAGGAGAAATGCCTAACAAAGAAACTATACAAGAACTTTATAAAATAGGTAAAGAAAATAATTGCATCTTTATACAGCTTGAGCCAAATGTGGAGACTTCTGAAAACAAAAAGAATGAAATAATAAAACTTGGACTTGTTCCCTCAGCTCATCCTCTTTTTACTAAATATACTTTTGTGCTGGACCTGACAAAAACAGAAGAAGAAATCTTAAAAAATATGCACCCAAAAACACGCTACAACATAAGAGTTGCGCAGAAACACGGAGTAAAAATTACAGAAGAAAATTCTGAGGAAGCATTTAAAGAATATCTAAGACTTACAAAGGAAACAACTCAAAGGCAGGGTTTTTTTGCTCATACGCAAAATTATCACAAACTTATGTGGGAAACACTTAGGGGGGGCACAGAAAATAATAAATTATCAGCTCATTTATTTTTGGCGAAATATAAAAATAAAACTCTTGCTGCGTGGATATTGTTTATCTTCAAAGACACACTATATTATCCATATGGCGCCTCGAGCAGCGAAAATAGAGAAGCAATGGCATCTAATCTTATGATGTGGGAAGCTATAAAATTTGGAAAAGAACTAGGTCTTAAAAAATTTGACATGTGGGGCTCACTAGGACCAAATCCAGATGAAAAAGATCCCTGGTTTGGGTTTCATAAATTCAAACTTGGATATGGTCCAATGCCTGTTGAATTTGTTGGAAGCTTTGATTTAATAATTAATAAACCTTTGTATTTATTTTACAAAGTTGCAGACAAAATCCGCTGGACTATTTTAAGACACTAAAATGATGTTCTCCGAAAAATTAAGTAGAAAAATTTACAGAATTCCTTTTGCTTGGATATTAACCCTACTTTTTTTCATCTTTTTTATCGTATTTATAAATTCTGTTTTCAATGGATTTGTATGGGATGACGAGGAACAGATAGTAAACAATACAGTTATTCAAAGTCTTTCTAATTTGGGTCAAATTTTTTCAGGAGCTACTTTTGGCACCGGCGGAGCTGGTCTCTCTGGCTGGTTTTTCAGACCCCTTCTTACTCTTTCATATATGGTTTCATTTTCAGTGTTTGGGCAAAATGCATGGGGATACCATCTACTCCAGATAATTTTACATTTAATTAATGGAATATTAATTTTTAAAATACTTCAAAGCTTGATAAACAAAGATAGGAAAAAGGAAATAAGTTTATTAAATTACTTAATGTCTTTTCTATTTTTAATTCACCCCGTCATAACAGAAGCTGTTGATTATATCGCTGCTTCAAGTGAAGTCATTTACACACTTTTGGATTTATTAGCATTTTATATGATAATAAATTTTGGCAAAACAGATGGAGCAAGAAAAAAATTTTTAATATCCCTTCTTATCTTTTCCAGCATGCTTTTCAAGGAATCCGCAATAATTATATTGCCAATCATAGCAATATATATTCTGATATTTAAAACTGCGGAATGGAGAAAATGGACTATTACTACAACTGCTACCTTTGCCGCTTATTTTTTCGTAAGACTTCTTTTAGCAAACACTCCCATAAGACAACCCGAATTCTCTCCAATCAGCGAGGCATCTCTACCCATAAGACTATTGACTATTCCAAAAGAATTTATTTCCTATCTTCATATAATTTTTTATCCAGACAGACTTGCCATATCTCAACATTTTTTAGTCAAATCAGTTTTTACTTCTGATTTTTATATTCCTTTTTTAATTGACAGCATATTTGTTTTAATAATTTTATTTTTATCTTTGAGATTTAAATCCAAACTTATTCTTTTTGGGCTTTTGTGGTTTGGATTGGGGTTTGGATTAATCAGTAATATTTTTCCTCTTGATATGACTATCGCAGAAAGATGGATCTACTTTCCTTTTGTTGGCTTCATAATAATGACATCAGGCATTTTATACGAAATCTCAAAAAAGATTAAATTCTATTTTGTTTTTATATTAATTCTACTTTTTGCTTTAATTTTTCCTTTGGGAATCCGGACAATTATAAGAAACTCTAATTGGCAAAATGGATTAACTCTTTATTCTCATGATGAAAAAATATCAATTAATAGTTTTGATTTAGAAAATAATTTAGGGGTAGAACTTTTTAGAAATGGTGATTATAAAAATGCAAAACTACACTTTGAAAAATCTATTATCCTTCAGCCAAAATGGTATTTTACATACAACAATCTTGGAGCTGTTTACCAAAGATCCGGAGACTTACAAACCGCAAGGAAACTTTATCAAAAAACCATAAGCCTTTCTGATTATTATTTGGCTTACGAGAACTTAGCGACAATTTTACTACAAACAGAAAGTTCTCAAAATACATTAAATTTTACGCTTAAAGCATTAGGTAAGCTTCCAAACAATGCAAGCCTTAACAAAATCGCTGCTATTGCCTACTATCAAAATGGCTCAACAGAATCTGCAGTAATTTATGCAAAGAGAGCATTTAATCTTGACTCAACTCAGGAAAATTATGAAGTTTTACAAAAGATTTTAAGTCAATAAAAC
>CAYYAC010000009.1:16945-18673 GCA_964469995.1 uncultured Gammaproteobacteria bacterium
ATTTTTTACCCTAAGGAGGGCAAACCTTAGCAAGATGTAAATTTAGCTAAAATATTCCTTCTCTCAATGCTCCCAAATTTTCTACTATCTAAGCTATCTAATTTGTTATCCCCCTCTAAAAAATATTTATCATCTTTGACAGTCTTTATCCTTTTCACAAAAATTTTATTGTTTAAGATAAAGGCAACAATATCTTCTGGTTTTGGATTTGAAAAAAAATAGGGCACACTTGTTGCTAGAACTTTTTGACCGTCTTTAATAGCTGGCTCCATACTATGACCGTGGATTCTAAGAAAGGAAAGAAGCATTATTTATAAGTAACAATTTCTCCCTCTGTTGGAAAGAGAGACTTTACCCTAACTGGAGTCACATTTTTTGTTTTATAGAAAATCTCAGCAATCTGCATTATTTTTTCCCTAAGCTCAATTGAAGATTCCAAGTCTATGTGCTGCCTAACCTTAACCGAAAGTTTTATGCCTTCAGTAAGCAAAGTTTTAAGCTGTGGGTATGATTCGTAATGCTCTAGCTTAAAATAGTCATTTTCCAGTGTTCCCAACTCCTCTTCTACCTTTGCCCCATGCTCTTCTTTAACATGAGCTATTCTAGCTATATCATGTTCTGCTTGAGTTTCATCTTCTCTTTTAACATCTTTTAAAAGCTGGGTCATTCTAATAATTGTGTGCGCAGCAATTTGAGCCGGGGTTGGGTCATATATTCCACATGGAATATCGCAGTGAGCAAAAGCATCTTTAACAAAAATGTTTAATATTTTCATAATTTAAGAATAATACCAGGAAGTTATTATGTCAAATCTAATTTTTGGATTTCAAATACTCCAGCGTTCCTTTTTCAAAATGTTCATTTGTGAAAAAAATATCAAAAATAAAATTTTCTTCTATATTTTCTTTCTCTCCAACAAAAATAAATTTAAAATTCTTTTTTTCTCTAAAAAGTTCTTCTCCCATTTCTAAGTCACTTTTACTATCTCCGAAAACACAAAACTCTAAAGTGTTGGCATCATTATCACCTAGCCACCTTATAACTTTACCAACAGCAATGGACTTATTCAGATTTTTATTTCTAATATTAACTGCAAATGGATCTACCTGAATCTCAAAATCTTCACGGAGATTATATTTTTCAAGCAACTCTTCAAATTTTGATATCAATACTTCTTGATCTTTTTTAAATTTTTCAAGTGAATATCCAATTTTTATAGCTACAGTAATAATAGTTTTTTTCTCCTCAATCCAGGCGGAACTTAAAAAATCATTAGCAATAATGCTGACTTCTTTTCTTAGGTATACTGGAGGTGTAAGATTTTTTTCAACAATTACTTCTTCTTTTCCGTTCTTATGTTTAAGACAAACTCCTCCAAACTCAGAAACTGCATATATATTATCAAGCAAAGATGGAGCTTCAATTTTTTTCTCCAAATAATCTAGCACTTCCTTTTCCAACCATTCAAAAGATCTTCCGGTAATAAATGCTACTTTGTCTCCTGACGAAATAAATCCTGAAATTATTGCTAAAATTTGATCATCTACTTTTTGCGTTTCTTTATTTGTGATTACCCCATCGACATCAAAAATCCAGACTTTCATAAAAGATATTATACATTAAGATGTTATAATTCTTGAAATGGAAGACATATTGTTAATTGATAAACCAAAAGGAATTACATCATTTGACGTAATAAGAATTTTAAGGAGAAAACTTAATATTCGT
>CAYYAC010000010.1:0-18560 GCA_964469995.1 uncultured Gammaproteobacteria bacterium
ATAACAAAAATTCTTTATTGCCAACTGTAATATCACGGTGCAAAATTATTGAAATAAAAGAAAAAAATAAACTAGATAAAGATGACTTACAAGAATTTATGCAAATACTTAATGCTCTTCCAACTTACGGAGCAGGGGACAGACTAAAACTTGCTCAAGATATTTCCAAAACTAAAGAAGATACAGAGAGTTGGCTTGAAAAAATGGTTAATGCTGCAAGAGAAAAATTAATAAAAAATCCAAATGATTTAAATGTTTTTAAAATCTTAGAAGAATTACAAAAAACTTATGAAGTTATTAAATCTACCAATGCAACACCCCGATTGACTCTTGAAAATTTACTATTAAATATCTAGCTATTCCCATTTAAAAGTCTTTGTGGCAAGAAGATACATTGCAACTCCCCAAACCATAAAACCTGCAACGTAGGGAAGTGTGTCTTGAAAATTTCCGCCCTCTGTTGTTATTTTTCTTACTGCCTGATTGAAATATGACAATGGTAAGTTGTTCGCAATTGGCTGAACCCAGTTAGGCAGATTATCTGTTGAGAAAAATACACCAGACAAGAGCATCTGAGGAAGTGATACCAGCTGAACAAGAGGCGCGGCAGAGTTTTCATCCTTAGCAAGTCCTGAAAGCGCAAGCCCAAATCCCATAAAAGAGAAGAGCCCCAAAACTGAAAGAAGCAAAAGCTGCGCAAATGTTTGAATACCATGAGGAAGGGTAAAGTTAAAAATAAAAACTCCAACAGCCAAAATTATAGTTGTCTGTAAAAGTGCCATAACTAAACGACTTGTCCCTTGAGACAAGAGAATTGTTAAGGGTTTTGTAGGAGTCGCAAACATTCTCTTTAGAACCAAAAGCCTACGAAGTGCCATAAAACCCATGACTGTTCCAAAGAGTGCGGTCTGAAGAAGAGAGAAGCCAATTTGCCCCGGCAGAATAAAATCAATATACCTACTCTGCTTTCCTGAAATTTCCTTATTCTGAAAAGAAACCGGCGGATTTGTAACACCCGAGAGCTTAAGATTTAGCTGGTTAACAATGCCTTGGATGATTGACGACACGGCTGCAGCTGTTGAAGGATTTGCGTTCGATGTCAAAACAGTAACGTCATATCCGCGAAGTCCCTTTTGAGAGATTTTCAAAATTCCATCAATTTTTCCCTTTTTCAGCTCATCTTCTAAAACTGTCAAATCTTTAGTTTCTGTTTTGATTGCGGGAATTGATTTAACAACAGAAACAACGGGACTATCCGCCGTTCCCGCTGGCAAACCTACCTTTACACTAGTAGAAGAATTACCAATTAGACCAAACGCTCCTACTAAAACTATCGGAAAAAACAAACTAAAAAATAAAGTCGTTTTATTCCTCAAAGTCGCTTTTAAAGCATACCAAGATAGGGCAAGGTAAGCTTTTAATTGTGAATTTTTATTCATTTTCTATAACTTTGCCTGTCAAATTTAAAAAAACATCCTCTAAAGATGCCTTACGCATTTCAACTTTTCTTTTAAATCCAGATTTCACTAAATCCTCAATGAGCTGGTGCGGAGTACCTGTTTTTATAATTTTACCGCCGTCCATAATAGCAACTCTATCACAAAGTCTTTCTGCTTCTTCAAGATAGTGAGTTGTGAGTACTATGGTAACCCCTGTTTTTTTAATTTCTTCAATTGTTTCCCAAAGATTTACTCTGGCATGGGGATCAAGTCCTGTTGTTGGCTCGTCAAGAAACAAAACATTGGGCTTGTTAACAAGCGTTGAAATAACAGCAAATCTTTGTTTTTGTCCTCCTGATAAATCTTTTACAAATGCGTTTGCCTTTTCTTCTAAATTTACCTTTTTAAGAAGTGCTATTGGATCTGCTTTCACTCCATACATTGCTGCAAACATGTGGATAAGATCTGTAAGCGTCAGCTCTGGATAAAAACCTGAAGATTGCAACTGAACCCCAATCCTTTTTTTAACTTCCCAAGGCTTATCCTCCACGCTATATCCCTCAACTAAAACTTCTCCAGATGTTAATGGCTTTAGTGTTTCTATAATTTCAAGAGTAGTTGTTTTTCCTGCGCCATTTTGTCCAAGAATTCCAAAAAGTTCTCCTTTTCTAACAGAAAAAGAAATTCCGTCAACCGCGGCAAAATCTCCATATTTTTTAACTAAGTCTCTTACAACAATCGCATTTTCATTCATAACAAAAGTATAACATAGAAAACTCTGTACAAAAATCTCCAGTTGGTGTATATTTGCGTTTTAAATTATGCCAACTCCAGAAATGCTTGTTTTAAAACCAAATCCCGGACCAATTGACTGCAGTCAAATGAAAGGAAGACATGAACCCGGAGTTATTGAATTTTTTCAAAGAAAATTCCCGGAAGCTACAATAGAATACGAATCTCGAGAATTTAGAGTTAATTGGGAGACGGGGCATAACTCAACAGTGCCAGATCTTAGAGTACTTTGGCCAAGCGGCAAGGAATTACATATAGAACTCACGACATCTCCTTATGACAATAAAGATCCAAAGGCAAGACAAAGAAGAGTAATGGGTTATTTTCCTAACGTTCACTACATTGTTTTTTATAGACATACTCTTGAAATGATACAAGCACAATCGGGAATTCAACTATTAAAATAAACAAGTTAATTTTTTTCCACTGGAAATGTTGCGTTTAGTTTGCTAAACTATTAAAAATAAGCGTTATGGCAGTATCTAAATCATCATCCCCAAAGTCAGATTATTCTGCAGCCCAAATTCAAGTTCTAGAAGGTCTAGAGCCAGTTAGAAAACGCCCCGGAATGTACATCGGTTCAACCGATATTATTGGTCTTCATGAATCATTGCGCGAAATCATAGATAACTCAGTAGATGAAGCATTAGCTGGTTTTGCAAAAAATGTATGGGTCATGTTAAATGCCGACGGGAGTGCAACGGTTGTTGATGATGGTCGTGGAATACCAGTAGATATAATGCCTCAGTTTAAGAAATCTGCACTTGAAATTGTTATGACAAAGCTTCATGCAGGAGGAAAATTTGGTGGAAGCGCATATAAGATTTCAGGTGGTCTTCACGGAGTAGGAAGTTCTGTTGTTAATGCTCTTTCGGAGTGGACTTGGGTTGAAGTAAAAAAAGACGGAGATATTCACAGACAGGAATATGCAAGAGGAATAGTGCAAACACCATTAATCAAATCAAAGGAATCAGGGATTAGTAAAAATGTAGGAGCACTGTCTGATAAATTCAAAGATGTAAAAAGCGGAACCACAGTAACATTTTTACCTGACAAAGAAATTTTTCAAGTAATAGACTTCGAATTTGACATTGTAAAAAAGGCAATGAGGGAACGTGCTTTCCTTGTTCCAAATTTATATTTCCACCTTTATGATTTGCGAGAAGGCAAAGAAAATGAGATCAATTACTACTTTGAGGGCGGAATAACATCTTTGGTTGCAAAATTAAATGAAAATAAAGTAATACTTCATAATCCAATTTCAATCAATAAGTCTGTTGGAGACGTTGAGGTAGATATTGCACTCCAATATAATGACGGTTATTCAGAAAATGTAGAAAGTTATGTAAACGTTATTAACACTGTTAACGGCGGAACCCATTTAACAGGATTTAGAATGGCGCTAACCCGCGCAGTAAATGATTACGGGAAAAAAGTTGCTGCAGAAAAAAACCAGGAAGATATAACAGGAGATGATACAAAGGAAGGACTTGTTGCTGTTGTCTTTGTAAAAATGCCTCAAGATAACATTCAATTTGAAGGACAGACAAAAGGAAAACTGGGAAATGCGGAAATTCAGCCAATAGTGCAAAGCATTGTCAAAGAAGGACTTTCTACTTATTTTGAAGAAAACCCAGCAGACGGACGCGCGATTTTGGAAAAAGTTTATTTGGCAGCAAAGGCGCGTCTTGCTGCAAAAGCTGCAAAAGAAGCAATTCTTAGAAAAGGAGCATTAGAGGGAAGCTCACTTCCAGGAAAACTAGCAGATTGTCAGGAAAAAGATCCAAGCATTTCAGAACTATATATAGTAGAGGGAGACAGCGCTGGAGGAAGCGCAAAGATGGGACGGGATAGAAAGTTTCAAGCAATTTTGCCATTTGGAGGAAAAATTCTAAATACAGAGAGAGCAAGACTTGATAAAATTATTGAATTTGAAGGACTTAAAAATTTGATTATTGCTCTTGGAATGGGAATAGGGGAGAGCATTAATCTTGATAAACTTAGATACCACAGAATTATTGTTATGACAGATGCAGACGTTGACGGAGAACATATAGAAACTTTGGTTTTGACATTTTTTTACCGTCATTTACCAGAAATTATAAAAGCAGGATATCTCTACATTGCGCAACCTCCTCTTTATAAAATTTCAGCTGGAAAAGATACTCATTACGCCTATACAGAAGAAGAAAAAGATACAACAGTTAAGGGTATTGCAACAAAAAATATAAGCTTGCAACGCTATAAAGGTCTTGGAGAAATGAACCCACAGCAACTTTGGGAAACAACTATGAATCCAGAAAACAGAATTTTAAAACAAATAAATATTGATGACGCAGAAGAAGCAGATGCTGTATTTACAATGCTTATGGGAGACGAAGTCCCACCAAGAAAACACTTTATTCAAAGTAATGCCAAAACAGCAACGTTAGATATTTAATATGGTAGCAACACAAGAAAGACCAACAGCAATTCTAATAGATAGACTCGGCCACACAGCCCCTCAGGGAATTTTGCCCATGCCGGAATTTGAACATTTGGCAGGAAGTGTCATTGAAGTATCACCGGAACACGAAATAGTGGCTACTCAAAGGGATTTAATGTTATTAAGTGTTTACAATGAATTCTTGGCTTTTTTTAATCAATCGGATAAAGAAATAAAAAATCCAGAACTTTTAATTATCGAGACTCTTGGAAAGGCATTTGATATCGCAACAGAGGCCACAAAAAAAGAACCCACAATTGTAAGTCCTCTGATTCAGAATAGTGAATCAGAAACCTTCACAATAATGGCAGTTGGAATACCTGACAGTAAAGAAGTTATGGTTGTTTCATCTAGAAGTGGATTTAATATTAAATTCAGAATCTCTCCCAATAGTATATCTTATGAGGATGACGATTCAGCAGATTTTAACCCCACATATCTCGATGAGCCGACACAAGACGAATTAAGAAATATCCGAAGAATAGACGATATGATTTTCCATCCTATAAGATCAAATAAAAAGTGGGGTGATTCAAAATGAAAGTAACAGCAGGGGAAAACCCACCGGAAGAAATAAATGTTTTTATTGAAATCCCACAAGGAGTTTCTGTAAAATATGAGCTCGATAAGGAAAGTGGAGTTATTTTTGTAGACAGATTTTTGTTTACAGAAATGGAATATCCATTTAATTACGGATTTGTACCGGAAACTATGGCAGATGACGGCGACCCAGTTGACGTTATAGTTTTATCAAGTAAGCCAGTTGTTCCAGGAGTTGTAATTCCAAGTAGGCCAATCGGAATGCTTGAAATGGAAGACGAAGCAGGACTTGATAATAAAATAGTTGCAGTCCCAATGCCAAAAGTTGATAAAAAATTTGCTGATTACAATGATGTAGATGACATTCCAGCAGAAATAAGAGACCAGATAAAATACTTTTTTGAGAATTACAAAAAAACAGAACCGGGAAAATGGGTAAAAATAAAAGAATGGAAAGGAAAGGAGGAAGCTTTAGCAGACATTAAAAAGTCTCTAAAGTAAAGTTTTTATGGCTCACATTGGTAAATTACAGCAAACCGGCATTGCAGGGGAAATGAAACGGGCATACCTAGATTATGCTATGTCTGTTATTGTTTCTCGTGCACTTCCAGATATTAGAGACGGACTAAAACCAGTTCACAGAAGAATTCTTTATGCTATGCATGAAATGGGACTGGGTCCAACATCTAAATATTTAAAGTCTGCGCGTATTGTTGGAGAAGTAATGGGAAAATATCATCCTCACGGAAATATGGCAATTTACGATTCGCTTGTAAGACTTGCTCAAGATTTTTCAATGCGTTATCCGCTTGTTTGGGGACAAGGAAATTTTGGATCAATAGACGGAGATCCGCCAGCTGCAGACCGTTATACAGAAGCAAAATTACAGGCAATTTCTATGGAAATGCTTTACGACTTAGACAAAGAAACTGTGGATTTTGTAGACAACTATGATGGGTCTTTCCAAGAACCTGCATATCTTCCAGCAAAACTTCCAAATCTCTTACTTATGGGATCTGAGGGAATTGCTGTTGGAATGGCAACCAAAATCCCGCCGCATAATTTATCTGAGGTATTAGACGCAGTTGCTTTTCTTATTTCAAAAACTGTTGTAAAAAGAGACACCGCTTCAGACTCAAAAAATCCCGTCTCTATTACATCCACGGTTACAGTTGATGAGTTACTGGAATATATAAAAGGACCTGATTTTCCAACAAGAGGAGCAATCTATGATATTGCAGAGATAAGAAACGTTTATGCAACAGGACGCGGAAGAATTCTAATAAGAGGAAAGGCAGACATAGAAGAAATTGGAAATGGAAAAAGCGCAATTATAATTACAGAGCTTCCATATCAAGTAAACAAAGCAATTCTTGTCACCAGAATTGCAGAGCTTGCAAAGGATAAGAAAATCGAAGGGATCACAGATTTGCGTGATGAGTCAGACAGGCATGGAATGAGAATTGTTATAGAACTTAAAAGGGACGCGACTCCAAGAAAAGTTTTAAACAATCTTTTCAAACACACAGCACTTCAGACAACATTTCCAGCAAACATAGTAGCTTTAGTTGACGGAACACCACAAACCTTAAACCTTAAGACAATTCTTGAGGAATACTTAAAACACAGATATTCCGTAGTGCAAAGAAGAAGCGAGTTTGAATTAAAACAAGCAAAAGCAAGGCTTCATATTTTAGAAGGGCTCAAAATTGCAGTAGAAAACCTAGATGCAGTTATAAAGACTATAAGAGAATCAAAAGATCAGGAAGATGCAAAGCAAAACCTTATGACAAAATTCAAATTATCAGAACTTCAATCAGTGGCAATTTTAGACTTGCAGTTAAGACGTTTAGCAGCATTGGAAAGACAAAAGATAGAAGATGAATATCAAATGATAAAAGAAACAATTGAATACTTAGAAGATTTACTTTCTCATCCTGAAAAAATGCTTGATGTCATAAAAGGAGAACTTACAAAACTTAAAGAAAAATTTGGTGATGAAAGAAGAACAAAAGTTTACAAAAGTAAAGTTGATGAATTTTCAGATGAAGATTTAATTCCAAACGAATCAACTGTTATTACTTTAACTGATACTGGATATATAAAAAGACAAAGTCTTACAAGCTTTACAATTCAAAGGCGTGGAGGAAAAGGAATAAAAGGAATGACAACAAAAGATGAAGATACAATAGCCCACATTAGATTTGCACAAACACAT
Source organism: uncultured Gammaproteobacteria bacterium (assembly GCA_964469995.1). Classification (GTDB taxonomy): domain Bacteria; phylum Patescibacteriota; class Microgenomatia; order Levybacterales; family UBA12049; genus JACPDD01. The sequence goes on from CAYYAC010000010.1 coordinate 7,475, forward strand.
GACAACATTTTATTCTTTACAAACCTAGGAAAAGTTTACCAACTTAGAGCATATGATATTTCCGAAAGCTCCAGAACAAGCAAAGGAACAGCAATTGTAAATCTTCTTAACATTGAACAGGGAGAAAAAGTTGAAAGCTTTATAGTTTATGGGAAAGAAACAAAAGGCGGAAATGTATTCCTAACAACAAGAAACGGAACTGTTAAAAAGAGTAAGCTTTCAGAATTTGAACACATAAGAAGAACAGGAATACTTGCTATAAAACTTGATAAGGGAGATGAGCTTGCTTGGAGCAGTTTAACAAGCGGAGAAGACAGCGTTCTTATTGTAACGAAAGAGGGAAAAGCAATAAGATTCTTGGAAAAAGAAGTAAGACCTATGGGAAGAGGAGCTAGGGGAGTAAGAGGAATAAAAATTGGAAAAGAAGATAAGGTAATTTCTATGGCAGTAATTAAAAAAGATGAAAAATTAGATCTTTTAACAATTATGGAAAACGGACTAGGTAAAAAAACTATAACAGATAGCTTTAGAGCTCAGACCAGAGGAGGACAAGGAGTAAAAGTTGCAAAAGTAACATCAAAAACAGGTAAGGTAGCTTTTTCTGAAATCGTTCCAGCAAACTGTGATGAACTTATCATTACATCTAAGAAAGGCCAGGTAGTAAAGCTTTCTATGGCATCTGTCCCAAGGCTCTCAAGAGACACACAAGGCGTAATACTTATGCGTTTTTCTTCAACCGCAGACCATGTTGCAGCCGCAACCTGTATAGAAAGCGGAGACGAGCCCTCAATCAAAAATCAAAAAGAAGTAAAATAAATTAAGTTATGAAAATTGATGGGCGGCTTATTTCCAAAGAGATATTAAGTAAACTAGAATTAGAAGTAGATAGATTAAAAAGTAAAAACATTATTCCAACTCTTGCAATAATTCTTGTAGGAGAAAATCCTCAATCTGTTTCATATATAGAACAAAAGGAAATTAACGGGGAAATAATTGGCGCAAAAATCATAAGGAAAAATCTTCCTGCTAGTATTTCAGAACATGAACTTCTTGAAATAATTAAAGATTTAAATAATGATTCCGCAGTTCATGGAATAATAGTGCAGCGCCCGCTTCCACCACAAATTAGTGAAAATAAAATTGACAGAGCAGTAATCCCGGAAAAAGATGTTGACGGTTTTAATAAAAATTCAGAATATAAACCTCCAATAGTTTTAGCAATTTACGAAATTCTTAAAAAAGTGGAGCCCAACTTTAAAGATAAAAGAATAGCAGTAATTGGAAAAGGACAAACGGGCGGCGCACCTGTCATAAAATGGCTTATAAATTTGGGGGCATACGTAAATGTAATTAGCAGCAAGACATCAGAAACAGAAAAAGCGGAAATTTTAAAAAACTCAGACATTATTATTTCTGCTGTAGGCAAGCCTTCAGTAATACCTTCTGATTTAATTAAAAAAGATTCTATTCTCATAAGCATTGGCCTTCATAAAAATGCAGAAGGAAAAATGCAAGGAGATTACATTGAATCAGATATAGAAAAAATAGTTTCTTTTTATACACCAACTCCAGGAGGCGTAGGGCCAGTAAATGTTGCTTGTCTTTTTTCTAATTTAGTTAACTCCGCAGAAATTTATTCAAAAAATTAAAATATCCAAAAAGGTTGCTGATTCAATTAAAATGGCTATTGACGTCAAACAAGTTGGCTGATATAGTTAAATCTCAGAGCCCAATCCGCTCTGTTTTTTTTATGGATTTAACAAGGACAGACAAAATTAAAGGAAATTACAAAGGTAAAGATATTTTGTCTCTTGATCAATTTTCCCCGAAAGATTTATCAAAACTTTTTTCTCACGTTGGCAAAATGAAAAGAATTGCAGCAAATGCCAGACCCTCAGAAATTCTTAAAGGAAACATAGTGACATTAATTTTCTACGAACCATCCAGCAGAACAATGGGATCATTTTCTGCATCTGTCAAACAACTTGGAGGACAAACAATAGAGATAAATAATCCTCAACAATTTTCATCTGTTGCAAAAGGGGAAACCCTAGAAGACACCATGCAGGTTTTTGAAGCTTACTGCGATGCAATAATAATAAGACATCCCGAAATTGGTTCAGCCCAAAAAGCAGCAGATGCTGCAAAAACTGTACCAGTTATAAACGCTGGAGATGGAGCAGGGGAGCACCCCACACAAACACTTTTAGATTTATATACAATCTATGAAAAATTTGGAAAATTAAATGGACTTACAATTTTATGCGCAGGAGATATTTTAAACGGCAGAACAATAAGATCTCTCCTCAAGGGACTCTCAGAATTTAAAAACAATAAAGTCATACTTCTTTCCCCAAAGGAATTAAAGCTTAAAAAAGAGGATTTGAATCAGCTTGTAAAAAAAGGTTTATCAATAACAGAAATAGATTCAGAAAAAAATATACCAAAAAATGCAGACGTTTGGTATTGGACAAGAGTTCAAAAAGAAAGATTTAAATCTTTAAAAGAATATGAAAGATTAAAACATAGATTCGTTTTAAATAAAAAGCTTATTGATGATTATGCAGGAAAAAATACTATTTTTATGCATCCTCTTCCCAGAGTAGGGGAGATTAGTACAGAAGTTGATGCAGACCAAAGAGCAGTTTATCTTAAATCTCAAATAAGAAATGGCATGTATGTAAGAATGGCACTTTTGGCACTAGTTTTAGGAAAAATTAAATGATAACAGGAAAACTTACTTTTAAAAATGGAAAGCAATTTAAAGGGAAAAGCTTTGGTGCTAAAAGAAGCATTTCTGGAGAAATGGTTTTTGCAACAGGAATGGTTGGATATCCAGAAAGCTTAACAGATCCCTCTTTTTATGGTCAGATACTTGTCCTAACTTATCCGATAATAGGAAGCTACGGCGTGCCAGATAAAAAATACTTTGAGTCAAAAGGAATTCAAATTTCAGGGCTTATTGTTTCCAATTACATTGACACTCCTTCGCATTTTCAAAGCCGTCAAACTTTATCATCATGGCTTACATCTGAAAATATTCCAGCTCTTGAAATTTCTGATACCCGTCAAATTGCACAACACTTAAGAGACAACGGATCCACTCTTGGAAAAATAACTTTTGGAAAAGATATTAAATGGTATGACCCAAATCTAGAAAACATTATAGATAAAGTTTCAACAAAAGAACTTTATACTCAAGGAGAAGGAAAGTTGCATTTTGTAGTTATTGACTGTGGAATAAAAAGAAACATAATAAATTCACTGGTTAAAAGAAATATTAAAACGACTGTTGTTCCCTGGAATTATAATCCCTTTGATTCTAATTTAAAATTTGATGCAATTGTCATATCAAACGGACCAGGTGATCCAAAAATGGCAAAAGAAACTATAGAAACAGTTAAGACTGCTATGAGAAAAAATCTTCCAATACTAGGGGTGTGTCTAGGAAATCAAATTCTTGCACTTGCAGCAGGAGGGAACACAAAAAAATTAAAATTTGGACACAGAAGTCAAAATCAGCCTTGCATAATGGCTGGAACAGATAGATGTTTTATAACAACACAAAATCATGGATTTGCTGTAAGCAAAATTCCAACAGATTTCCAAGAATGGTTTGTCAATGCAAATGATGGCTCAAATGAAGGAATTATTCATAACAGCCTTCCTTTTATGTCTACTCAATTTCACCCCGAAGCAACTCCTGGGCCAGAAGATTGTGATTTTATTTTTGATGAATTTATTAAGAGGGTACAAATTAAATGAAAAAAATTAAAAAAATTTTAATTTTGGGAAGCGGAGCATTAAAGATAGGGGAAGCAGGAGAATTTGATTATTCTGGCAGTCAGGCAATAAAAGCAATCAAAGAAGAAAAAATACAAACTGTACTTATTAATCCAAACATTGCGACTATTCAAACTTCTAAATTCTTGGCAGATAAAATTTATTTTCTTCCAGTCAATGAATTCTTTGTTGAAAAAGTAATTAAAAAAGAAAAGCCCGATGGAATTTTACTTTCTTTCGGAGGACAGACTGCTTTAAATTGCGGAATGAATTTGGAAGAGAAAGGAATTTTTAAAAAATACAATGTTCAAATACTTGGAACTCCCATTTCTGCAATAAAACTTTCAGAAGACAGAAAAAAATTCTCAAAACACTTAAAAAGTCTTGGAATATCAACGCCAAAAAGCCATGCAGTTACTAATACAAAATCTGCTCTTGCGGTAGCTGAAATAATTGGATATCCGGTTATGGTTCGCGCTGGATTTGCCTTAGGTGGTCAAGGCTCAGGCGTAGTAAAGAATGCAAAAGAATTAAAAATATTAGCAGATAATGCATTTTCTTTTGTTAAGCAAATTCTAGTTGAGCAATATTTGCATCACTATAAAGAAGTTGAATATGAAATAGTAAGAGACGATTTTGACAATTGTATTGCAGTCTGCAATATGGAAAACTTTGATCCTCTTGGAATACATACAGGAGACTCTATTGTTGTTGCTCCAAGTCAAACCTTAACAAATGCAGAATATCATAAGCTTAGAAGTATTTCTATAAAAATCGTAAAAAGCTTAAAGATAGTGGGGGAATGTAATGTTCAATTTGCGCTAAATCCAAACCCAAAAGGAAAAGAACTTGAGTACTATGTTATAGAACTTAATGCTAGACTTTCCAGAAGTTCTGCTTTAGCATCTAAGGCAACTGGATATCCCTTAGCATATATCGCAGCTAAACTTGCGCTGGGAATTAATTTAACAAAAATAACGAATAAAGTTACAAGGGCCACTCAAGCATGTTTTGAGCCAGCTCTAGATTATATAGTTGTAAAAATTCCTAGATGGGATATAGAAAAATTTCATGGTGCAGATGAAAGAATTGGAACCAGCATGAAATCCGTTGGAGAGGTAATGGGAATAGGAAGAACATTTGAGGAAGCATATCAAAAAGCAATAAGAATGTTAGGACTTGATATTCAGGGCGCAACAAGTGAGCTAATGCTCAAAAAAGGCGACACTGCGGAAAAATATTTGAAAACACCAACGCCCAAAAGAATTTTTGCAATATCCCATGCATTAAAAAAAGAGAAAACCATAAAAGAAATTCATAATATTACAGGAATTGATAATTGGTTCCTGTCTAGAATTAAAAATATTGTAGATACAGAAAAAGAAATTATAAAAAATAAAAAACTTACAAAAGAAAATCTTTTGAGATTTAAACAGATAGGATTTTCGGATAAAAGAATAGGTTTTCTTCTTGGAAAAACAGGGCTTCAAATTAGAAAAACAAGAATTAAATTTGGTATTAAACCGTCTATTTTTCAGATTGATACATTAGCTGGAGAATTTCCAGCAAAAACTAATTATCTATATCTTACTTACAATGGAACACATAACGATATTTTACCAACTCAAAAAACTGGCGTAATAGTTTTGGGGTCGGGCCCTTATAGAATCGGTTCTTCTGTAGAATTTGATTGGACAAGCGTTAGCACTGTTTTAGCTCTTAAAAAGTACAAGAAAAAATCAATAATAATAAACTGTAATCCAGAAACTGTCTCTACAGATTATGATATTTCAGACAGACTTTATTTTGAGGAATTAACTTTTGAAAGAATTGCCGATATTGCTGACTTTGAAGCGCCACTTGGAATCATTGTTTCAGTAGGAGGTCAGACCCCAAACAATAAAGCAAAGGCATTAAAGGATTACGGATTTAAAATAATCGGCACTGATCCCGCTGACATAGACAAAGCAGAAGACAGATCTAAATTTTCAGCACTTTTAGATAAATTGGAAATAATTCAACCTGCGTGGGCAAAGTTTACAGATAATAAAAATGCACTGGAGTTTAGTAAAAAAGTTGGGTATCCGGTTTTAATAAGACCTTCATATGTTTTATCTGGAACTATGATGCGCATATGCGATACGAGAGAAGAATTAACAAAATTTCTAAAAGACGCAACTCTTGTTTCTAAAGAATACCCAATTACTGTTTCTAAATTCATAGAGGGTGCAAAAGAAATTGAACTAGATGCTGTTGCACAAAATGGAGATGTAAAAATAAGCATCATCTCAGAACACATAGAAAATGCTGGAGTACATTCAGGAGATGCTACGATAATACTTCCACCTCAAAGAATTTATCTTGAAACTCAAAGAAAAATTGAAGACATAGCAGGTAAAATTGCCAAGGCGCTGAACATTACCGGCCCATTCAACATGCAATTTTTGGCAAAAGATAATGGACTTCAAGTTATTGAAGTTAATCTTAGATCTTCCAGAACTTTTCCTTTTATATCTAAAATTACAGGAGTAAATTTTATAGATGTTGCAGTTGATACTTTCTTTAAGAAAAACGTAAAGAAGATTGAAATTCCAAAAATAAATTTTGTGGGAGTAAAATCAGCTCAATTTTCATTTGCCAGACTTACAGGAGCTGATCCAATATTAAGCGTAGAAATGGGGTCAACAGGAGAAGTGGCGTGTTTTGGAGATAGCGTTGAAGAAGCATTTATAAAATCAGAATTTTCCGTTGGTACAAGAATTCCAAAGAAAGGAATATTTTTATCTCTTGGCGGAAACGAAAATAAAATTAGATTCTTAGAAAATGCAAAACAGTTGCCGAGCTGGAATTTACCAATTTATGCTACAGATAAAACTGCAAAATTCTTAAATTCCAATGGGGTAAAAACTAAAAAATTATATAAAATGCATGAGAATAAATCTCCAAATTTTCTAGATCTGCTGCAAAAAACAAAAATAGATTTAGCAATAAACATTTTAGAACAAGGACTACAGAAAGACACTGAGGATAATTATAGAATGAGAAGAGCAGCAATAGACCACAATATTACTCTCATTACCAATAGACAAAAAGCAAAGCTTTTCATAGGAGCAGTCACAAGAAATAACATAGAAAATATTCCTATAAAATCTTGGGATGAATACACAGCTTAAAAATATAGTTATACTTCCGGGACTAATAGATCCTCACGTTCATTTAAGAGAACCAGGACAAACAAAAAAAGAAGATTTCTCAACAGGTACTGCGGCCGCATTAGCAGGTGGATTTACAACTGTTGTTGATATGCCAAATAATAAGGTTCCTATCTTCTCGTCAACTGCATTAAACAATAAAATATTAATTGCAAAAACAAAAATAAAATGTGACACCGGATTTTATTTTGGCTCAATGGGGGACAATACAAATGAATTTATGAAAGTTAAAAATAAAGTTTTGGGACTTAAATTATATTTAAATGAAACTACTGGTAATTTTTTAATAGACAAAGAGAAACTTTTCAATATTTTCAAGGAATGGAAAAAAACAAAAAAACCAATACTGCTTCATGCAGAAGACGATGCAATAAAACTCTCAATTGATATCTGCAAAAAAACTAACACAAGAATTCATTTTTGCCACATAAGTCTTGCATCGGACTTAAAACAGATTATTAAAGCAAAAAAAGAAGGGCTAAGTGTAACGTGCGGAGTAACACCCCACCATTTATTTCTTACAGAAAAAGATTCAAAAAAACTCGGTCCTTTTGGCAGAATGAAGCCGTATCTTAAAACAAAAAAAGATCAGGATTTTCTTTGGGAAAATTTAGCATTTATAGATGTTATTGAATCAGATCATGCTCCCCACACTAAACTGGAGAAAAATAGTACAGATCCCGCACCCTTTGGAGTTCCAGGTCTTGAAACCACTCTTCCATTACTCTTAACGGCAGCTAATAAAAATAAAATTTCATTAAAAGATATAGAAAGACTTTGCTATACAAATCCAGCAAAAATATTTGGGGTAAAAAAAGACAAAAAAACTTTTATTGAAATTGATATAAACAAGAAGTGGACTATAGAGAATAAAAACCTTTATACAAAATGCGGCTGGTCGCCGTTCAACGGATGGAAAGTTCAAGGCAAAGTAGAAAGGGTATTTTTAAGAGGAGATAAAGTCTTTGAAAACGGAAGAGTTATTGCAAAACAAGGAACAGGAAAGATTATATATTAGATTTTACAATGTTTTTCTTAATCTCTATTGCAAGCTTCGGATTCCACATTGCACCAGTTGCGCTCATTACAGAATTTGCCCCAGCATCAATATAATCAAAATAATCGGAAGCTACTGTAACACCACCAACTCCCTCAATGGAAAATTTAAAATTATTATCTTCTTTAAGTTTTTTTAATCTTTTAACAGTTTCTATTCCTGCCCATTTTATGGCATTACCGCAAACTCCGGATTTTTTTCTGTTTTCTCCAGGAAGCGCTTGATTACCTTTTTCATCAACTATTTGAGCCGGCAAAGTATTTATCCCAGAGACAGAATCTGCATATTCATTTGCAATCTGTGCAAGCCTAGACAAAGCATCATCGCTTTCATAATATCCAATTTTTAAAATAAGAGGAATATTTCCAATTACGCTTCTTATCCCTTTTGCCACTTTTTCTGTTACCGCTAAGTTATAACAGACAAGACCCTCATCTCCAATATTAGGGCATGAGAGATTTGCTTCCAGTATTTTTGCCCCTGTCTCTTTTGAAAGTTTTGCAGCCAAAATAAAATCTTCAATAAATTCTTCTTGTGTCTGATCTTTTTTAACAGTTCCCATGAAACTTAAAACCATAACTTGTCCGCGCCTCTCATAGGAGATTGCTTTTTTTGCATCCTCTTGCCAAATTGATGGCTCACGAGAGGGAACACCAAAAGAATTTGTTATAGAAAGAGGCTCATGATACTTGTCGTCAGCTTTTAGGGGATTTCTTGATTTTTCAATTGTTAAGTCTCCATCAAGTTTGACTGAAAGGACATTTGGAAAAGGATGACAAGGATAAAATCCGCTTCTTACGGTTTTGTAAACGGCAATATCAAATCCATTATCAAAAGCTCCCTTTACAAAATTACTGTTAAGAAGGGGACCGGCAGGAATACCAAAAGGAAGATTAACTTTAAAACCCAAAAAATCATAGCTGGGAACTAGCGTATCTTCATATTCTGATTTATTTCTAAAGTCACCAAAGGGACCATTTTTATAATTTTCTTCATAACTCTTTTTAGGATCATAGAAGGGAATCTTAAGCATTTATAAAACTTTACCACCAATATATCTTTTTAACAAGGATTATTTATTCCCGCTGTGAAAGGTTTTGTGGATATCTCTTAACTGTTTATTTGTAATATGTGTATAAATTTGAGTAGTCGCAATATTTTTGTGCCCTAACATTTCTTGAACAGAACGAAGATCTGCTCCATTTGTCAAAAGGTCTGTTGCAAAAGAATGACGCAGAGTATGAACTGTTGCATCAACTGGAAGCCTGGCCGCCCTAACATATTTTTTCATAATTCTTTCTATGCTTCTAGGTGTTAGCCTCATTTTCTCACCGTTGTTTTCCTGCGACACTGCACCAGAATATCTTATAAAAAGAGGCTTAAAAACATCTTTTCTAGCTTTCACATACATCTCAACAGATTTTATAGCGCGGTCCGAAAGGAAAACAACTCTAGCATGTCCTCCTTTTCCTATAACACCAAACTCTCGTCTTTGCATATTTATTCCCTCTTTATTGAGCCTTGTAAGTTCTGAAACACGAAGTCCGGTAGAGAATAGCAAATCAATAATCGCTCGGTCCCTTAGTCCTTCTTCTTTTGATGTATCAATAGAAGTAACCAAGCGGTCAACTTGCTCTTTTTCTAAAAATTTTAAAGACCGGCTTTCTGTTTTTGGTAAATCTATTTTTGAAGGTTCCAATGTTTTGTGGTCATTTTTAACTAAAAATCTCAAGAATGAACGAAGAGCAATTACATAATAGTTTTGAGTAACTCTTTTACGCGTTAGCCCTTTTGAGTCTTCTTGATTCGCAAGATAGACCCTGTACTTACGTATCGTAGGCAAATCTAAGTCTGAGATGGTTTTACCAGGCATAGAAGTTTCAAACCAATGATTAAATACATCTAGGTAATGCCTGTAATCACGTATTGTAAGCTTGGAGCAATTTTTTTCTATTTCGAGGTATTCAAGGAATTGGTCTATAAGTCCTGGCAGTGTATCATCCATACAATAAAATTGTACGACACTAGAGTTATTCAGTCAAATCCTTAATAGTATTTAAGAGGTTTTTCTTAAGTTATCAATTTGTGCCTCAAGCTTAGCAATTTCAGCGGCATCCTGGCTACTATTTGCCGACGTTTTGTTCCAATTCTTCAATGTAGCGAGCTTATCCTGAAGCTGTATAATCTCGGACTTGTTTGGATTTAGACTTACGGGATTAATTTCTAAATCCGATGTAATTGTTTTTTCGGGAGTCACTGGCGGAGCCGTTCTCTCAGAAGAAATAGCTGTAGTTGAAACAGGCGTTCCAACATTTGAAACTCTATTTAGAATATGCACTTTTTGATCTTGAGTTACTACAGGAGCTTTCTTATTTACTCTAAAAAAACTTTTAACTGCTTCGGCAACTTCCATAAGACAATAATAACAAAAACAACATGTATTTTGTCAATATCCACTGCCATAAACGAGGCTCTAGGATGACTCAGGACGCGTTTTAAAAGAACAAGAGCATCGCTTGTATCTCATCCACCATACTTATTTATAAATAAGTAAATAATTTTCAAAAAAATAAATTTTGTCCAATAATACTTTGCGACCTATAGTAGGGAAGTGTATCAAATTTTAGGACCTGGAATTTAGAGAGAAGAATGCAAGACATAGCAAGGCGCATATTTAAATATTTGAAATATAATACAAAGATTTGATTGGTAATATAGGGTCCTCCCCAAGGAAATGAGCCTGCCTGACGTCGTAAAAGTATTATTGTGCGACATAATCAGTTTCTCTTCCCAGTCGCTTAAAATGCTCATATTTTTATAAAGACTCTTACGGGGAGCTTTGCAATAAGTTATGACAAACTCTTAAAACATAACATAGTACTCTTCACTTCTGTCAACAAAATTTTTTATAAAGACCCCTTGCTATACCTCTCTCTTCTGCGTCGGAATATCAGACGTTAATTTAGACTGGTTTATCAAACTAAACGTTATATTTTAGCTTCAAAATGTTGCAGTTTAGTAAGGACCATAGCAA
>CAYYAC010000011.1:0-14666 GCA_964469995.1 uncultured Gammaproteobacteria bacterium
GGATTTGGGCTTTCTTCTTTTTACAACTTACAGCTTTATTCACGTAGTATTTTTGATGCCCTCCCGTCTTTACGCTCTTTCAACCCTTAAAGAAAACGGCTGGAATACTAGATAGATTTAACAAGTAGTTCTTTTTTTGCTTTTGGCCACTTCTTTATTTCTGCTTCTCTTTTCATTGCCTCAGATCTTGATACATAATTTTCCGAGTAAACTAGTTCAAACGATTTGAAGCTTCTCATGTATTTTGCAGACTTGGCAGTTTTGCTTTTGTGCTCTGCCATTCTTTTCTCTAAATCATTTGTTTGTCCAGTGTAAAGAGTGTTTGAAGATGTGCGCAAAATGTAAACAGAATAAAACATATTACTTTGTCGCCTTAAGAGAAAAGAGGAGTGGGATTTGAATTTTTTTGTCCTTTAATAAGTACTGACCTTTTTTATCTTTTTTCATAAAGCCTGGAAACTGATCATACATTGTAAAAGGAAATTCATGCAAATATTCTATTCTTAACTTTTGAGAAGTTAGCGCATTTATTAAATCTCCCATTGTATAGCTCCATTCATAAGTAATCCCTTTTACGTCTTCGCTCCAGTCTGTATAAGTTCCAGAAGAATCATCAATGTAGGGACCCTTTTTAAAATACTTATAATAAAGTTTAAAATCGTAGCTTAGTATATTCGTAAAAGGGTGAAGTTCTATAATGTAAAATGTTCCGCCCTGCGCTAAAAAATGGTTTATAATTTTGGCAAACTTTTTCATGCTGGAAAGCCATAGCAAAACTCCATAAGAACAAAAAATAATATCAAATTTTTTATCTAAACCATTTGGAAGTTCAAAAACATCAGAACATATAAAAGTAGCAGGAACTTTTATTTCGCGGCTCAACTTTTTTGCAAGCTTTATTGCATCATCAGAAATATCTACTCCTGTCACTATTGCGCCGCGCCTTGCAAAGGAAAGACTATCCATTCCAAAATGACAAAGCAGGTGAAGCATGGTTTTTCCTTTTACATTTCCAAGTTCTTTAATTTCTGTTTTTTGAAGACTTGTTTTGCCTTTTTTGAAACTTTCAAGATTATATAATTTTGAGCGGGAGTGAATAGGAGTAACGTCATTCCACCATTTTTTATTTATGCTTGAGTAATCCTTCACTAATAAAGTTTATAAATACTACTAAGCTTACTGTCAACTGGTAAAACCTACAAAAGAGCATCAACTGCTTTAGAAATTGTTGAAATATACTTTTCATCAGAAATATCATGCTCTGTTTTTTTAATAGACATTAAAGATTTGTGCTTTGAATCAATTTGCTCAAATGCTTTTAATACACGCCTAACAAGTACTCTTGCTTCTTGTTTACCATAAAGCATTAATACCTGTTTTGTTTTTAGTTTTTTAACAAGTGCTGAGAAATGAAGCGTTGAAAAATCTTTGAAACGCGCTTCCATAAGAGAAGAAATATTTTTATCCTGAATACTTGAAATATCTTCGCTAAAATATGGAGAAAGGGAACACAGTATTAAACCAGAAACGCTTACTTTGGTTGATGCAACAAAAGCAATCATTGCTCCATAAGAAAATCCCAAAATATATTTCTTGGGAGCATCTATTGTTTTATAAAGACTGATAAAATATTTGCAGTTCTCAGATATCGTGCTATTTCTCCAAGGAATTTCAACAAGAATAGGGAAGTACCCTTGAGTTTTCAAGCTCTCAGAAATTTTAACGTAAGCCTTGCTTGTTATCTTTTGTCTAAAACCTGGAATTATAAAAATTACTTTTTCTTTCGACATCTGGGGATTATAGCAAAAATAAGCACAAAATTGTCAATTAGATTGATTTGAGTGGATATTCTAAACGATTCCAAGTTAGCACTATAGGTTGCGTATGTCTTAACTAAATGCTATAATGCCTCAAACTATGAGCGAGAGAGAAGTAATTTACATAAGAGGAAACGGGCTTACTCCCTATAAGGGCTACTACGACCGTAATGCTATTTCCGTATTAACAGTAAGAACAAGAACTAAAGATGGAGTAGAAATAGAAAAAACACAAGACGATGTATACCCTTCTGAAGCAGATGCTCTCATAAAGATAAAAGCGGCTAAAACAAAAGATGGCTTATATACCTATGCATTAGGAACATCAGCAATATCTACTGTAATAACAGGTTTAACAATCATTGGAGAATCATCAAACTCTGATATCAAAAGCATGACGCTGGGAGCTTCTATGGTTATCATTGGCGGTTTTATAATGAATGTTGCAAAACACACAGGGGAAGCAAGGGAACTTGCATCAAGACAACTTAAAAGACTAGAAGAATTCTCCAGAATAAGACCCCGAGTATAAACTACTTCCAAAACTTGCTTAGAGCCTTACTTTGAGCGGCTTTGATGGTTCGTAAGTTGCAAGTATTATGCCAGTAGGAGTAATTTTTGAATCAACCATTTTAAAATGCTGCGGGAGAGTGCCTTTGGCAAATAATTTTTTGCCGGAACCCAAAGTTAGGGGATATATCCATATGTGCATCTGATCTATTAAGTTGTTTTCAAGAAGCGTCTGTATAAGATTTCCGCTACCCCAAACCCATAAATCAGGAGCATCTAATTCTTTGAGTTTTTTTAGTTCATTCGCTACATCTTTTTTAATAAGATGAGAATTATTCCAAGGAAGTTCAATAGGTTTATGTGAAACAACATACTTTTTTGTACTGTTAAATGGCTTTGCCACACGGGGTTCGCTTGTATCATGAGGCCAATAGCTGGCAAAAATATCATACGTACGTCTTCCTAAAAGCAGTTCAAAGGGAAAAGCCATGAATTTGCTTAATGTATCATTCGCTACTTCATCTTGCTCTGCACCAAGCTGCCAGCCTCCGTATTTAAAACCGCCGTCAGTATCTTCTTCTGGCCCGCCTGGAGCTTGCATAACGCCGTCAAGACTAACAAATGTAGTTGTGATAATTTTCCTCATATAACCAATATATCACACAGCTGATCGAGGTGCTGCTGGGCTTGGATTTCCCCAAGGGGGACTGCTTCTTCGAAGCTGGCTTCTCATCCAAGCCAATTGCTGCTGGGCTTGGATTCGAACCAAAATAAACGGATCCAAAGTCCGTTGTCCTACCATTAGACGACCCAGCAATATGAACTGAGCTCATTTTATCAATTTGAGAGAGGCTTATCAAGCAACCTTAGCGGATTACTTGATAATTTCAGCAATAATAAGAAGTCTATTTAAAGTTGTACCAGGAGGCCAGCACGTCATAAGAGTTAAGGTATGTTTTTTATAGTCCGCTGATGCCAAATAAGAAACATCACTGGGACTTACAATCTTTTTTTCAACCACACTATATTTAAGTTTTATTTTATTATAAAAAATATAAATATCATCGCCTTTATTAAGCTTTGAAAGAAGATAAAAAACAGAATTATACTTTGCTGCTTCATAAAAATTTACAGATGAATGAGAAAACAAAAAAACATTTCCAAACTGTCCAGGATACGCACTGCCTTTTGCGTGCGCGACTCCTTTTGAAAGAGCCAACTGATACTCATAAGAATTAAAAGGATTTACATCTTTTATAACCTTTGCATTTGCGTTGATTTTTGGAATCACAATGCCAAAGTTTTCATCTTTTGGAGTAATAACATTTTGCTGATTCTTGTCCTTTTTTAGCTCAACTATACTGCCTGCTCCATGGGATGAAAAAAAATATGAAACCTCTTCCTGCAAAACAGGATAGTAAATAAGAAAAAATAGGGAAGCTGAGAGAATAAGAAAAACAAGTCCTATGCGAAGTAATAAAGACGATAAGTGCTTCACTTTAAACTTTCTTTCGCCTAGAGTAGATGTAATATGTAATAAATGCGATTACTATTGCTAGGAAGCCGAAGATAAGAGCATTTTTGAAAGTAAATTCACTTGCTGCAGATTTTGCTTCTGGCGTTTGTGTTTTAGCTCCTTTTACTTCCTCTTGAGGATTATTCTGGCTTTCTGGAGTAGTCTTAACGCCTTCCTGACCTAAGACATTTCCGTTTCCATTTGCAGATGCAACAGCAATCGCCCCAGAAGCAGGAGCCACTTGCTCAACAGATGTATTTGCAGTAGTTGTAGTGGTAATGGTTACAGATGCATCTCCAACAAGTCCTGAGCCGTTTCCGAATGAGTCAAATGCTCTTAACACATAGAAATACTCTTTATTGCAATCTGGCACGCTATTTGTAAAGGAATCTGTGCTGTTTGACCCTATTGAATGAGAATCAACCCTAGTACCGGAATCAGCGCTAAAAGTATTACTGTCAGAGCGGTAAAGCTCAACTTTTACAGTTTTCCCGCCGTCATCAGCAGTCTTATATGCAATTTTATATTCACATGAATTTATTTTGGACTTATTGAAATCGCTTGGTGTTCCAGGGCCACTTGTATTGAAATCAACTGTATCTGTTGCGCTTACAGCAGTATCTGATCCAGCTGTTGCAACTGCATAAAATTGATAAGTTCCGTTAGTATTTAAGATAGACGAATCAACTGGACAGTTGCCTGTATTTCCGCCTGCGCTTACGTCTATATTTCCAGCAAACTGAGTAAATGCTCCATCTGCTGGACCTTTTTCATAACACTTAACAGTAATTGGACGTCCTTCTATATCCAGCGTTACAAAAACCAAATTGAAAGAACTCTGATTTGTAGGCGATTTTGGTTGCTCAATTCTAACTGCTAGACTTCCTGCAGCATTAACAGGCTGTCTTACAAAAAGTAAAACCAAAATACTAAGGAAAAAGAATGTAAATAGTTTTTTAAGCATAATGTTTATGTAAAATATATCCAATAGAACCAAGCGCCAATCCAATTATCAGCATCACTGCAGCAATAGCAGCCCACATGTCATCCGCACCTGTACTTGGAAGTTGAGTAGATGCCCCAAGAACTGCTTTTGTTGTATTTACAGCAATAGATGCAGAATTTTGCTGGTCTTTAACAACGCTTACATCGGTTCCTACAAAGTTAGTATCTACAAACCCTGTAGGCTGGGCGAGCGCTATAACATTTTCTAAAGATTGAGATGTTCCCTGAGCCCATGCAACATCTTTATAAATTCCTGGTGTTTGTGCGCTATCAATATCTGCTACGTAAGATAGTTCAACTATATCTCCTGGATTCATAGTTCCAACCTGCCATGTTCCAGGGGAATGATAAACAGGCTCGGGAATAGAAATAGGCTCTCCGTTAAGAGTAGCTGTCCAAGAGCCTGACTTATATTTAAACCCGCTTGGAAGCAAGTCTTTTACGGTTACATTATTTGCTGTGCCCTGATCAACAGTTAAGGTAAGCGTGTACACCACGCTGTCGCCAGGCGCCTGATCAATTCCTTCTTTGTTATTTGTTTTTGAGATTTCTATAACTGGTGTCAGAGAACGGTTTCCAAAATCATTATTAGAAGAAACATTGCCTGAAACAACAACTACGCTGTGGCAAAGACTTTCTGTTGAGCTAGCTGGGTATGTCTGCTCCCATCCCGTCTGCATTACTTCACAAATGCTATACACACCAGGCTTTAAGTCTGTAAAAGAATATGCTCCGTCTATTCCTGTCTGAGTAGATACTTCATCGTCATCAAGAGTTCCGTTTCCATTTTTATCTATAAATATCGTCCATCCAGAAAGTACTTGCTCACATGTGCTTTCTTCATTTTGTTCAGAGAATGTGCATCTTCTGCTATCTCCATTAGCATCGTTCCATTTAAGTCCTGTTATCTGACCATTTCTGTAGTTATAGAAATTTACTGTCTCATTTTCTGACGTAAGAACAACCTCTTTTGTTCCATCTGAGCCATCTGCAATAGCCCATCCACTTGGAATTGGAAGTTCGGAAACAACATATGTTCCAGGCTTAAGATCTGTAAAGGTTGTACAGTTGCTTTCTTCACCTGTATTTTGAACTTTATCTCCAATTTTAAATGTCCAATTATCTACAGGAACAGTCTGACTGTCTCTTGTGCCATTCAAACTTTCATATTTACAAGCTATTATTGAAAGATTTCCTTTGTTTGTAAAATCATTGTTTGCGCTAATGGTTCCAGGATTTAAAACTATGTCATGGAAAAGAGAGGAAACATTTGTCCATCCAGTCTGCATTACTTCTGAAACTTTATAGAAACCCGTTAGTAAATTATCAAATGTATATAAACCATCAGAAGCTGTTATGGCGGACAGCAGGGGAGAAACGCTGCATCCTATTCCTAGACCCGTACAAGTAAATAGATTAATTGTCCAGTCTGCCAAAACATTTCCATTTTCATCAAATTTTGTTCCAGAAATTGAGCCAGAATTTTGTTTATTTACAATTGTTATTGTTGCGCTGCCATTCGACCCAACAGTTTTTGGTCCATCATTGCTGACTAAAACATAATTTGTCTCTGATTGCTCAACAGCGCTATATGTTCCAGGATTTACACTAAACTGAGTGCTATTTCCTTCTCCAAATGATTTTTGTACTCCATCCACTGTTACTTCGAATGTGTGGTTATCAGAAACTTCAGTCTGTCCATCAGAATTAACTACATTTTTTACAACAGTTATAGTTGCTTTCTTTTGTTTATTTATAAACGTCAAAGAAGCGCTGCCATTTGACCCAACAGTAATCTGAGCTCCGTTGGCAGGATTTGCATCGCTGTCGCCAGTTATTGAATCCAAAGTATAATTTGAATCCGCATTTTCAGTAAAAGTATAAGTTCCAGGAGCAACTGAGTAAACCGCGTCTGTTCCCTCGGCAATTGTCTTTGAATCTGAATTATCTCTTTGAACAGTAAATGAATGCGTGTCAGAAACATCAGCTCCGTCAGGATTTATTACGTCTTTATGAATAGTTATAGTAGCGTTTTGCTGACGGTTAACAACGTATACATTAGTTGTTTGTCCCAAAATTACTGAAACTTGCGCTCCCAAAGCCCCTCCGTCACTATCAGGCGTAATGCTATAAAGAGTGTAGCCTGAAGGAGGTGCATCTTCTGTTATGGTATGTGTTCCGGTTGTAACATTGTTAATAGTTACAGTGCCGCCATCTGTAATTGACTGAGAATCCCCATTGTCTAATTTAACACCGAAACTTTGAGATACATCTGTTACGTCTTGACCCGCTGGGCCTTGAACATCTTTGTGAATAATAATAGTTCCAGTATCTCTAGCGTTTAAAAATGTGCAAACAACATTTGCTCCGTTTGTGACAGCAACAGAATTACCAGTAAGAGTGCCTCCTGTACAAGACAGACCGACTTGATGGAAATTTGTTTTTGAAGTTTCAGTAAGCGCATAATTTCCAGTATTTACAGTTATTGCGCTGTCTCCGCTGTTATGATCAGCTCCTGCATTTGCTTGCCATTTCCAATCTGTTGCTCCTGTTTCATTTGCATCTATATAATCACCATCTCCATTTAAATCAACATTTTTAAAGACTCTAAGAGTTCCAGTGTTTCTAGTGTTTGTAAAGGTACATGTTGCATTTTGTCCGGAAGAAAGAGCAATCGTTCCGGTTCCAGTTGAAATCGGCGT
This sequence comes from uncultured Gammaproteobacteria bacterium, assembly GCA_964469995.1. Classification (GTDB taxonomy): domain Bacteria; phylum Patescibacteriota; class Microgenomatia; order Levybacterales; family UBA12049; genus JACPDD01. The sequence goes on from CAYYAC010000011.1 coordinate 7,551, forward strand.
ACTTACATTTTGATGTGTTGAGTTATCTGTGCATGAAACATTAGACAGTGTCCAATCGGCTACGGCATTTTCAGAAATAGAATAATTTCCTGATGCCAAATTTGAATAGGTAGTTGAATTAGCTCCGCCATTATCTACTAAATTAAATGTTGAAGGAGTAAGCCCTCCTGTTGTCGTGAATCCAAAACTTTGACTGCTATTTGGCTGAGCATCTTTTACTATAGTGATAGAGCCGTTATTTACTCTTGTGTTTGTAATTGTGCAAAGAATATCTTGTCCATTCGCAACGCTTAGAGTCCATGGGTTTGTTCCTGAAGAAGAAACTATATTTCCGGTTCCGTGAGCATCTTTACAAACAACAGAATTAGAATAGTTGCTAAGACTTGTTGCGGTTCCTGCTGTTTCACCTACGCTATGACTTCCAGCTGAAACTTCCTGAGTAAGAGTTGTTCCTCCATTGCCAATGTCTGAAGCCTGAGTTGTTCCGTCAACCTGAAGATTAAACAAACCAGGATCATTAGCCGGGGACAAAACTTTAGTTACTGTTAATTTTCCTGCGTTAGTTTTAAAAAGAATACAGTCTGAAGCATTAGATGGCGTAGAAGCTGACGGATAAGAACAAACATCAGTAAGAGAAGCCACGCTTCCTCCAACATCACTTAGCTTTACTGTACAGTTTGCAACTGCGTCATTTGGGTATCCGCTTCCTGCTGGAAATGGATCTGTTCCCGCAATACTAGAAGAACATGTTGTCCCGCTGCTAGGAGACAGGGCTACATTGCCTAAGCAATTTGTTGCGCTGGAATCATCACAAGAATATACAAATTTAGTAATGTAAGATGCTGGATTTCCTCCAACCTGCACACAAACAGCATAGTTTGCATTACCGTTGCCATTTGTGTCAAAAAGCGCACAAGCATCACCCGTGTTTGATCCGTTGAAACTTACCTCGTCCCAATTCCAAGAAACTCCAACAGAAGTTGGAAGACCAGAATAATCAGCGCACATTTTTGTCAAATCTTTCTGTCCTGGAACATCATTTACTCCAGCTGAATCATTTGAACATCCACTAACAGGGGAGTCTGTAAATGTTGTAGATACAACAATGTTTCCTGCCTCATCTTTAAGCTCTACTTTATAATTTGGTCTGTATTTCCCATCTAATTGATACGCATAAACAAATGACCCTTGATCATTTGTAGTTACTTTCGTTGAAAAATTTACAGCAGGAGGATCTGTAGAACTTATATATAAGGTATAGGAAATACTAGGCAATAACTGCGTACCCGTTATTAAAGCTATGTCTGTGGGAGAGTAATCCAGCTTGTCTGTTGAAAGACTTGCGCTGCTTTGTATGCCTGTTGCTTGAAGGTTTGTGAGCAAATCCAAGCTACTAGCTGATGCATTCTTTAATATAGTAAAGGAAATGTTCCCATCTGTTTCTTTTTCTACTGGTGCTTTCTCTTCTGCTGGGCTTGGAGCTACTGTATCTGACGGCGTTGGAGCAGTTGTACTATTAATAGTAGGTTGACTTTGATTAGTGCTTTGGTCTACTTGAGCAGATGGCTCAGGGATTTCTGTTGGAGCTGGTGTTGCTGTCTCTGTTGGAGTAGGACTCAAAACTACTTCTGCAGTTGGCGTAGGAATAGGAGATTCAACTGGAGTCAATGATTCTTCTGGTGTTGGAGTAGGTAAGTCATTTGGAACCGTATCTGCTTCCTGCGCATATGCGACTTGCGGCAAAACAGATAAATAGGGCACAAAAGTCTGTGCCAATAAAGCCAAAAGAGCAACAAAAGTTGCAAGCTTTTTGATTTTCTGTCCAAGTTTGTGCATAAAAATAAATTCTTTTTCCCAAGAAGTGGGAAATCCATGCCATAATAATTCATAGATATGTCTGCAATATGAATAGAATATGACAGTAATGTGAATTTATTTATGGCATTACTATAAGTTCAAAGGCTAAAATGACAATTTATTAAAGTTTTAAGCTCATAAAATAGCCGTTGCTGTACATTATCGCTGGCATTTTTCATTTTTTTTCTGTATAATCACCTTGCAAATTATGAACTATAAGATATTAGTTGTTGAGGACGATAAAAACATAAGGGAGTTCCTTGAGCTTTCTTTAAAAAAGAGAGAATATGACACAAAAAGCACGTCAGACGGCGCTGTGGCTTTGAAGCTTGCAAGAGAGAACAAATTTGATTTGGTAATTTTAGATCTTGGTATTGAGAGCATATCAGGAGAGACTGTTTGTACAGAACTTAAAAGAATGCTTCCAACACTTCCAATTATTATTCTCACTGCAAAAAATAAAACTTCAGATATTGTCAGAGGTCTTGAAATTGGAGCAGATGATTATATTTCAAAACCTTTTGAATTAGATGAACTACTTGCCCGCATAAGAACACAGCTTAAACAGCAAACCTCTCCAATTCTTAATGTTGATGGACTCGAAGTTAACACATTAACCCTTGAAGTAAAAAGGGGAAGCAGGATAATTGGACTTACAGCAACAGAATTTAAACTGCTTGAATACTTAATGGTTAACAAAGGAATAGTTTTAAGCAGGGAAGCAATTCTTGATCACATTTGGCTTTCTTTAAATGTTGAAACAAGAATAGTAGATGTCTATATTGGCCGCCTTAGAAAAAAAATAGACAAGGGTTTTGGTAAAAAATTAATTCAAGGCGTTAGGGGATTTGGCTATAGCATAAGAGCATAAATATATGGAAACATCATCTAAATTATTAGAAAAAATTTATAAATCGGCTTTAAAATTTTTAGAGCCTGCTGACATCCGCAAGCGTTATCAAATTGCGGTACAGGAAGCGATAAAACTAGTTAATGCAAACTATGGATCTATTCTTTTAGAAAAAGATGGAAATCTTGTTAGAGTCTACTCGAATATTACAAGCGAGATGAAAGTCCAACCAAGAAAAGACGGAAATGCGTACAAAACTTTTCATGAAGCGAAAATGAGAATTGTCAAAGTTGATGACGAATTTGCTGCTATTCATCCACAATTCCGAAAAGAAGGAACAAAATCCCTAGTTCTTATACCTTTAACCTTTAGAGGAAAAAGTATCGGAGTATTATCTCTGCGTTCTAAAAAAGAAAAACATTTTACCCAAATAAAAATTGATACTCTAAATCTTTTTGGGTCATTTTTAGGCCTGGTAATTGTAAATTCACAACTTTTCGAAGAAGCGCAAGAAGCCTTGCGTTCTAGAGAGCTATTTATATCTCTTGCAAGTCATGAATTAAAAACACCCCTCACAACAATCATGTCTTATGGAAACCTTATTGGAGAAAAATTGAGCGCAGGACAAGTTCCGTCTGCAAGCTCTTTTGAAATAATGCGTTCAGAAATGAAACGTTTAAAAAATATGCTAGATGAATTTCTGGCAGTCGATCAAATTAAATCCGGTCAATTAAACTACGTATGGGGAAGGACAAATATTCTGGACGTTGTGAAAAAATCGATAATTAATTTCAAGCTGTCCTATCCGGGATACAAAGTTTTTATTGAAAACCATATTCCCGTAAACTCCCGAACAATTATTGCAGATAACGAAAAATTGCGGCAAGTTTTTACAAATTTATTAAATAACTGCGCTAAGTTTTCTACTAAGCTCACTCCGATTGTCATAACGCTTGACAGCTCAGACGATTCTATTGCCATTGCTATAACGGATTACGGCAAGGGAATCAAGAAAAAAGAACAAAATAAAATCTTTACAGAATTTTTCAAAGGAACTGCAATTAATAAAGATGGCATGGGAATTGGACTATATCTTGTCAAAAATATAATACAGGAACATAGGGGAACAATATCTCTTTCTTCTAAGCTGAATAAAGGAACAACCGTTATTTTAAACTTACCCAAAAAAAGATATGTCTAAAGAACTACCACAGCCCGAGACAAACTCTCCCGCTTTTGAAAGAGAGAAAATTTTCCATGGCTTGGTCGAAGTAAGAGATTATGGACGAGACCCATCTGAATTCATAACTGCACAATTACTCGGCAAGCAGAGAAAAAGACTAGTTGTTACCGGAGAGCCGGGTAATGGAAAGACCACAATTATTCAAGGGGTCGCATCTGTTCTTGAAAGAAATAAGAAAAGATTTAGGTTCAATTTTTACGACACTAATCTCTTTACACAGCAGATAATGACAGGAATACACCCAGACGATTGGACAGTGGGAATGTGGGAAAGATTTAATGAACAGATGTATGCAGACTTTGGCAAATCAAATATTATAGAGATGCCTGCTGTAGGAATTAAAAACAAGAGAGACCGCGGACTTACAGCGTTTGAAAAACTTTGCGAAGATGCAAAAGCAGGACGTGGACCTGAAACTGTATTTGTTTTTGTCGCCAGAAACAGGTTGCTTCAGATGTGGACAGGCATGCTACGGGAAACCATTGCATATCTTCCTCCGGAAAAAGTATTTCCAACCCTTGAAAAACATAATCTTACGGTAAAAGGAATTGCGAGAAACAACGATGGAGCCGTCGCTATTCAAAATTCTTTCAGAAGAATGGGACAAACAAGGCATATGGACGCAATTACCGGCGAGGAATCCAGCAAGATATATTATTGGCTTTTAGAAGAAGCGGACCGTATGATCGGCCAAGAACAGTACATGACAGATAGTGAGAAAAAGAAATATGCGTTAGCAAAAAAAGTAGAGGGAATGACTACTCCTCCAGCAACTGATGAGGATACAGTCTTAGAAATGTGGAGAAGTTTTGGTTATTCCGTAGACGAAAACCCAGAAATGTACAAAGAAGCGGCTCAGATGACGGCAGAAACATCACTTATGCAAGCAGCCTACATGGAACATATTTTTCGAGACGTATATGGGCTCACGCAAGATCAAACAATGATTGTTCACAACCCATTCACTACTAGCCTAAGAGTATTAGACCTTGGGTTTTTAGGCCTCTAGCGGATTGATCTTCTCGGAATATAACAATCTCATTTTGAGCGGGTGAAGGGAATCGAACCCTCGTAACCTGATTGGCAACCAGGTGTACTGCCATTGTACTACACCCGCAAAATTCTAAAGGTCAAGTTGTGCCGAGGGTCAGAGTCGAACTGACATGGCCTGTTCTTCAGACAGGTGCCTTGACCACCTTGGCTACCTCGGCGTAATCATGATTTTATCATTCCAACTATAGTTTGAGCAAGTAGAGGCTATTTTGTTCCTTCGTCCCAAGAAGAAAGATATTTTTTTTGCTCGGGTGTTAAAACGTCTATAGAGATTCCCATTGCTTTAAGTTTTAGAAGCGCTACTTCCTGATCCAAATAAGCGGGGAGTGTGTAAACTTTTGCTTCAAGTTTTCCTTGGTTTTTAATAAAAAACTCAGCAGCCAATGCTTGATTTGCAAAAGACATATCCATAACTTCTGCTGGGTGTCCTTCTGCTGCTGCCAAATTAACTAATCTTCCTTCTCCTAAAACATAAACCTTTTTGCCATTTGGCATTACATATTCATCTAAAGAATTCCTAAGTCTTCTTTTTGATTTCTTTGTTTTTTCAAGTCCTGCCATATCAATTTCAACATCAAAATGTCCTGAATTTGCAACAACAGCTCCGTCTTTCATACCTTTCATGTGGGCAAGAGTAATAACGTGCTTGTCTCCAGTTGCGGAAATAAAGATATCTCCAAATTTTAGCGCGTCTTTCATTTTCATAACAGAATATCCGTCCATTGCAGCTTCTAATGCACGCACACTGTCTACTTCTGTAACAATAACTTTTGCGCCGTGTCCTGCAGCTCTCATAGCAATACCTCTGCTGCACCAGCCATATCCGCCAACAACAACAGTTTTTCCTGCAATAAGCATATTTGTAGCTCTTATTACTCCGTCCATTGTTGACTGACCTGTACCATATCTATTGTCAAACAAATGCTTGGTATCAGAATCATTAACCGCAATAACAGGAAGTTTTAAGCTTCCGTCTTTTTCCATAGCTTTGAGTCTTATAACTCCAGTTGTTGTTTCTTCTGATGAGCCAAAGATCTCCGGAATTTGTTTTTGTCTTTTTGTGTGAAGAAGTGTTACCAAATCTGCTCCATCATCCATAGTAATCTGAGGACGGGAATCCAAAACTGCGTTTAAATGTTTGTAGTAAGTTTTGCTGTCTTCTCCTTTTATTGCATATGTAGAAATTCCGTAATCTTTAACTAAAGATGCTGCAACGCTGTCTTGGGTTGAAAGGGGATTGGAAGCACAAGCTATAACATTTGCGCCACCTGCTTTTAGCGCTATTAGTAAATTTGCTGTTTCAGATGTGATATGGAGACATGCGCCGATTGTAAGACCTTTTAGGAGTTTCTGTTTTTCAAAACGCTTTCCAATGTTGCGGAGAACTGGCATTTGTTGCTCTGCCCATTCTATTTTTAGCTTGCCCTCTTTTGCTAAAGATAAATCTTTTACGTCGTAGTTTTTTGACATTTCACAACTTTAGCAAACTTTTAAAGTTCTGTCTATACCTATTTGCAAAACTTTTCTTTGTATAAAAGAATTCTTGTGTTCCATAATGCTCAACAGCAAACGCAGAAGCCACTGCTCCCATTTGTCCGCAGATTTGCAAATCAAAACCTCTTTCAAGTCCTGCAAGAAAACCCCCGCGCCAAGCGTCTCCGGCGCCGGTTGGGTCAACAACAGCCTTTATCTTTGCAACTGAAATATCATATGCTTTTCCTTCTGCTTCTATTTTTGCTCCTTTTTCTCCAAGAGTAGTAATTATTATTTTCTCTGCAAATAATTTTTTCCAATTTTTGACTCTGCTTTTTATTAAATTTATTTCATAATCATTTCCAATAACATATTTTGCGTATTCAATTCCCAGTGCCAAATCCGGATTTGATACTTGAGTTAAAATAAATCCTGGGTCAAACATATATGAAATTCCAAGTTTTATGCATTGTTTAACAATAGACATAGAACCTTCTGCGCCAGATGGCCCAACAATAACCAAATCTTTTTTTGTTGCAACGTCTTTAAGTTTCAAAGAAGGAATATTAGAGGCTGCTCCATAGAAATATCCCCAAATCTGATTATCTTTTTTATCTGTCATAGCAAATCCTGTTGCTGT
>CAYYAC010000012.1:0-13089 GCA_964469995.1 uncultured Gammaproteobacteria bacterium
AAAACTTTTTAACAAACATTTGCAGAGAATGTCCTTCATGTTTATTGTGTTCTTGATATTTTACGCCGTGCCCTTTTTGTGGCAATAGCTTCATCCCACACAAAGGACATAGGCCTGGCTTATCTGAGGCGACTTCAGGATGCATTGGACAAGTATAGGTTTTCATAATAAAAGTATATCAGAAGTGTGGCTGGATTTATGCCAGCCTAAATGATAAAATTCAATTTACCTTCCTCGGTAGCTCAGTGGTAGAGCACTCGCCTGTTAAGCGATTGGTCCTAGGTTCGAATCCTAGCCGGGGAGCAAACTCCTCCAAAATAAACCTTAAGATACATAATCCTCAAACCAATATAAGTGTTTACGATTTATTCACATTAGATTCACAAACTTAATGTCTTTGATTGTTATAATTTTTTCTCTAGACGAGTTTTAGAAGGGAGGTGAAATAAATGATTTTCAAAAAAATTTTATCCACTTTAGGAATTTTGACATTAGCAGCATTCTTTCTAGTCAGTACGGTCTCTGCTGACAGCAACCTATCATGGACAGGTCAGGGGACATCGAACGGACAACTGAATACTGTACAATGCTCGGGCGATACGGCAAACCCAGGACAACTTTTGTGGATATTTACTGGAGGCCCCAATGTTACATCTGCAACTTTGACAGTAAACGGCACTACCTACACAGGGACTCAGCAGGGTGGAAGCTTCCACTTCGTAACAGGGTGGTACACTCTTGATCCAGCTGTAACAAATGCATCTGTAAGTTGGACAGGTAATACAACAGGAAATCCTCAACTGACAATCAGCCACGGTTGCCCACCGCTAGCTAGCGTTACCTTCACCAAAACTTTTGAACAAAGTAGCGTTGCATTGCCGGCAAATGGGGATGCTTGTTTCACGCTAAACCCTGCTGCGGGTACGAGCCAAGCGACTCAATGCTCTAACAATCCGCTATGGGAAGGTCTTCCGGTTGGTGATTACACCATAACCGAGACTACAACACCTGTAAACTACGTGGCAATCAGCCCGATTGTATTTGTCGTACGAAACGACTGTTCGGGAGAAAGCGGACTGTGTGCTCAAATTGGATCTAGCACTCTTAATTTGGGGACATATGAAAATAAGCTCGCAAACACGAATTGGTGTTCTCCGGGTTTCTGGAAAACTGCGATCCAGTTCAACAGATTTAATGTCTGGGGAATGTTGGGCATAAACAGTAGTGCAACTTATAGCACTATTCCGATTAGCTTAAATCCGGCTCCTCTTAAAAAAGGAAATCCGAGCATTGTAACGTTTGCTCAAGTATTAGCAAGTCCACAGACTTACGGAGGACCAGCGTTTAATTCCGTATCCGATTACTTTGCCTATCTTTTGGGGTGGGGTGGTAACCAAATTACGGGAGAAAATTGTCCATTGAATGCTCACGGGCAACTAACCCAATAAAGTCATCTTGGACGTACAAAAGGCGGGATAAAAATCCCGCTTTTTGCTGGGAATTCTGTTCGGGTATTATGTGCTATCTAGCAACAGTAATCTTGATTGGGGAAAATCTGAATCTATTATTATCTGGAATAATAGAAAAGTAGTATGTTTCTCCAGGATTAAGAGCTCCTACTGTAAATGCAGTAACATTACCAAGATTTAAAGCACCATATTCATACTTTCCAAATTTCTTTCCATAGACAACATGATAATTACTAACTCCTGGTACTGGCTGCCAGGATAGAGTAACTTCGTTGTTTTTAGGACCTACTACTCCTGTCAACTTGCCACCTAAAGCAGGGGCTTCTTTGTCTAATCCCGTTGGTGCGACAGCTGAAACTTCCATGGAAGGGTCCCCTATGCCATTATTTTTACTACATGCCCTAATTGCATAAACTCTAAAGAAATATCGTGTTCCAGGTGAGAGAAAACGGACAACAAAACTCCTTGAAGAATTTCCCCCTATGTTCGTGGATCCATACTGATAGCTACTGCTAGCTGTTCCGTATACAATTGCGTATTTGTCGGCTCCTTCAGTACCAGCCCAATGAATAACAACTTCCCCTGTGTTTTTAGACTCTTCTGTCCAGACAGAAGATGGAGGAAGTGGAGCTGGTGCTCCAAGACATATAACAGGAGCAGCTGCAAATGCACTTGTTGCACTTAAGCCAAACAGTGATATCGCTGATAGTAAAATAAAAGAAAATATGATTTTATTAATCCTCATTTTTAAAATGTATTAAACATATTAAACAATTTTATGTACGTCTTGTCAATAGGCAAATTGACCGTAATATCAAGCAAATCTAACTCTGGCTATCATAATTTTTATATATTTTACTACTGCGAATCTTTCAATAAAATATAAAGTCTGATATAATTTACTCATGTCTAAGAATCCTATTGTTAATGCCCTGAGTGCCTCAGGCTATATAGCTATTATTGTTGCCGTTTTTACTTTTATATCTCATACTCAAAGAAATAAACCAGATACTATTCTTGCTCCGGCCATAATCATGTCTCTACTTACACTTTCTGCTACTGTGATGGCTTACATATTTTTCTATCAGCCACTTCAGCTCTTTATGGACGGCAAGAAAAAACAGGCGACAGATTTATTTATTCAAACTGTTGGTGTATTCGCAGCTTTTACAGCGGTCGTCTTAGCTCTTCTTTTTTCAGGCCTAATCAAATGACTTTTAATCCTCTTTCCTAGACTCTTTGTGTTTGACCTCTAAAATTATATTTTTCTTAACTCCTGCTGCTGCCGGCAGCAGATGATTTAACACTTGTTCGGCTGTCATGCGGAATTTATTTCCCCTAGCGGATATTTTTACCCAGCCCTTTTTATCTTTAAAGTAGCGCTCTGTAAAATTTTTAGTCCCAATAAAAATTGCATAACTATCATTAGTCAGCTTCATTGTTTAAATTTTAACATAATAAGTTCTGATATAATTTAATCATGAAAAGAGCAATAACCGTTAATGAATACATAGAAGGTGCCCCAAAAGAATTCCAACCAAAATTAAGACAAATAAGAAAATTAATTAAGGAAACAGCACCCCAGGCGGAAGAAAAAATAAGCTATCGAATGCCATACTATGGATACAAAGGCAGACTAGTTTACTTTGCCTATGCAAAAAATCATATTGGACTATATGCAATGTCACCTGCTATTGAGGAGTATAAAGAAGAACTAAAAAAATATCAAACCGGCAAAGCGACTATTCGCCTTCCATTAGATGAATCTCTTCCTCTTGAATTAATTAAAAAACTAATTAAAGCTGGGATAAAAAATAACGAAGCAAAAATTAAAAAATAGTGTATAATACCCCTATGGCAAAAAGAAACACAGGAGTTGGAAAAGGAAAAAAAACTTCCCCACACAAAACTGCAAAAAGACTTGCTGTAAAACACGCAATGCTTTCTGCAAAAAAGAAAAAGAAAAAGAAAAAGTAATTTCCTTGACATCTACACAACCTGAACCACAAACTACCCACAGCTTGATTCTAGCTTCTTAATATGATAATATCCGCCACATATGACAAATGAATCGCCAAAACCAGAAAATCGTTCTGCAGAATTTGCTGCAGGCCTTCAAGTTGTAGCAACTGATTTTGCATCTAATCCAGCAAGCTTTAAAGATCATGCTACAAAATTCACAGAGACCTATCAAGGAATGTCTTTAAATGTTGCCGTTACAGTAAGCCACAAATTTCCAGCAGACATCTTAAATGAAAACCCAGCAGATAGTATGTCCCTTAAGGGGACTTTCATTGGAATTCATTATGCAAGATCCACAGAAGATGGCCAAGTGTTATTTGAAGGAACAGCCCAATTAACAGATGTAAAAGGACAAGCAATGCCATGCCGCGTGATGATTAGACCAACAGGAGAGGCTCTTCTTTCACCTGACTATTATGAAGCAAAACCAGAAGCAAGAAGATTCCACGCTGGACTTCGTGCACAAGCAAAAAAATTGTACGACATGAAGCAAAGTTCTCCAACTAAGTAACCTAAATATAGCTTTTTGCAAATCTATCAGCCTGTTTTTCCTGTTTTTTTATTTCTTCTTTTGTCTGCATTTTTAAAATAGAATTTTTATGTCCCAGCATTACGTGTCCTATCTCGTGAGCAATAGTATAATAAATTTGATATTCTGGCTCCTCAAGAAGATCATCACTTAAAAAAATAAGATGATAATTTTCTAAATCTTTTCCTGTTAATGTAAACCCATATGCATCTTCCATAGAAGAAACAAACCAACACCTTGAAGTTATAAAATTTATGATATCTTCTTCCATAAGCATTAATACCTGACAAACTTTTTTCTTCATCATTTTTTTTCCAATGAGTCTTCCTTTAAAAGACATTTCTATTTCTTTTAAGTCTTTTTTCATAACTTATAACTTGCCCACAAAACCCGCGAAGCATAGGTTTTATACGGGCTCCAGTTCTTTACAACTTTCTCTGCTTGTTCAACGGTTGGCTCTTTGGAAAGACCATAAAGCTTCTGAAAAGATTTTCTAAGAATTAAGTCTCCATATGAAAAAACATCCTCACGTCCTAGCGCAAACATTAAAAACATTTCGGCGGTCCACTTTCCTATTCCTTTTATGAGAATTAGATTTTCTACAATTTCTTCATCTTTTAATTTTTTAAAATCTTCAAGAATAATTTCTTTTGAATTTATTTTATGACTTAGGTCTTTTAAGTAATTTATTTTCTGATATGAGAGCCCTGCGCTTCTTAATTTCTCTGCAGACATTTTCTCAAGCTTCCCAGAAGTAATTTTTTCTTTTGGAAATAATTTTTTAAAACGTCCAAAAATTGTCGCAGCTGCTTTTCCTGATAGTTGCTGGTTTACTATGGAAGAACAAAGACTTATAAACAAATCTTCATTTTTTATCTTTATCAAAAGTCTTCCTTCTCCCTCCAGTAAAATTATCTTTATCATCTGGCTATAAATCTTAGGGTCTGATTTTTTAAAATGTTCTATAATTTTTTTCACTAGACAATAATATACCTTCCATGCAATACTTCAAGTAGTGACTCCATCATCTATATTTAATAAAATCTGGCAAAGTCCCAGAATTTCTCAGATTATTATCCTAATAAGTTTTTTATTTTCTTTTTTGATTATTAGAATAATTACCAATTTTCAGCGCGCTGGAATTATTCCGAATCAAAGCGGACTATTGCACATTCACCACCTAGTCCCTGGAATAATAATGGTTATTGTTGGAGGATATATTGGACTTTCTTTTTGGAATCATAGACACTTTCGTCTTTTTGCATGCTTATTGTTTGGAATAGGAGCAGCCCTTACAATTGATGAATTCGCCTTGTGGGTATTTTTGAAAGATGTATATTGGCTGCAAGATGGAAGAAGAAGCATAGATGCAATAATTATTGCAACAACACTTTTGAGCATAGTTTTTGTTGTAAGCGAGATACACGACCATTCTCTTATTAAAAAATTATTTGGCAGGAAAATGAAACAATCTTGACATATTATTATATATAAGACTATAAATAATTATGGCGGAAGAAGTACGACAAACAATAGTTGAGAAATCACAACCGCAGCAGGTAGTTAAAACCACAACTAGAGTTTCTCCTCAAGTCCAAACAGAACATCCTCAAAAAGTTTATGAAAAAAAGAAAGCTATCTTTAGAAGCTATCAGGTAATTTGGTACATATTGTCTGTTATAGAAATTTTGCTTGGATTTAGAATTACACTTAAAGCACTTGGAGCAAATCCATTTAGCGGATTTGTTAATCTAATATATTCGATTTCTGATCCCCTAGCCTTGCCCTTTTCCGGAATATTAAAATCAACAATGGGAAGCACAAGCGTAATTGAATGGTCAACCATTATTGCAGCTCTAGTATATTTACTTATAGCCTTTGGACTTGCTAATCTCTTGCAATTTATTAAACCTGTAAGCCCAGAGGAAATAAGTCAGACAGTTGATAATCCCTAGCTAGTACTTTTGATATAATTTTTCCATGCCTCTGTTAAGAGATTTCTTTAAAAAGAATGCACTCCTGATATCTCTTCTCTTTCTTGTTTATTCCTGGTTTTTTGCAACACACATCGTTCCTTCAAAAATCTCTCAACCCGGATTGCCCGCAAATTCAGATATTACTCTTTTTACACAGCCTGATGACGGGAAAATACCTATTATTTCAGAGATAAAAAATGCAAAAAAAGAAATTTTGATAGAAATGTACCTTATGTCAGATAAAGACATTATCAAATCACTGGAAGATGCAAAGCAGAAAGGAGTGTCTGTTGATGTAATGCTAGAAGAGCATCCTTTTGGCGGAGGAAATTTAAACAGCGTCGCCAAGGTAGAATTAGAAAAATATGGCATTAATTTTAAATGGACAAATCCTGAATTTTCCCTGACGCATGAAAAAGCAATTATTATTGACAGCAATAAAGCCTTTATTTTAAATCAAAATCTGACTGCATCTTCCTTTTCCAAAAACCGCGAATATGACATTTTAGACAAAGATCCAAAAGATGTATCACAAATTAGAAATATTTTTATATATGACTGGGAAAGAAAAGAATTTATTCCATCCGAGTCTCATTTAATAATAAGTCCTATTAATTCAAGGATTTCTTTGGAAAGATTAATAAATAATTCAAACAAAAGTATAGATATAGAAACAGAAGATATTAATGACAATGAAATTGTCTCTCTTTTATCTGAAAAAGCAAAAACAAGAACAGTAAGATTAATAGCTCCAACAATTTTACAGATTTCCTCGAATAAAAATTCCTTGACTGCGCTAAAACAAAATGGAGTTTTGGTAAAAACTCTTTCGTCTCCTTATATTCATGCAAAGCTTGTAATATCAGATAACAAAAATGCATATATTGGTTCTGTAAATTTTTCCTCTCAAAGCATGGATGAGAATCGCGAACTAGGCATAATAGTTTCAGAACTCAATATCATAAGATCCCTATCTTCAACTTTTCAAAAAGACTGGTCAAGTGCCAAAGATTTTTCTATTAATTAAACTTTTGTCCTATAGTTTGCTTATTCTGAACAGACCTGCTATACTTAGCTTGGAATAAAGATTTAGCTTTATGTTATTTGGATATTTTAAGATAAAGATACCTCAGTTTTAATTTTTTGTATCAAATTATCTTCTATTCACTTCCGATTCTTTTTATTTATTCCACAAAATTTAATTTTATGTACAGAGGTAATGGGCAAAGACCCAGATTTCAACATTCAAGAGGAAGATTCAATAAAAGCATCGATGTTTCTCGTTTTATAAACAAAGCAGCTCCTATAGCTCCAGTTGCAGAGGAGCCAATAGAGCATGAATTTGCGGATTTTTTGATAAGCGATCAGCTTAAAACAAATATCTCAAAAAAGGGATATCTACATCCTACTCCAATTCAAGACAAGGTAATTCCTTTCATTTTGGAAAATAGAGATGTTGTGGGTATTGCAAATACAGGAACAGGAAAAACAGGAGCATTTTTAATTCCCCTTATTAACAAGGCTTTTTTTAACAGATCTGAGCGCACATTAGTAGTTACTCCAACAAGAGAATTAGCGGTTCAAATCGAAGAAGAACTTAGAATTTTTGCAATGGGTATGGCAATGTACACTGTCCTTGCAATTGGAGGCATGGATATTTTTGGACAAAGCTCAAGACTTCAAAAACCTCATAATTTTGTTATTGGGACTCCAGGGAGACTTAGGGATTTAGAAAAACAAGGAAAATTAAGGCTTCATACATATAGCAATATAGTTTTAGATGAAGTGGACAGAATGCTTGATATTGGTTTTATGCAGGATATTAAATTCATAATAAGCAGACTTTCTGAAAATAGACAGTCTTTCTTTTTCTCTGCGACTCTTCCATCACAAGTAGAGGGCGTTATGCATTCTTTTCTTAAAAATCCGGCTATTGTTTCTGTAAAATCTCAAGAAACTGCAGCGGGAATTGAACAAGAAATCATAAAAGTAGGCGGACGCAATAAAATAGAAATCTTACATGACCTTTTGATAAAAGATGAATTTGAAAAAGTTTTAGTCTTTGGAAGAACGAAATGGGGAATGGAAAAATTATCTAAAGAGCTTTTCCACAGAGGTTTTAAGGTTGCAGCAATACATGGAAACAAAAACCAAAATCAAAGACTAAGAGCTATAAGACAGTTTCAAAATAATGAAATTCAGGTTCTAATCGCAACAGATATTGCTTCCCGTGGACTTGATATAGAAGATGTAACTCATGTTATAAACTATGACCAGCCTGCATCTTATGATGATTATGTACACAGAATAGGAAGAACAGGACGTGCAGGTAAAAAAGGGATGGCTTTAACTTTCGTAGACTAAATCATGTATAGTATGTATAGGTGATAACTCTTGAAATTCTTCGACAAGCAAGAATTGGACCGTTTACTATATTTGATAGCTCAACTGCTTATATAGGTATCTTTCTTATTTCTCCTCTTCTTACAAAATTGTTTTCTAAAATTCATATTTTTATTTCCAGGACTCAATGGCTTTGGCTGACTTTACCAATTGCAGTTATAGTTCATTTAATTTTAAACATAAATACGCCTTTTATGAAAATGCTTGGAACTTTTCCAAGCTCGTTAATTGAGGCAATTATTCTTCTTGCTATGCTTTACATGGGGCTTAAAAATATACGAAATCCGAAGAATATCTAACTTTCGTCGACTAAATTTTTATTTTCTGCAGGGCCCTCTAAATCACGAGCCAAGGCTTTTATTACTCTTTCTCCAACTATAATATCTTGTTTTGCTTGGGGTGTTAATGGTAGTTTGTAAAGCTGCTTGAAAGTAAACCAAGAAACAGTAAATCCCTTTTTGGCTTTTATATTTTTTGTTGATTCAGCAACTTCCGCGTACAAAATAAAATGTTCTTTGCCTAGATTTTCGTCAAAGTAATCATAAATTGAATGTATTTTTTTGGATACCAGCTTTAAACCTAAGTGCATTTCTGCAAGTTTTTTAAAAGCATCAGAAGCTTCTGAAGAATTTTTAGATTCCCCTCCAAATAAGGACCACTGCGGGACAGAATCATTTAGTTGCTGCAAGAGAATTTGCTGAGATTGTGGGCGGTAGAAAAATCCACTTGCATAAAATGTTTTATGCACTATGTGTATTATCTCATAAAATAACCGAATATAGAAGAGACAAAATTAAAGGTGGTCAGAGGTGTCGGTTTGCGCGTCTTTTTTAGTTTTGTGAATTATTCCATCTCTGTGATGAGGAGGTGAATATAAAGTATAAATTTTAAGAGGGTTTTCGGAAGATAGATTAATGACATTATGCTCTGTTCCTGCCGGAACAATAATTACATCCCCGTCTCCAACCATTTTTTCTTCCCCATTCATAATAACTTTTCCTTCCCCTTTTTCTATTCTTAGAAACTGATCCGTTACGCTGTGTGTTTCCATTCCAATCTCCTCATTTGGCAAAAGGCTCATAATAACAAGCTGCGCATGCTGCCCTGTGTAAATAACTTTTCTAAAGTTATTATTTTCTATAGTTAATTTTTCAATACTGTCAATAAATCCTGTCATATGTCTATATTAATATCTTACTTCCTTTCCGAAAAGTCCCTAAAAAAAGGAAGCAAAAATCTATCAACGCCAATCCACCCTGCAATTCTCCATGCGAGGATTAAAAAAATCTCAACAATTAACATAATAGGATTAATACTCACTGTCCCCGCAAAAAGATAATTCATATTCATAAAAGCTCCAAAAAATGCGGCAATTCCCGTAAACATTCCTAAAATTAGAGCGATTCCTACAAATAATTCACCAAATGAAACAAGATACGAAAAGAGAGACACATTAGGCAATGCTATATTTTTAATAAACTCGCCATACCAGGACATAACATCTGGATGTGAACCTCCTGTTTTTTTAAGCGCTCCTAACAAAAATCCCTGCAGAGCTACCCCGGAACTGGAACCTGTCCATGCTGGATTTATTACTTTTGCCCAACCTGCCATAATCCATTCATAGCCTACGTAAAACCTCAGCAAAAACCACAAAAAAGAAACTCTAGTGTCAGAAAAAATAAACTTGGAAAGACGCGGTTCGGGGATTTGAGAAGTAAAACCTTTATCTTTCCCCATATTAGATTTAATTATGCTCTGTATCTTTCAAAAAAACAATATTCAAGTATTGACATAACTATTTTTACGATTTAATATTTAATTATGCAAGACGCCTGGATTACTCAACATTATTTATTTTGGCTGTTTCCTCTTATTTTTCCGCTTATAATTATAGACGTTGTTCTTAAAGCGGTTTCTCTTTGGAAAGCAGCAAAGAATAATCAGCTTTATTGGTTTATAGCTCTTGCCATAGTAAATTCAGCAGGAATTCTGCCTCTTATATACATTTTGTTTTTCCAAGAAAAAAGGAAAAAGTAGATTATCCTAAGTAGTCTTTGAGTTTATTTCCTCGCGAGGGGTGACGCAATTTTCTAAGTGCCTTTGCTTCAATTTGTCTTATTCTTTCACGTGTGACTGCAAACATTTTCCCAACTTCTTCAAGTGTTTTTGGTTTTCCGTCTTTAAGTCCGAATCTTTCTTCCAAAACTCTTCTTTCCCTATCTGAAAGAGTTGCTAAAACCTGATCCACCTGTTCTTTCAAAAGCTCTCGGGAAGCTGTATCAAAAAGGGTTGGGGCATTTGTATCATGGATAAAATCTCCCAAACGGCTGTCTTCTTCATCTCCAACTGGGCTCTCAAGACTTGCTGGCTCTTGAGAAATTTTTATAATTTCCATTGCCTTCTCTGGGTCAATTTCCAAAACTTTTGCAACTTCTTCAGGTGTGGGCTCACGACCTAATTCCTGCATTAATTTTCTTTGAGTTCTCATAAATCTGTTTATATTTTCAACCATATGAACTGGAATTCTAATTGTGCGAGCCTGATCTGCAATAGCACGGGTTATACTTTGTCTAATCCACCAAGTGGCATAAGTTGAAAATTTGTATCCACGTCTCCAGTCATACTTTTCAACAGCACGAATAAGACCTTGGTTTCCTTCTTGAATTAAATCCAAAAGAGTAAGTCCACGTCCTACATATTTTTTAGCAATTGAAACAACAAGTCTCAAATTAGAATTTATAAGTTTTTGTTTTGCTTTTTTATCTGATTTTTCAACTTTTTTGGCAAGTTCAATTTCCTGATCAAATGTCAGAAGAGGAATTCTCCCAATTTCTTTAAGGTACATTCTTACAGGGTCTGAAGTTGTTCCTTCTGTTAAAACAGTTAAAGCCTCTAGTTCTTTTTCTAGATTTGCAAGAGATTTTTCTGTTTCTTGCTCTGCTGCAACTGATTCAAATACGTCAACATTTAGCTTCAAAAGTTTGTCGTAAAGAGTATCTAATTCTTCTAGATGCTCTTCTGGACGTGGAAAAATTGCAAGAATTTCATCTTGAGTTATGTATCCTCTATCTTTTGCAGATTTAATAATTCCGGGTACGATATCTGGGGTCTTTTTTGCCATAGCCTTATTTTACCACGAATTCGAACTTAAATAAACCTATATTATTAAGATGAGAGGTTCTTCCAATTTTCAGACATTAATTTTTTATCAGAAATTTCCCTTAACTCTTTACTCATTTTAGCTATTTCTTCTCTATGGTATTCGTCATTTTCAAACTTGGGAAGAGGAAAAAGCATCCAAATATCAAAAGTTTGTACAAGCTCCGAAGGAAGAACAGACGCAAAGTTTTCAATCTTAAATAGCTTATTCTTCTCAATATAATCTTTCAATTTTTCTATGACTTTTTTATATGAATCTTCTTCAAACTTATAGTCTCCTAAAATATTCACAACTTCCCCAAGTGATTCACTTGCGTCTTTCGACTGGACAACAAGAGCCATCAAATATTCTTCAACTATTTCTTTCCTTGTTCTTTTGTCTTTTTTTGAAACCTGAAGAGTAACCGTTGTTTTATCTTTTTTCTCAATTTTTTCCATCTGCTTTACCAAAGATTGTTCAGATGTATCTATTTCACGGCTTAGTTTTTTGATGTAATGCTCTTTTACAATTTCATTTTGTATGTTGGCGATAAGCGGCAGTGTTTCATCTGTTATTTTCTTTTTTCCATCAACTGAATTTTTATCAAATTTTTCCAAAAACTTAGAAATCATAAAGTCATAAATTCCAATATCTTCTTTTATAGCTTTTTTTAGACTGTTTGGGTCTTCTTTTGATGCATCGTCTGGATCTTTGCCATTGGGCAAAACAATAACTGTTGTTGTGAGTCCTGCTTTTTCTAAAATTGGAAGACTTCTTTTTGTTGCTTCAAATCCTGCATTATCCATGTCCAAACAGAGACTTACTCGCGGAGCAAAACGTCCCAAGAGCGTTGCCTGCTTTTCTGTTAATGCAGTTCCTTTTATTGCAACCACATTTGAAATTCCCTGCATAAACATAGAAATAACATCCAGTTCTCCCTCAACTACGATTGCTTTCTCTTGTTTTTTAATTTCGTCCTTTGCAATGTTTAATCCAAAAAACATTTCTCCCTTGTGATAGACAAGGGTTTCCCTGGTGTTTATGTATTTTGAACCCTCAATACTTTTTGCCTGTAAAATTCTTGCTGCAAAGCCCACAACATTATCTCTGTGATCAAAAAGAGGAAACATAATTCTCCCCCGGAAAAAATCAACCAGCCTTCCATTTTGATATGTTGCCAGCCCTGCATCAATTAAATCTTCTCTTTTATATTTCTTTTTATTTATCAAGAAATTACAAAGAGCATTTCCAACATTTGGAGAAAATCCTAGAGAAAAAGTATTTATTATTGCAGGAGTTAGTTTTCTCTCTTCAGTAAGATACAAAAGAGCGTTTTTACCAACGCTATGTTTTGTTAAAAGATAATTATAGAAATCTAAAGCTAGCTTATTTAGGATATAAATCCTATCTTTTTTAGATGAAAGAGCTGGATCAAACCCTCTTTCAGAAAGAGCAACTCCCGTTCTTTTGGCAAGGAAACGCAACGCCTCAATAAATTCCATATTTTCATATTCCATAAGAAATGTGAAAACATCTCCTCCTTTTCCG
>CAYYAC010000013.1:0-12804 GCA_964469995.1 uncultured Gammaproteobacteria bacterium
TTGATGGATCTCCTCTAAAATCTGCTCCAACTTTATCAATTTCATCAAGCATAAAGACAGGATTTTTTGTTCCTGCATCTTTTATTCCCTGAATAATGCGTCCAGGAAGTGCTCCAACGTAAGTTCTTCTGTGTCCTCTGATTTCTGCTTCATCACGGATTCCACCAAGAGATACCCTGACGAATTTTCGGCCTAATGCTTTTGCAATAGATTTTCCAAGTGAAGTTTTTCCAACTCCGGGAGGACCTACAAAACAAAGAATTGGGCTTTTCATTTTCTTACCTGCAAGCTTATGAACCGCCAAATATTCAACGATTCTTTCTTTTACTTTCTTAAGTCCAAAGTGATCCTGGTCTAAAACTTTTTGGGCATTTTTAACATTTGAATCTTCTTTGCTTTCAACGCTCCATGGAACAGCAATAAGCCAATCAACATAGTTTCTTATGTATCCGGCTTCTGGATTAAATTGATTCATTTGAGCCAATTTTGAAACCTCTTTTAATGCCTTTGCTTCAACATCCTCAGGCATTTTGGCTTTTTTGATTTTGTCCATTAGCTCTTTTATTTCTCCGCCTTCATCTGTATCTCCAAGTTCCTTTTCTATAGTCTTTAGTCTTTCTCTTAGCATTACTTCCCTTGCGCCTTTTTCAAATCTTTCCTGAGTTTTTGAAGCAATTTTTCGCTCGAGGTCTAATACCTTAAGTTCTTTTGTTAAAATCTCTGTAATTTTTTCAAGTCTCTCTTTAACATCTAAAATTTCAAGCAAGGCTTGCTTCTCTGTAGGTTTTATATCAAGTACCGATGCTACTAAATCAGATAACTCCGAAGGAGGATTATCAGACATAATATTCATAAAAGTTAAGAAGTCTACAGACTTTCCAAGATTAATGGCTTTTCTAAATTGATTAGTTAAGTGGTTGCAAAGAGCTTTTACTTCTTCTGTATCGGAAATTTCATCTGGAAGCTCTATTACACGAGCAAGTAAAAATGAGTCATGGGGTTCATATCCTAAAATTTTAATTCTAGCTAGTCCTTTAACCTGAGCGTTTATTTCTCCATCGGAACGAATCATTCTTTCAATTCTTGAAAGTGTTCCTATTTCAAAAAGATCGTTTTCGCTTGGCTCATTAAGTCTTGCGTTTTTCTGCAAAACAAAAGCTACAACTCTTTCATGGGAGAATGCAGACTCAAGAGCAGCTAAGCTCTTTGGTCTTCCAAAAGTGAGGACAGAATCTGTGTTTGGAAAAATTATTCCGTCTCTTATTGGTATTATTGGTACGATTTTTTCCATATCTGTTTTCCCTTACTCTTAGCACTCTATCACAACATCTGCTAACTGTCAATACCCTTCTAAAACCTTGATAAGACTTTGAATAAATTCGAGGAAAACACGATAAAAAGGGAGATGCGTCTTATACAAGTACATAATAAATAATTATCCCAGTCAAGTCAACTGGCAAAAAGGCAAACTGAGGAATTATTAACTTAAAAGTGCGTAGATTGTTCCTATTCCTGAGGCAATCATTACCCCCGTTATAATCCAGCCCATTGCTGTTATTGCTTTTCTGTTTTTCCAGTCTCCCATTATTTTCCCATTGCTTGAAAGAAGAACAATTAAAACAAGAACTATTGGAGCAACAAGCCCGTTAACAACAGCTGTATAAATAAGAGCCTTGATTGAATCAAGTCCTGTAAAATTAATAGCAAGTCCAATAAGCATTGAGATAATTATAATTCCGTAGAATGAGTTAGCTTCTCTTAATTCATGATGAAGCCCCTGTTCCCAGCCAAAGCTTTCTGACAGCGCATAGGACGCAGCGCCTGCAAGAATTGGCACCGCAAGAAGACCTGTTCCTATAATTCCAAGAGTAAAAAGAAGGTATGCATTGTTTCCTGCAATTGGACGCAATGCCGCGGCGGCATCTGCAGCGGTTGCGATGTTTGTTATTCCGTTTACATGCAAAGTCGCAGCAGTAACAGCAATTATAAAGAACATAATAAGGTTTGAGACAAACATTCCAACCCAAACATCAAGTCTCATATTTTTAATATCTTTCTTAGTTGTAGCTTCCTGTCTTTCACGAAGAGTAGTTTTACCCTTTAAAATTTCAGATTCTACTTCTTGAGATGTCTGCCAGAAAAAAAGATAAGGTGAAATTGTTGTTCCAAGAATAGCGGTAACTATAATCATTTGATCTTTTGAAAATGTAATAGTAGGAACAACTGCATGAGCAAGAATATTTCTCCAATCAAGATGAAGAATAAGACCAGTTGCCACGTAAGATGCTAAAACAAGAGCTAGATACTTTAAGAAAATTGCATATTTTTCATAAGGCAGAAAAATTTGAAGAGCCAAGCTAAAAACCGTAAATCCCAAGACCAAAGTTCCAAAAGACCAAGTCGGCTGCAAGAGCTGAACCCCTTTTGCCATAGCACCTATATCTGCTCCAATATTTAGGGTATTTGCAACCAAAAGAAGAATAGTACAAATGTACAAAACCCATCTTGGAAAATGATCTTTAATGTTTGCAGCAAGACCCTGACCCGTAACAAGACCAATACGAGCACACATTTCCTGAACCAAAGACATAATAGGAAAAGTAAATACAGCAAGCCAAATAAATGAAAGTCCATATTGTGCGCCAGCCTGAGAGTAAGTTGCAATTCCAGAAGGATCATCATCTGCAGCTCCAGTGGTCAACCCTGGCCCCAAACCTTCCCAGTATTCCCTGCCTCTCTTGAAGTGTCTCTGTCTTGCTATACCACTGCCAACACGCTTTGAAAAATCAATAGCCTGTCCTAGTGCAACTGCAGGAGCGGCTGCTGTATTTTCAATTGTCTTTCCCATTAAATCTTCAGCTTTTTTCATCATAGCTTCAGGAAAGAAATTTGCAAAAAGATTACCGAGGTTTAATAGAGCTTAAAATGTTGTCAGATGTATTATAATTTAAGAATTCAGTCTTTCTTTGCTAGGGTAATCTACTTACAAATATACTTCCTGAATTTAGGATAAACTCGTGGCTCTTTTATGTCAACCCCCTAAAATTGCGTATGTTATAATAAAAAAGAACTATTTATGGAAGATTCTGGGCAAACCGAGAATTCAAGTAATGTTCCTAGCTGGCAAAAAACAATAATAGTAATTGTAGCAATCCTCTCTTTTATTGGAATCCTTTTACTTATGACAAATAAAATTGTTCCCTCTATTTAGTGAGCTCATCAATTTTTGCAGCAACTATAAAATCATTTTCAGATAAACCCCCAACAGCGTGTGTAAAAAGTTCTATCTGCACTTTATTGTAAAAAATATAAATATCAGGGTGATGCTGCTCTGCTTCTGCAATTTCTCCGACTTTATTTACAAAACTTAAAGAGGCTTTAAAATCATCAAATTTAAATTGCCTGCGGAGTTTGTGTTCGCTGTCGCGGATCAAAGACCAATCTTTAACTTTTTCAATATATTCATCTTCCTGTGCTTGAGAAAAAGGCGGAGTTCCACCTTCACACGGCACACAATGTTTTTTTGTTAAATCCATTATCTAATTTCCTCTAGGGGTTTTATAAATTTAAAACGGTCATGATATGTAAGTCCTTGCAAAATGCTTCCGATAAAAAACCCATGAAGTATATTTAGCTTTGCTCTCTTTCTTAAAAGAAGCAGAGGTAAGTACGATATTCCAAAAATTGCCCAATGGTGCAAATGATAATGCCTGTCTTTATGTTCTATCTTAATTTCTGGAAGATAATGGAGATTTTTATATCTTTTTGCAGGAATCTTGCGCCTTACGGGTGATTTTTCAGGATGAGATGTAAGCCAAAAGAAAGAAAACCCCAATACTAAGCCAATCAAGGTCTCTGCTATGCCTTTTTTATTAGAAACTTTCATACTTACACTTTCCATAAGCTGATTTTATCAATATAGGCCTACTTATTGCAAATTTATTAATACTTGCTTTTTGACCCTTTTTAGTGTATTCTACTCATGAAGGAAACAGTTTTTAAGTTAATGAGGGCCTCTACTATTACTATTAGAATTACCCCAGATGACAAGCTCAAATAATTCAATTAATATTTTTATTTTGGAAAGGTGGTGAAATAAATGAAAAAACTTTTTGTAGGTAATTTACCTTACACAACAACTGATCAAGAACTAACAGGGATTTTTTCACCTTTTGGTACAGTTTTATCAGCAATCATAATCAACGATAAATACTCAGGACGAAGCAAAGGATTCGGATTTGTAGAAATCGAAGATGACGGCGCTGCTGATAAAGCAATTGCAGAACTTAACGGTTCTCCAATGGGAGGAAGATCTATGGTAGTTTCTGTCGCAAGACCAAGAGAAGAACGCCCAATGGGTGGTGGATATCAAGGTGGAAACGGCGGAGGTCACAGAGACTTTTCTAGAGATAGAAGAGACGACAACCGAAGATAATCTTCACACGATAAATCCAATAAGTCTGAAAACGAAAGTTAGAAAGAACCTGTTGGATTTTTTCGTGGAAAAGAGGCACTAATGCAAAAATACTCCCAAAACAATAGCAGAATCTAAAATTAAAAGCAGTATGCTTGATATAGCAACCGGTTTTTCTTTGTGATGAATGGCATAGATAAGCCAAAATCCTGAAACTATTGCATAAGAAGCCCACGTAGTAACAGACACCCCTTTATCTTTATTAACCCACACGTCTACAACCTGTGGAATTGTCATAATTGGAGACAGAAAAGCTATTGGATAAATCAAAATATCCAACATATGATTTTGTTTTAATATTTTATTCTTCTTATGAGAATGAGGATGATAATGCGACATCTACTTATTATTTAAGATATTTGTTGAAAAAGTCAATGGACCTTTGCATGGCAGTATTGAAATTTCCCGAAATATTATGATTATCACCTGGGTAGCTGTAAATTTCTGCAGTTTTTCCTGCAGATTTTAACTTATCAAAAAGAGATGTAGAAAAATCAGGAGGAACTTCTTCATCTGCTGTTCCAAAATGCAACTGAATTGGAGCTTTAATATCGGAAATAAAAGCAGTTGGGTCAAGCTGATTCCAAAAAGTTGGATTCGACTGTGGTGTTCCATATTTTTGTACCAAATCTGCTCTATATCTATACCTTAGAGACAATTCATAAGCCGATGGATGATAAGAAGGATCATGCCAATTCTGAAGTTGAATATAAGAACCCACGACTCCTCCCCAAATCACAGCCACTTTTATATCTTTTGAGTCAACAACTAAATTTCTAAGTGTTATATTTCCTCCCATTGAATGCCCCCACATGCCAATTTTATTTGGATTTGCATCTTTATACTGCTTGATTGAGCTAACTGCATTCAAAACATCTGTTGCATATGCTGGAGAATAATATGCTCCCTCCGGTTGCCCCTGCGAATTTCCATTACCTCTGTAGTCAGGTTTTAAAACTATGAAACCTGCCTCCGAAATTTTTGGGTAATAAGAAGCATACTGACCAACAGACGGATTCGTCTGATAAGTTTGCGGTGCTAAATATCCGTGATTGAAAATAATAACCGGCCAACCGCCACTTGGCTTTTGACCCGTTGGAACAGTTAGCAGCGCGTAAATCTTAAGACCATCTGAGATATAGGAAACAATATATTTATGATAATTTGAGACGATACCCAAATTTTGCTCTACGACAAATTGACTTCCTGGATAACTCTTTGATTTCATTGACTGGATAGATAGCGGATTTGAATTTGTGTTAGTTTTTGTAATTATATTTGGGGACTCAAAAGAAGTATTTGTTTTATTTTTTGAAATAAACCCTGCAGCTATTATTGCAACAATAAATACTGTAACAATTCCTAAATTAAACTTCACAAATTTATTATATACCTTAAGACAGATATGGGACACGCGACTTGAAATTTCCTTTTTCAATCCACCACCACAATTTTTCTATAAGTTTTCTATCATATCCTTTTAAAATTATTTCCTTTTTGGACAAGCCTTTTTCTATATGTAAATATAAAAGTTCATCTGCATCTTTATAAGAAAATCCAAATTCTCCTTCATCAGTCTGCCCAGCCCAAAGACCCGCTGTGGGAGATTTTTTAATAATTTTCTCTGGAACACAAAGGTATTTTGCAAGCTTAAACACCTGGACTTTATATAATTTTGAAAGAGGTTCCATGTCGCTTGCTTCATCTCCAAAACGGGTGTAATACCCTAGCAAATGTTCCGATTTATTTTCTGTCCCTACCACAAGAAAATTTAATTTTTTTGATAAATCAAAAAGAACCATCATTCTAATTCTTGCCATTACATTCCCTTTTCTACCACTGTCCATTTTCCCATCATATTTAGCAAAAGCATCTACCAATGGCTTAATATCTATGACTGAAACATGATTTTTAGGAATTTGCAATGAATCTATAATAATCCATGCATCTTTTGTACCGATATCATTTAATTTTCCATACGGAAGAAGAACTGGGTATACATGCTCCCTGCCAAGCGCCCTAACTGCAAGAGCTGCGCTTGTGGCGGAATCAACTCCGCCAGAAAGGCCTATTAAAACATCTTTGACATTTTCCTTCTTGCAGACATTAGAAATAAAATTTATAAGCTCTTTTTCTGTTTTGCTTGGATTAATTTCCGGCACTGAGGTTTTCACAAAAGGATTATATCAAAACTACTTTCCTTGGGCTTTGAGTCTGCGGGCCTCTACTTCATCTAAAATGATTTTTCTTATTCTTATATTTTTTGGGGTAATTTCAACCAATTCATCATCTGCAATATATTCTAACGCATCTTCTAAATCCATAACTTTTGGTGCTTTAACATGAACATTAACTCCTTCACCTTTTGAACGCATGTTTGTTAAATGTTTTGTTTTACAAACATTTACACTTATATCTTCACTTCTTGAATTTTCTCCAATAACTTGTCCTTTATAAACTTCAACTGCTGGTTCTATAAAGAGCTGACCTCTGTCCTGAGCAGATGTTAATCCATATCCGTTGGTTGTTCCACCTTCGTAAGCGATAATTGAACCATGCTCTCTTTCAAATGAATATCCATTATCAGGGCCGTATTCAGAAAATAATGTATTTATAATTCCAACTCCTCTTGTATCTGTGACAAATTCATTTCTGTATCCAAAAAGAGCTTTTGTTGAAATAACAAATTCCATAAAAGCAATTCCGTTATCTGTTCTCATATCTATAAGCTCTCCGCGCCTTACTCCCATTTTTTGGATTACAACTCCGCTTAAATCTTCTGGAACTTCTATGAAAACTTTTTCAAATGGTGTTAATTTTTTTCCGTCAACTATTTTATCTATAACCTGAGGACGTGATACTTGAAATTCATATCCTTCTCTTCTCATTCTTTCCATTAAAATTGCTAAATGAAGTTCTCCGCGTCCAGAAACTGTCCATCCGCCATTTGTTAGATCATTTTCAACACGCAGTGCCATATCAGTTTCAAGCTCTTTAAAGAGTCTCATTTCTACTTGACGTGAGGTTTTAAATTCTCCCTCTTTACCTGCAAATGGAGAATTATTAACTAAGAATGATACTCTAATTGTAGGCTCTTCTATATGAAGCAATGGAAGTGCAATTGGAGTTATTGGGTCTGCAATTGTTTCTCCTATTTCTGGATTTGCAATTCCAGCAACAGAAACTATATCTCCAACAGTTGCTTCTTCTACTTCTCTTTTATCCAGTCCTTCAAAAGTCATAAGGGATGTAACTCTAAATTTGCCTATTGTCCCGTCTCTTTTAATTTGCGCTGCTTCCTGACCGCTTGTTATCTTTCCGTTATATATTCTTCCGATTGCAATTCTTCCTTTGTGAGTATCGCTTGAAAGAGTTGTTGTCAAAATTTGAAGTGGTTTTTCTTCCTCTCCAGAAGGGGAAGGAATTTCTTTAAGAATTGTTTCAAAAATAGGAGTGATATCTGTCATTTCATCTAAATTTGGAACAAGACCTGCTTTTCCATTTTTTGCAGAAGAATAGACAACTGGAAAATACGCTGCATTATCATCTGCTCCTAAATCTAAAAATAAATCTAAAGTTTTATCTAAAACAAAAGGTATACGCGCATCAGATTTATCAATTTTATTGATAACAACTATAACCTTATGTTTCATCTCAAGAGCTTTTTTCAAAACAAACCTAGTCTGTGGCATTGGTCCTTCTTTTGCATCAATTAAAAGCAAACATCCATCTGCCATTTTAAGAACTCTTTCAACTTCTCCGCCAAAATCTGCGTGGCCTGGAGTATCAATAATATTTATTTTTGTCCCGTTATAAACAACAGATGCATTCTTTGAAAAAATAGTAATTCCTCTTTCCTGCTCTAACTCATTGCTGTCCATGATAAGAGACTCTGTACTATCTTTGTGAAGTTTTGTTTTACTTTGCTTTAAAAGCGCATCAACCAAAGTTGTTTTTCCGTGATCAACGTGAGCAATTATCGCAACATTTCTAATGTTTATCATAATAAAAAACCGCTTCCCGCGGTTGCTAAACAATTATAGCAGAATTGAGGCTCAAAAGAAACTAACCGGCAACAGACTTGTGGCCTGCTGACGCACTAAAACCTATGCCCGAAGCATTAACTACCTCATCAACTGGTTTTCCAAAATGTCCTTGAGCTGCTGATAAAGCTCTGAAGACTGTCTCAGGCGCCGTCATATCTACTTCCTGAAAAATTATGCCCCCACTAGGAAATTTACCAGTACTCAATTTTTCTCCAGCTAAAATAGCGACAGAATCATCTTTTTTAGAATCCAAAAGTGCCACAGCTCCGTTATTTCTCAAGGCATCTCTCGCAATTTCCATACCCCTCTGTGTGGTTCCCCCAATAATAGCTGTGACTTTTGCCTCTACGTTTTTCTGCATTTAGCAAATATTAATACGAATAGAAGGCAATGTCAATCCCATTATATTTTTCAGTTTTTTTAAGTTTTGCAAAGTAGACTATAATAGATTTATGAAACAGACAAAAAATATAATGGGAATGCCAATTACCATTGAGGTAATTGATAAAAATGTTGCTGAAAAAGACATAAATGAAATTTTTGATTATTTTACATACGTTGATAATAAATTCAGCACTTATAAAAAGACTAGCGAAATATCGAAAATTAATAAAGGAATTTTAAAAAAATTGCAGTATAGTAGTGACATGAAAAAAATTTTAAATCTTTGCAAAAAAACAAAAAGAGAAACAGATGGATATTTTGACATTGAAAATAATGGAAAGATTGATCCATCGGGAATTGTAAAAGGCTGGTCTATACAAAATGCAGCAAAATTATTAAAGAAAAAAGGGTTTAAAAATTTCTACGTTGAAGCCGGCGGAGATATTCAAGTATTTGGCAAAAATAAAGACGGTAAAAATTGGATAATCGGAATAAAAAATCCCTTTAACCCAAGCGAGATAATAAAAGTATTAGATATTAAAAATAAAGGAATGGCAACATCAGGAACTTATCTTAGAGGACAACATATTTATAATCCTCATAATAAAAATGGAAAAATTAAAGATATAGTAAGCCTTACAGTAATAGGTCCAAACGTTTATGAAGCAGACAGATTTGCAACCGCGGCATTTGCAATGGGAAAAAACGGAATTTATTTTATTGAAAAACTTTCAGGATTTGAAGGTTATATGATTGATAAAAAGGGTATCGCGACTCTCACAAATGGATTCGATAATTATTTGAAAAGTGCATGATTTTGATATAAACTGTGTAGACTCGTGAAAAAATTTCTACTATCCTTTTTACTAATAACTTCTTTCATTGCCTACTCATACCACCAACGAAATGACGAAGAATCAAGACCAATCGTTGTTCCTCCTTCTCTTATTAATACTCCAACTCCAAGCGACTCATCTGCCCAAACGGGAGGAACTCAGCCCTCACAGATGCCCATGCAGATGCAAAATAATATGATGGCTAGATATAAAGACGGCACATACACTGGAGATGTTGCGGATGCTTTTTATGGAAATATTCAAGTGCAAGCGTTTATTCAAAATGGCAAAATTGTAGACGTCAAATTTCTACAATATCCCAACGACAGAGGAACATCTATTGAAATTAACAGACAAGCTGATCCAATGTTAACGCAGGAAGCAATTCAAAAACAAAGCGCAAACGTAGACATAATATCAGGAGCAACAGCATCAAGTGAAGCATTCATTCAATCTCTAGGTTCAGCTCTTAGTAAAGCAAAAATTTAATTATGGAATTTATAGATTCTATACTAGACAAAATTACAATGTACAGAATAGTTTTGTACTATCTGATATTTATTCTTGGCATTGCTGTCATATTTGGTTTTTTTGGCATTATTTCAATTGATTCATTTTCTCTTATTTTTTCAACAACTCTTTTAATTATCATTTGCTGGATAACAAATGAAATTTTCTCAAGAACTTTCTCTGCTCCAACAAACATTGAATCCGTTTATATTACGGCCCTAATACTTGCTCTAATAATTCGTCCTATTCAGTCTATTCATGATTTGCCTATTATTTTTTGGGCAGGAGTCTTATCAATGGCATCAAAATATATTTTAGCAATAAATAAAAAGCATATTTTTAATCCTGCTGCTGTTGCGGTTTTATTAACATACATAGGGTTCAATGCCTCTGCTAATTGGTGGATATCAAATTCAAACATGATGCCCTTTGTTCTAATCGGAGGAATTCTAGTTGTTAAAAAAATAAGAAAAGAAAGTTTTGTGTTGAGTTTTTTTATAACAGCTCTTTTCGCAATTTCATTATTTGCTTTACTTTCCGGAAAAGATTTAATTATAACGCTAAGACATATTGTTCTTAATTCAGCAATATTCTTTTTGGGATTTGTAATGCTCACAGAACCGCTAACAACCCCGCCGACAAAAAAACTACAGATAATCTACGGCAGTATTGTTGGCTTTCTATTTGTACCTCAAATTCACATTGGCAGCATTTATTCTACTCCAGAGATTGCATTAGTTTTAGGAAATATTTTCTCATATTTAGTAAGTCCAAAATACAAATTAATGCTAAAACTTAAAGATAAAATAAAATATGGAACAGATATATTAAGTTTTGATTTTTTATTAAATAAAAAAATTGCATTTATTCCTGGTCAATATATGGAATGGACTCTTCCTCATAAAAATTCAGACTCAAGGGGAAACAGAAGATACCTTACAATTGCGTCTTCTCCCACAGAGGATACACTTAAACTTGGTGTTAAGTTTTATAAGGAGGGAAGCAGTTTCAAAAAAAATATGGCAATAATGGATGATAAAACTACTTTTGTTGGCGGGCAGCTTACTGGAGACTTCATTCTTCCCACAGATAAAAATAAAAAATTGGTTTTTATAGCAGGTGGGATTGGAATAACTCCATATAGAAGCATGATTAAATATTTGATTGATACGCAAGAAAATAGAGATGTAATTCTTTTCTATAGTAATAAAATTGCAACAGAAATTGCCTACAGGGAAGTTTTTGACGAAGCAGAAAAAAATTTAGGAATAAGAACTATTTACACATTAACGGATGAAGCAAATATTTCCGCCGATTGGAACGGAGAAAGAGGAAGAGTAAATATGGATATGATTGAAAGAAATATTCCAGATTATAAAGAAAGAATTTTTTATCTGTCAGGCCCCCATATAATGATAGAGGCATTTGAAAAAGTCTTAAAAGATATGGGAGTCAAAAATAAAAACATCAAAAAAGACTTCTTCCCCGGTCTTGTTTAAATCCACGACTAAAGATAGAATATAAGTGTGAGAAATAAAGAAATTATTATTGAGGAATTTTATATCCCCGCAGTTGTACTTTTTGGAATTATTGCCTATCTTGCTCTTTCTTTTTTTGGACTTAAAAATATTAATACGTTTGTTGCGCTTACTGCAATAGCTATTGGCTCATTCAACATGTTCAAAGACACCCTTGTCTCCATTTTCCACCGCGAGTTTGCGCTTGACTATATTGCTATATTTGCAATTGTAATTGGTGTTGTAACTGGGGAATATTTAGTTGCAGTAATTCTTGCTCTTATGATTTCAACTGGCTCAGCTCTTGAAAATTATGGAGGACGTATTGCCAGGAAATCTTTGTCAATGTTAGTGGAGAGAATTCCAAACAACATAACTATCTGGAAAGAAAAAGGGGAGACAGAAACAAAAAAAATTAAAGATGTCCTAATTGGAGAATTTATTTTAGTAAGGAAAGGAGAAGTTATTCCGCTTGACGGAGAAATATTTTCCGAAAAAGGAGAAACAGATGAATCGTCCCTAACGGGAGAGCCATATTTTATCGAAAAATCAAAAGGAGACATTGTACGTTCAGGAACTGTAAACATAGGCACGCCAATGATTATAAAAGTCACAAAAACAGAACAAGACTCGACCTATAAAAAAATCGTTGAAATGGTAGAAAAAGCAGAAAACGAAAAATCCCCAATGGTAAGACTAGCAGATAAATATAGCCTTTATTTTACAGCAATAACTTTTACTATTACTGGCCTCTCTTTTGTCTTTTCTAATTTTAATTTAGTCAGAACTCTTGCGGTATTAGCAATTGCAACTCCATGTCCTCTTATTATTGCAACTCCAATTGCCCTTCTTGGAGGAATGAATGCTTCAGCAAAGAAAAAAATTATAATTAAAAAAATTGCAGCACTTGAAGTTCTATCAAGAATTAAGGTAGTAATTTTTGATAAAACAGGAACTCTTACCTTGGGACAACCTCTTTTAAAATCGGTTGAGATAAAAAACAAAACTTATGACATGTCAAAAATTTTGGCAATTGC
>CAYYAC010000014.1:0-12333 GCA_964469995.1 uncultured Gammaproteobacteria bacterium
GGATAATTTTAAAACTTTCAAAAAGCTCTTCTGAATCTTCCCATTCTACCTGCACATTTCCCACTTCTGAAATAAAATTTCCCTTCTCGCAAATCTTTATAATCTTATCAATGTCTTCTTTATTACCAATAAACAAAGCTTCAACTCGTCTGTCTGGAAGATTCGTAACCCACCCTTTTAATCCCAACTTTAAAGCCTGTTTTTTAACAAAACGCCTAAACCCTACCCCGTTCACAAAACCAGATATAAAAACACGCGCTCTCATAATGATTTACCCACAAATGCCAAGATTAAATTCCTTATTAACCTTCCCAAAAGCATAGCAAGAAAATATTTCTTGAATGAGTAATTAAGGCTTCCTGCCAGAATTCCTAGAGCATCAAATATAGGATTTGGAACAAGTGCAAACAAAAAAAGGACTATAACGCCATGTTCTTTAAAAATGCGGCTTATAAATTCAAAAAACCTGCCTTCTTCTTTTATAAAAATTTGTTTACCTGATTTCCCCAAAATATAACTTGTGCAATCGCCTAAAGCTCCTCCTAAAGTAGCAACAATAGCTACGAGAATTGGATTATAGACAGATCCTCCCGCAACAACAGTAGCCAAAGAAAGATTAGGAACAAAAAGGGTAATTGTTGAAAAGAAATTAAGCAGAAATACGCCCAAAAGTCCCCAAGTTTTTAGATTAACCAGCTTATCCTGAAAAACAAAAGCAAGAATTATTAATCCCGCAGATAAACCAAAACTTAGAAGATAAAAAGTGTATTTATTTTTTAGCATTTGCAATTCCCTCTCCGTTTCTAAGCTCTTTTAATTTCCACATAAAAAGAGCTCCTTTGTTGCGGGCATTGCTGTCTTTGCAAAAAGACAAAACTTTTTCAAGAAGAGACCTGTGAGTAGTTTTTGAAAGTTTTATATACAAAGCTCTGTGTTTATAATCATCTAATTCCTCTGCAATGTGAATACCAAAGGCTTGAAATTCGCGGGAAATATATTTATCTTCTATTGGAGAGAATTTATCAAGAATTTGCCCTACAGATTTCATCTTGTATTGAATTTATTCATTGCCACTTCGGTTCCGTTTTCTAGAACTTCCTGCAAGGCATCTGATGCTTTTTTTATTGATTTTTTAACTTCCCAACGCTCTTCTGCGGTAAATATCTGCAGGACAAAATTTTGCGCTGGAGTATTTTCTCCAACTTCTATTCCCATTCTAAGCCTCCAATATCTATCCGTACCCAAATGCTCCGTTACAGACTTAATTCCATTGTGTCCGCCGTCCCCTCCTCCAAATCTTATTTTTAAATTTCCAATTTGAAAATCTATATCATCATGAATAATAAAAATATCAGACGCATCGATTTTGTAGAATTTAGAGATTGCCGAAACCGCAATTCCGGAATCATTCATAAAGGTTTTAGGCTTTGCCAAAATCACTTTCTCCATTTCCCCTTTTTTTGGCTGCCATTCAATTTCCGCAATATCACTTTTAAATTTATTACTGCCTGTCCATTTTGTATTTTCTACAGGCTCAAAATCTTTTAAAAACTGCTCTACAACCATAAAACCCAAGTTATGTCTTGTGTTTTCATATTTTTCTCCAAAATTTCCAAGTCCTACAAATAATTTCATATTGCGATTATATCAGAAGAGTCCTATTTGCTCTTTTGGAGCCTCGTCAATCTTTTTTTTATCTGAAATTTTGTCACTCCATATTGCAACTTTTCCGTATTCTCCATCAAATCCAGGCTCAATTGCTATATTTCCCCGCCTTACTTTCGAAACTCCTTCCAAAACTTTTTCTCCCCCCACTCTTTTTATTTCATCATCTGAAGTTTTAAGCAATATTTCTATTTCATTTCCCAATTCCTGGCACATTTTGTCAAATAAAATCTTAGATTTTTCTGACGTTACTGTTGAATTTAAACTTTCTGCAATGATTTCCAAAAGTGGTACCAATTTTACAAAAGGAGGATGTATATTTTTTGGATCGCGTATCCAGCCCACTCCGTTTTCATCAGGCTGTAAATTAGGCTCACTTGTTGATATTGCAAAGCCTGCAACCTGCTGAACTCTAAACATAACTCCTTCTGTTAATCTTTTTTTACAAACAGGACAAATTGCCCCTTTTTCTTTTACCTGTTTCGGAGAAAGAGAAATTCCGCAATTTCTATGCCCCGTAAAATGATACTTTCCCTCTTCTGGATAAAATTCAATTGTATGAGAAATTTTTGTAGTTTCATTTGGTCTGGCAACTGCTCTTCCAAATTCTAAATATGAAAGTTTTGGCAAGGTAAAAACAGTTGATTCACGCCCCATTTTAGGAGCGCTGTGAGCATCTGAAAAAGAAAGAATGCTTCTTTTTTCAAGCTCAGGAATTTGCCAATTCATAAAAGGATCAGATGAAATTCCGGTTTCAATGCCATAGATATATTTTGAAAGTTCTCCAAAAGACTGCTCAATAGAGTCAAATCCAGAAGCAGAGCCATAAAGACCAAAATGAGGAGTCCAGACGTGGCAAGGAATAAGAATTACCTGCTTATCAATGCTTAGTGCCATCTCCAAAAGCTGTTTTGAGGAAAGCCCAACAATTGGTCTGCCGTCTGAAGAAATGTTGCATCCCCTTTTGGTAAGTTCTTGATTTATTTTTTCTGCTACTTCCAAGTTTGGTGCAAAAAGTAAATTGTGAATTCTTCTAAGCTTATCGTCTTGTTTAAAAATACTGGCAATTTCAGTTGACAGCATAAATCTTGTTTTATTTGCGCTTTTTTTTAGTTTATAAACTCCTGGCGCATCTTCCTCAAGCAATGTTTTTATTTCTCTAAACCATAATGGATGTGTAAAATCTGTCGCAGACAAAACATCTATTCCTTTTTTTTCTGCCCACAGCGCCATAAAAGGCAAAGTCATGCTTGGAGAAACAGCCCGGGAATATTTAGAATGAAGATGCAAATCGCAGACAAAATCCATTGAGGTTTATTCTATCACAATCTATTTTTTATACTGCTGCGCAAACATTTCGGAAAGCTCTTTAACAGAAGTTGAATCTTCTGCTTTTTTGTCTTTGTCTCTAAATGAAACAAGTCTTGGAAAACGCAAAGCATATCCTGGCTCTGTTTGAGTTTTACCCGCAGTGTGAATTGGAGAGCGTGTTATCTCATCTGCCAAAACCTCAATAACAATTTCTGGCCTTATCCAAACAGAGGGAATAATGGAAGAATTAACGCGCGCAGGCTTATGGTCAACTTTAATTTTATCTGCGCGTTTATGAATTTCACGCCATTCATCATCTGTAAGTCCTGTTCCAATCCTTGAAACTGTTACAAATTCATCTTTTTCACTATCATAAAGCCCAACAAGAAGTGCTCCAGCTCCAAAATCCGCTCTTTTTCCGCGCCCAAAAATATAACCCAAAATTACACAATCAATTGTGTCATGAAGCTCTCCTGCCGAATGCCTTTTTAGTTTTACCCAGTTAAAATTTCTTCCTCCAGCCTCATATTTACTATCAAGTTTTTTAATTACAACTCCTTCAAGTCCTTTGGAAATTGCATCTTCAAGCATTATTCCCAGCTCTTTTGGATCTGAAATTGTCTGAGTAATTGTAGGAATTAAAGTTCCATCTTCTACTACAGTTTCTTTTAAAATTTTTATTCTCTCGGTTAGTGGCTCATCTATTAAAGACTTTCCATCTTTGTATAGAATGTCAAAAACAAATGATTTAAGAGGAAGAGTTTTTGCCATTTCTTCTATTCCATGCTTGCGTCTTCTTTTTGTTGTTTCTTGAAAAGGCAAAAATTCTTCTGACTCCGGACTGTAAGCCAGCGCTTCTGAATCTAAAATTGCTGTTTTTGCTTTAACTTGCTTAAGTGTTCCCTCAATAAGTTCCGGAAACATGTGCGTCATATTTTCAAGATTTCTAGAAAACATAGAAACGCTGTCTCCGTCTTTATGAATTTGAACTCTAAACCCATCATATTTATACTGCACGTCAACTGTTCCCATTTTTTCAATAGCTTTTGCAGGGGTCGGAAGCCTTTCACAAAGCTCAGAACGTATTGGATATCCAACCTTTACTTGCAATTTTTCAACTGCCCCAAGCCCCTTGTCCCACAGGACCTCTGCTATTAGCCCCAAATCAGATGTTCTGTTGTAGGCTCCCTCTAATATCTTTTTCTTTGTCCTGTCGCCAAATTTTGCCACAGAAAGACCTTCCAAAATTGTCGGGTCTCCAACTCCCAAACGCAGATTCCCCAAAGGAATACGCACAAGATATTTTGCAGAAATTGAATCCAGTTTTTTAAGCAAATCAGAAAGCAATTTTAATCTTTTCTCAACTGTTCCCCCACCATTTGTACCTGCAATTTGAGTTAGAATTTCAAAAACTTCTTTTACAGATAGCTCTTCTGTTTTTCCTTTTTTCTTTTCAGAAAGTTCAAATGCGGCATTTCCCATATCTCCCAATTTTCCATAGAGCTTAAGAACCTCCTCCTTTGAACTTCCATAGGAGATTGCAATTGAATCAGCAACTGTTTTTTCTGCCATTCCAATCTCAACAGGTTTAAAAAAAGGAGCAATTCTCCCCTGGACTAAATAGCAAATCATGGCAATTTCTGTTTTAGAGGAAGATTTAAATAAGTCCGACAAAATATCTATGAGAGCAAGCCTAGATGAAGTCTTATCAAGTTTTTCAAGATATAGGCAAAGTTGTTTAAATGTCATCTTTAGGCTTAAATTCAGGCTTTATAGATAAATATAACTCGCCTGTTTCTTCATTGGGACTAAGTTCTACAATTTCTCCAAACTTGGGCTCGAGGGACAATTTTAGGAGATTATCTCGATTTCCATCGATTTTACCTTCTTTATCAACTACAAAGACTTTCCATGAGGGAATTACGCGCCCAGATTTATCAAGTTGGCTAATTTCAATTCCCGCTGTTAATCCTTCTTCATCGAATAATGCTACTTGACCTGATAAAAAATTCAACATTCCCACCATTGAGACTCTCCCTTCCCTTGCTTTTCTAATATCTTCGAGCTTGTTAGGATCTTTGAATAATCCAACTGGAGTAAGCATATCTTCCGGTACTCTTCCTAGCCTCGCCACTTTTTCTAAAAAATTATCTGAATTAAAAAATTCTCCTTTATATTCCGTTGAGCTTCCTAAAAATACTTGCTCTATCACTGCGAGATTATCCTTTCTATTAAAGTCTGCTTCTTTATTTGGCAAGTCTCCTGCTTTTGGTTCCATATTATTTCATTATATACTTTGCGCCTTTTGTGCTTCCGCTTTTTTTGATAATACCAGCTTTAATAAGCGCTTTCAATTCATTTAAAATTGTATCTTCCGAAACCATTGGAAAAAGAGATGGAAAACCTTTGTTCTGCAGATATCCAGTTTTTTGAATATATTCAATAATTTTGAGCTGGCGGTCATTTAGAAGCAGAGGTTTTCCTCCAAGCTTAGTTTTAATGCTGGCATCAACAGATACTTTTTCTACTTTTTCTTTTATCTTTGAAAGCTCAATTGCTAAACCTTCCGTAAAATACGTAAGCCAACTTGTTAAGTCCCCTCCATTTTTTTCAACGCTTTTTAAAGCTTCGTAATAACTTTCAGAGTCGCTGTCAAAATATTCTTCAAGAGAAAAGAACTTTCTAATATCATATCCATTTTGAAAAAGAATAAGAGTAGAAAGTGCACGGGCAACACGACCATTTCCATCAACAAAAGGGTGAATTCTAACCAACTCATAGTGAACAATACCACTATCCAAAACAGGGTGAATATCTTGCATTTCCGGGCTATTTATAAATGCAATCAAATCCTTAACTTGAAAAGGGACAGCCACTGCAATAGGCGGACGGAAAGATATTTCACCTGTCGCGCTGTTTTTAACAACAACCTGCGTTTCCCTGAATTCTCCTGTTTTTTCTGGTAATAAAAGCTTTGAAACCGTCAATTTATGAATATGTTTTATTAGATCCTGGGAAATTTCCTTTTTCTCCTGCTCACCTTCTCCAATAAAATCCATAACTTTTCTGTAATTTATAACTTCTTGAATATCTCGGTCGCGTGCTACCACATTTTCTCCCTCTAAAACTTTTTCTGCCTGTGCTAAATCAAGTTCATTTCCCTCAATATGCGTTCCAAAATGCACAGCTCTAACAATAGCATCCTGCCTAAATCTTTTTTCAAAATAAGGGAGAAGCGGAGCGTGGTCTACAACTTCTTTAGCAGCCTCAATAATACCGATATTTTTTAAAATTTTATTTGTAATTGTAAATTTTGGAGAATACATTGTAATGGAAAGACAGCTATAGTATTATACTTCTATGGCAGCCAAATCTCAAAGCAAGAAAAGACTTCACATAGAACTTGTAAAACAAATGCTAACTCTTGCAACAAGTGGATTTGGACTAGTTGCTGCGCTTGCATGGAACAATTTGATTCAAGAATTTGTAAATAGCTATGTTAGAAAGTGGTTTCCCCAAAGCGGTTTCATTTCTCTTCTTATCTATGCGCTTGCAATAACAGGACTTGCAGTTTTGGTAACTTACCAACTTTCATCTCTTTCCGAAAAGCTCCAGCAAGACTAAATAGATTTCATCACCAAAGGGATTTCTGAGGCTAAATCTGAAGAATTAAAGTTTGTTCCTACTTTTTCAAATAAACTCTCTCCTGCTTTTTTATTAATATAACTTCCTGCACACGCTGCCAAAAATGCGTCATTTTTGCAATATAAAGAAGCTATTAGCCCTGCCAAAACATCCCCTGTCCCACCTTTTGTCATACCCGCATTTCCACCTGTTATTTCAACTGAATCAGATGATGAACATACAATATCTGTGCTTCCTTTCAAAACTATTACTACAGAGTATTTTAGAGCCATTGCTAAGGCATTATCTGCAGTTGCTCCAACACCAAAAAGTTTTTCAAATTCTTGGGCGTGAGGGGTAAGAATTGCATCTTTAGGTAAAACTTCAGGACTTATTGTTTGCAAACTTCCCCCATCTATAACCCACTTTTTGTTTGGATATTTCCTTAAAAGATTTTCTGTTAAAGTTTTTGTATCATCGTCTCCAACTTCAACTCCACTTTCACGCGGAAGTCCCGGACCAATAAGAATACAATCAGATTCCAAAATATAATCTTCTATTTTTGACCGTGGGACTATGATTCCATTCCTAAATTCTTCCTTTGCCTTCTCTACAAGCACATTATTTTCAGGAACAGATGCATAAAAAACCATGTCCACAATACGGGAAGCAACCTGCAAAGACCATAAAGACGCTGCATGAAAAAGTTTTGAACCTCCAATAAGAAGCAATTTTCCATTCTGCCCTTTATGGGAATCGGAAGCTGGTTTATATAGATTTTTAAGTACCGCGCTATCAAACTTATTCATGTTTTTTCAATTTTATCACAGAGGCGTCATTTAATTTACTTTTAACAAATTCTGCGTGGGTTGTTGTAATAATTGACTGCTGTTTTCCAATCATCTCTGTTACAAGAGATATGTGTCCGGCGTCCAATTCCGAAAATATATCATCAAGAAGAAGAAGCGGACGCTCTCCTAAGATTTTTTCTATATAATCAAGCTGCAAAAGTTTAAGCTGTAAAATAACCAATCTTTGTTGTCCGCGTGAACCAAAGCTTTTTACATCAACGCTAGACTTACTATCATTATCAAACATTGCGATATTAAAATCATCTCTGTGAGGACCAACCAAAGTAACTCCTGCCCCCACTTCTGCATCTTTATACTGAAGAAGTCTTTCTTTTGAAATTATGCTTTTGTCATAAGTTACAGTGAAATCAAAAACATCTTTTTTTTCTTTATTAATAAAATCAATAAACTGTTCTCTTTTTTGAGTAATTTGCGAGCCTGTATTTATTAAAAGTGTGTCCCAATAATCAAATTGTCTTTCATTTCTTGCTCCAACCTCACGCGCTTGATCCAAAAGAGCATTTCTTTGACGCAGAGCTTTAAAATAAGAAATACTTGAATATCTGTAATCCCTATCAACTTGTTCCAAAACCTCATCTAGAAACTCTCTGCGCAAGTGCGGAGAGCCTGTAATAATATCTAAGTCAGACGGGGAAAACATAATGGAGGTTAAATTTGCTGCAAAATTTATTCTGCTTTTTGAAACTCCATTTACCAAATATTTCTTCTTTGCGCGCAGACTTCCTTCTTCCAAAACAATTAAAATTTCAAGCTCTGTTTCATCAACTTTTCCTTTTATTTTTGCAACTGTTTCTCCCTTTAAAATTACTTCTTCATCTTTTGCTCCCTTAAAACTCTTGCCAGATGTTAGATATGAAATAGATTCCAAAAGATTTGTTTTCCCGGAAGTATTAACCCCTACTACAAAGGTTGTATTTTCATTGAATTCAAAAACGGATTTGGGGTGATTTCTAAAATTAGAAAGCTCTAAAGTCTTGAAATACATCGCGGCTCTACTCTATCACACTTCCTACAAACTTTTCACCATTTAAATAACGGCTTACATTTTCAAAATTATCTCCATTCAAAATTGCTACTTTAAGCTCTAATTCTTCAGCTTTTTGTGCAGCAATAGGATCAAATGGAGCATTCATTCCGGGAACCCATTCGTCCCCTACTATTTTTCTGAATTCTGCCCAATTGATATTATCTATTGGCATTGCATCTTTAAATTTATTTGGATCTTTATCATAAACTTTATCTACGTTTGAAAGGTTTATCATCTGTTTTATTCTG
Source organism: uncultured Gammaproteobacteria bacterium (assembly GCA_964469995.1). Classification (GTDB taxonomy): domain Bacteria; phylum Patescibacteriota; class Microgenomatia; order Levybacterales; family UBA12049; genus JACPDD01. The sequence goes on from CAYYAC010000014.1 coordinate 8,748, forward strand.
TAATCCTCACAAAGAAGCGTTGCGCAAAAATCAGTTGACCAACCTGGCTTCCAACCAGATGCAACAACAACTGGTTCTGTTGCTTTTCTTATAATTTCATAGTGTTTTAAAACATATGGGTGTGCAATATCTCGGAAAATCGTACGTACAAGATGAGCATTTAGCTTTGTTGCATGAATTCCCAGCCAGTCTAAATCATCACGCGTAAGTTCGTGTCCTATTACCTCACGGCCGGCATCTCTATATTGCCTAGCAATTGTTCCTCCTCCTATAACCAAAAAAAACTGGCGCTTAGGATTCTTCGCCAGTTCTTCGCGGATAAACTTATTTAAATTTGTTAGAAACTTAGTATCAATTCCTCCATCAGGAACAACTAAACTTCCTCCTATGGACATTACTACTTTATCTGTGTATATATCAGCCATAATTCAATTATACATTATACCCATAGCATTGTGTCCTGAGCAGTGAATACTGCGAATGGGCATAAAAAACTAGCACTTTTTGACTGGTGCTAGAATAGGATAGTAGCATAGGGGTTATAAAAAAACAATAGATTTATTTCTGGCAATTTGGACAAAAGTAGGTTCCGCGACCACCAATTCTTACAAATTTAATCTTTTCTTTTTTACAATTTGGGCAAATCTGTCCTCTTTTTCCATAAACCAGTGTATGTTTTTGATATCCCCCGTCTTGTCCTAAGATATTTACAAACGTGAGTTCTGACGCTCCTCCGCTATCCAAACCTTTTTGCAAAACTTTATGGATTGCATCATATAAATTTTTTATTTCTGCCGAACTTAAACTATTTGCTTTGCGCGAAGGAAGAATTTTTGAGACAAATAGTGCATCATTTGCATAAATATTTCCAATTCCGCCAATTTTCTTTTGATCCATAATAAGTGGCTTTATTACAGTTTTTGACTTCGAAATGAGTTCTTCAAATCCTTTTTCATTTAACTGCTTAAATGGCTCAGGACCCATTTCTTTAAAAAAGGGCATTTCCATAACGTCTGAACTTTTAACTACTTTTATCCAGCCAAATCTTCGCTGATCATTGTAATAAAGAAGCGCTCCTTTATCTAAATGGAAAATAAGATGCGTGAATTTATTAGGAACTGTGCCTACTTTTTCTGCTGAGACTGCAAATTTGGCAGTTTTTTTGTCGCGGTAAATCAATTGTCCTGTAAGTTTTATATGAATCGCCAGGCAGTAACCATTATCAAAATCAATAATCAGTCCCTTCCCTACTCTTTTTATATCTTTTACTCTTGCGCCGATTATTAAACTTTTTTCTCCAAAGAAAATTTTTGGCGCTAAAATTTCAACATCTAAGATTTTATGTCCAACTAAATATTTTTTAAGGCCTACTTTGAGAGTTTCAACTTCTGGTAGTTCCGGCATGAGAGGATTATATCAAACGAGCTATTTAGATTTTTGATTTTCCAAAAGTGCTGCGGCTCTTGGAACAATATGCGTTATATTTCCCGTTAACATAAGGTCTCTTTCACGAGGGGTTACGTCTGCATCATGCAAAGCCTTAAGCTGACTTTCTATACTTCCGCTAATTCCACCAGGAGAATCAGATCCAAAAATAATTTTATCTGCTGGAATTGTTCTTAAAGCCTCCTTAAGATTTCTCCCAGTTACTGGATATCCAGCCATATCAAGATAAACATTGTCATATTTTCTTGCTGAATCAAGAACGTTAGGCAGAGAACTTCCAAGATGCGCTGCGATAATTGGTATTTGTGGATGCGTTTTCGCAAATTCATCAAATTCCGCCATGTTTTTTTTATTAACTCCAACATCAATAAGAAGTGGCTTGCCTGCGTCTCCTGTTGCTTCTGCAATCTGCATTATATTGGGATTAGTAATTTGTGTTGGAAAAATCCAAAAATGGAGCTTAGTTCCTGCAACGCTAGGTCGTTTCAAAAAAGCATCCATTTCATCTAATGTTTTTTGTATTTCCGCTTCGGGATTTGCCCATACCCAAGCCATCAATCTGTCTGGATACTCCTCTGCTGAGGCAATGACTCCCTTATTATCAGGGTCTTCCACAAACATTCCCTTAGCTATTGGACGTACGATAGAATCCGTAACAAAGTGTCCAAATGTGCTATTTCCCCATCCTTGAACCCACATCCTTTGAGGTGCTGGCATAGTCTCGCTTTTTGAACCTTTTCCCTTTTTTAAAGCACTCGGAATAATAAAACCCACTTCTACTTCGTGATTATTTAAATATTCGATTACTGACTGAGCAGTTTCTAAATGTCCTGCTTCATGAATATGCGGATCAACTTTTTGCACTCCTTGATATTCTTTTAATAATTGCTGCGATGATATTTCTGCCATAAAGATAATTTAACTAATATTTCCTGCCTAGTCAATTTTAAGAAACTCCAATAGTATTCTTTCCCAGCTTTATTCTGCCAATAAATCCTCCTGCTACTATCAAAATTCCTATGACCGAAAGTATAGTCAGGATACTTACCTTATCTGCTAAAAATCCTAATGCTAAAACTGGAATTGGAGTCACAAGAGCAACCAATATGTCCAGGAATGAAAAAATTCTTCCATGCATTTCTACTTTTGCATTCTTTTGCAAGATTGTTCTGGATTGAACCGAGATAACTACAACTGCAACTCCCATCAAAAATGCGCCTAAAACTGCAAAGATTCTAACTAAATACAAAGGCAGGATACTCGGTGTTGTTCCTAAAACCACAAGGAGAATTCCAACAAAAGTACAGGCAATAAAAATAGAGAACATACTCCCTATTCTTTTCTCAATCTGGGAAAGAAAAATAACCCCTAAAACAAGACCCAGAACAAGTGGTCCCATTAAAACATAAGAAATTGAAGTAAGAGGCAAAAGCAAATATCTGCCTACATATTCAAGAAATGTAATGCTCAAAACTCCAACAATAAATTCAACAAAAACAAGAAGTGATAGCGGAACTGCAATGCTTGTATTTTCTTTGACTACTATTACTGTTTCCCAAAAAAGAGCAAAAGTCTTTTTAAAAATTGTTCCGTTTGGAAGCTCCGGCCTAATATTTTTTATATTTTTAAGGCTAAGTCTAAGAATAAAACCAATAATTAGAAGTCCTGCGCTAAGAATAAAAGGAACTTGTTCCCCAAAAGTTCTAAGTCCTCCAAAAGCCTGAATAATAGGGCCTGCTATTGCGTAGCCTAGCAAAACTGATCCCATTAAAGTAAAAAGAAAAAAAGTATTTGCGTGTTCCAAAGACTCGTCTGAAACTATAAGAGGTATTGTTGCAGCTTCTGCAGGAATGAAAAATCTTGCAACAGAAGATGTTGCAAAAGCAATCATCATAATAATTACTATATTTGCGCCGACAAATGCATATGAAAGGAATAAAAATGCTAAAAGAAGGTCTGTTATAAGCATTAGCTTCTTTCTGTCTGTCATATCAACAATAGGACCTGCAACCATTCCAAAAATGAAAGCCGGAAGAGTAAGTGCTGCATAAAGCTGTGCCTGAATAAACGGAGAATGAGTTCTGTCTGCAAGAATAAGAAGAGCCGTGTAATTGCACATATTAAAAGATATCTGCAAAAG
>CAYYAC010000015.1:0-6061 GCA_964469995.1 uncultured Gammaproteobacteria bacterium
CCTTTTCTTAAAGGGGTCTACTCTTTAGACAAGATACGCTATATTTCTATGGGTGGAGAATATGTAACTGCGCAGAGGTTTGAATTTTTTAAGCAGCATTTCCCAAGAGCTTTTTTTGATTTCCGTTTCGGCGGAGCAGAAAACCAGGTTCTAAAAGGATATCGGTGTAAATATTTAGCAGCAAGACAGCCGCGCTTTTTTCATCCTACAAGTCAACATTACTATTTTGAGGTAATTAATCCTGATACTGGTAAAGTTCTTGGTAAAACAGAAGAAGGAGAGTTAGTTGAAACCTCAAAGGAGATTACAGCGTTTCCTTTAATAAGGTATAGGACAGGGGACATTGTGCGTTTAAGTTCTATGAAGTGTCCTTGTGGTGAATCAGAACTGCTGGAAGTGTTGGGAAGAGCTAGGGGGGATTCTTTCCATCTTTATGGAACTACTCTGCATATTGAAGAGATTGAGAGAGCATTATCAAAAGTTAAAGATATGGATGTCTTAAATTATCAGATGCATATTTATGAGGTGATTTATCAAAATCAGCTAAAACCATCTTTGGTTCTTGAGCTTTCACTCCAAAATGCTTCACGATTTAAAGAGGAAAAAGTTGCGGAAATTATTGCGCAGAATTTGCGTATTGCTTCCAGATTAAAGCTTGCTGATTTAGTTAAGCAAGAAGTATTTCTGCCTTTGAAAGTGAAATTTATAGAAAAGCCTACTTCCATATCTAAGACCTTGAAGATAATTCCGCACTTGGATTAAAGGCTATAAGAGGAATCTACAAACTTGTTTGGATCATAAGTTGCAGCATTTTTAATTTCAACTGTCATATCCTGAAGGAGAGTTTTTACGAATTCTACGCGTGGCTTCATATCTATAGTTTTTGTGCCATTTAAGAATAGATTATAAAGTTGTTCTGAATCTGCTTGGTTAAGCTGGTAGTTTTTCATAATAAGAGCAACGCTGTCTGCTTTGTGTCCTCTTGCATATTCTATTCCTTCTTTTAGAGCTAAAATTAATTCTTTGATAGCGGCCGGGTTTTTTGTTAAGAAATCAGCTCTTACAACAACACCTGTTGGGTAGTAAGCAGCTGGATTATCTGTTCTGTTGAAGATTACAGAGAATCCATCTTTTTTGAATTCATTGGTTACTTTTGTATATGTAGCAATTGGTGGATAGCCAGCTGTGTCAGCAGAGCCTTTTAATAAAAGAGGGTATTTAGCGTCATATGTACCAGATAATACAAAGTTTACAGATGAAGGATTTACTCCCATAAGTCTTAATGTGTTTACTGTCTGATAGTAATCATCTCCGCCAAGACGGTTAATTATGACGTTGTGAATTTTGTCTTTAGTAGTTGAGGAAACAATATAATAAGGGTCAGCCTGAATAGTGGTGCCTACAAATTTTATATCTGCTCCGTTGACTGCTGCAGATAAAAACGTTGCAACTCCATCATTGAAAACGTCAAATTGTCCAGATGTAAGAGTTGCTGCTATTCCGCCAATCAATGCATCTGCTTTTATATCAAGATTATGTTTTTCAAATAATCCATGTTCTTTTGCAATAAGAACTGGTAAAGCCCTAATAGGTCCGACGGAGTATCCAAGTTTTATTGTAGTTTTTGCTACTGCAACTGGTTTAGGCTGTGGGGCTTTTGTTTTATTGATTAAGAGAAGTCCGCCAACTAATATAACGGCAAGTCCTATAAGCAAAAATAGTTTGTTAATTTTCATTATTTACTATTTTTAACATTTGATGCATGTCTTGTCAATAGGTAAATTGGCTTCAATATCAAGCAAATCCTAAGCCGACAACTAAATTTAATACATTTTTAAATACATAAATACATAGAGTTTTAAAGTTTAGTATAATGTTGCCATGCTTAAGAGACTGTTTCTTTTAGCTATTCTACTTTTAGTTTTATTTATTGTTTCCTTTTTCTCGTTTAAAATTCACATCAAGTCTTCTAGTCAGCTAGACATTTTTTCTTCTTGCGACAAAATAAAGGATTCCGAAAGAGCAACAGAATGCTATACGGACATAATGCTTGCCAATATTAAAAAAAATCCAGCCAACATCAAAAGTCTTTTCGCGACTTTATATCAAAAGTCATTAAGGCCGGATTTTCCAAGTCATGCCGACCTTCATGAGATAGGACATGAATCAGGAGAGCTAATTGCGTTCCTTAATAAAGACCCTTATAAAGCTTTTTTTAGTTGCGGAATGGAATTTGATGATGGAGGGGGATGTTATCACGGCGTAGTTATGACCTATATTGATGAAACGCAGCCGGCTGGTAATTTTTCTTTTGAGAAAGCCTTTCAATTTTGCGATGAAGTGAAGAGGAGATCGTCCTCTCAAGAAGATTATTCTAATTGTGTTCATGGAATAGGTCATATTGGAATAATTAAGGTTAAAGGAGATTTAAGTAAAGCATTAACAGCTTGCGATATTTTAGGAACTGCTGCTAACCATTGCTATGATGGAGTGTTTATGGAGTACTCCAGAGGAGATTCTCAGACAGGATTACATATTCATGCACATCCGTTAGGGTCTATTGTTATTTCCTGTAAAGATCTTGCCATTAAATACAAAGCTAGTTGCTATAAATTCATAGGTAGGCACAATCCTGCTTTTGCTAAGGACCAGAAAGATTATTATGGTGGATCTCAAATCTGTGACACGCTTGATGAAGATTATCGAATTTATTGTCAGTTAGGCATAGGCCGAAGAGTGCTTCTGGCAACCGGATATGATATACAAAAAGCCGGAAGCATTTGCGCCGGGCTTGGAAAATATAGTCAGGACTGTAAGCAGGCTATAATTATAGATAAGGTATATCGTATTGAGCAGTGGCCAGACCCCAATGATTTATGTCTGAAATTGCCTGAAGATTTTGCTCGTGATTGTGTGCAAAGCAAGGTGGCTTATTACAACCTTACCTTACCTTAACTTATAATATTCAAATGTTAAAAAAATTGTTTTATTTGGCCATTTTAATTTTGCTTTTGGGCATTTTTTCCATGTTTTCATTTAAAATTAAAACTCAGCCCGGTTCCAATGGAAATAGTTTATTTGCTTCATGTAAAATAATTACCGATTCTACTGAAGCGACAAAATGTTATACCAATGTAATACTTAAACAGGTACGACAAAATCCAAATCAGACCCAAAGTCTTTTTAAATCTTTGGCACAAAATTATCGCCAACCTGGCTTTGTCGGATCAGCATCTTTTCATGAGCTTGCGCACGAGACAGGCGAGCTTATGACCACCGTAGTTGAGGATCCTTATGAAGCATTTCTCAATTGCGGGCCAGAATTTCAAGGAGGTTGTTATCATGGAGTAGTTATGACGTATATTGATGCTACGCAGCCTTCTGGAAATTTTTCTTTTGAGAAAGCATTCCAGTTTTGTGAAGGAATTAAAAAACGGGCGGCTTATGACCAAGAATATTTACACTGTGTTCATGGAGTAGGGCACATAGGCATAATTAAAGTTAAAGGAGATCTTAATAAGGCATTAACGGGGTGTGATATCTTGAAAGCCGCCTTTAGTAGACATTGCTATGATGGGGTATTTATGGAATATTCCAGAGGTGATACTCAAACAGGACTGCATATTCACAATAAACCTCTGGGATTCATTGCGCTGCCTTGTAAAGATCTTGTCTCTGTTTATAAGACTGCCTGCTATTTTGTTTTTGGACGATTAAATCCAGTTTTAGAGAAAAATGTAGAAAATTATCTTGGGGCGGAAAAATTATGTGACTTAGCAGAAGAAGATTATCACTATTTTTGTAGATTGGGACTCGGGGAAAGAATTCTTTTGAATGCGGGATATGATATGCAAAAAGCTGCGAATATTTGCGCAAGTTTTGGAAAGTATAGCTACGATTGCAAACAGGCGATTATTATAGATAAGGTATACGGTATTGATCAGCCCAAAGATCCTAACAATTTCTGTGGACAATCTACGGGAATTTTGAGAAACAGCTGCTTGCAGGGTGAAATTGCTTACTATAATTTTATCTTGCCTTAAATACTCACATGTTAAAAAAGTTAACTATTTTGGCTGCCCTAATGTTATTTTTTGTGGTGGCATCTTTAGTTCCAATTAAAATATCAATTCGGGATGCGTCCAGCTCTTTGGATAAATCGTTTTTCGCATGTAAGGATATCGGTTCTAGAGAAGCTAAGGAATGTCTTACGAATGTGATGCTTAAAGAAGTAAGAAATAATCCGTCAAACATAAAGAATATGTTTAAATTTTTATCTGATAAGTATGGTCCAGATTTTAACGGAAGCCAATATTTTCATGATATTGTTCACGAAGTGGGAGAATTTATGTTTGTGACATATAAAGATCCTTATAAAGCCTATTCTTATTGTAGTTCTGAATTTGAAGGAGGTTGTTACCATGGGGTAGTTATGGAATACGTTAATGAAACACAGCCTTCAAGTGCATCATTTTCTTTTGCTAAGGCTATTAAATTTTGCGACGGATTGCCTTCCAAAAAGACAGATTATTCTGTATGTATTCACGGAATAGGGCACATAGGCATAATTAAAGTTAAGGGAGATTTAAACAAGGCACTTGCGGGTTGTGATTTGGCTTCCCTTAGCGCGAGGTCTACCTGCCATAATGGCGTTTTTATGGAATATTCCAGAGGTGATACTCAAACAGGACTGCATATTCATGATAATCCATTAGGTTATATAGATGTTCCGTGTGAGAGTCTGTCGACTGCTTATAAGCCGGATTGTTATTATTTTATTTCCAGGGTTAATATGAGGAGCACAAGCAGGAATAGTTATTATGAGGCGTGGAAGCTATGTGACTCTATTGAGAAAGAATATCGCTTTTTTTGCGGACTGGGTTTGGGTGAAAAAATATTGAGGACTAGAAATTATAATATTGAGATATCTGCAGAGTTTTGCAGTAAGATGGAGCAGTATTCTGGCGTTTGCAAAGATACCATAATATATGCTCAGGTTTATCATGTGGAACAGCCTAGAGCAACACGTGACATCTGTGGAAATCTGCCTTCGAAAATGAAGCCTAGCTGCTTGCAGGGGGAAATCGCATATTACAATTTTATCCTACCCTAAATCTTAAACATGTGATATTATCTGCTTTATGAAAAAGGTATTAGTAACAGGAGCAGCTGGTTTTATGGGCAGACTAGTGTTAAGAGAACTTAATCAGCATAAAGACTATGTCGTGAGCGCTGCTTATCATCCCGATGAACCTCCGTCAGAAAGATTAAAAACAATTAAATATATTGCAATAGATTTGACCGACCGCAGAAAAACAGAACTTTTGGTAAAAAAATCTGACTATGTAATCCACTTGGCAGCCCTGGTACAGGGGACAGGGCGTTATAGTGAATCTCCAGCTACTGTTCTTTCAGAAAACTTAACTATAGACATTAATGTTATCCGTGCTGCGGCAACGTCTAAAGTTAAAAGACTTATATATACAAGTTCTCACGAAATTTTAAGAGCAATTAATGACAGCCGAAAACCAGTCAGTGAGAAAGTTCTGGATACTCCTATGGATTACCCTGAAAATGCTTATGCTTTTAGTAAATTGGTAGGCCTAAAAATTTGCAAGGCTTATGCCCAGGAGTATGGACTTGATTATGTAATAGCTTTTGGACTTGCCTATGACTACGGAGCGTTGATAACTCCCAAGAGTTATCGGGGATATCTCCCAAGGGTGGTTGGAGGCATAACCAAGAAAAAACAAAACAAAGCAGGTTGGGTACCGCTTTTTGTGGAAGTAATTCAAAAAATACTCAGCAATAAGCGCCCCTTGGTCTTTTCAGGAGATCCTAAAAGAAAAAGATATTGGATAAATATGGCAGATGTAGCCCGCGGAATTGTTATGGCTTTGGATTCTAAAAAAATATCAAAGCAGTCTGTATTTTTTGCTTCTGATGAGATATTTACCTACGAGGAGTTCGTTAAAACTATTTTTAAAAAAATCAGACCTGGGGAAAAATTTGAAGCTAAATTTATCAAAAGCGGAAGGCTTCCTTCGCTTTTTCACATACC
>CAYYAC010000015.1:6161-12012 GCA_964469995.1 uncultured Gammaproteobacteria bacterium
TGCTTTTTCTTTTAATGCAGCACGTTCTGCTTTGTTTGTTCTTTTTAAAGCATTGCAAATTAAGCCCGGAGAAGAAGTATTGATTCAAGGATACACTCATATATCAGTTCCCAATAGTATTATTTGGGCTGGTGGTACTCCTGTTTTTGTAGATATAGATTCAAACACATATAACATGAGTATTGAAGATTTGAAAAGTAAAATTACTCAAAAGTCTAAGATTATACTAATACAGCATAGTTTTGGATTGCCACATAATTTAGATGAAATATTGCAAATTGCGCATAAAAATCGTCTCTTAGTGGTAGAAGATTGCGCTCATGGACTTGGAGCAAAATATAACGGCAAGCCCCTTGGAACTTTGGGAGATGCTTCTATCTTTAGTTTTGGCGCAAACAAAATAATAGATGCTGCTTCCGGTGGAGTAATGATTGTAAATAATAAAAAATTAGCAGCTCTTGTTAGAAAGCAATATAATAAATTAACGCTGCCGCCTGTTTCCTGGACTAGGGGACAATTAATTTTTTTGATAAGCAACTATTTTCTTAAGCCAAAATTTCCGCGATTGTATACTTTCCTACGTTTTCTAAAGCTTATTCCCAGAATGCTTACAGCAGAGGAGAGAAAAGGTAAAAAACCATCTGTTTATCCGGCCTTAATGCCAGAGTCTTTAGCTAAGCTTATTCTAAAACAGTTTTCTAAAATTGACCAGCTTAATAAATATAGAGAAGATGCAGCCTTGATATATTTTAGTATGTTGTCCAAAAAGAAAATAAAATTGCCGCTTAAGTTTCCGGGCAGGGTATATTTAAAATTTCCTATCCAGGTATCTTCTGCAGATAAGATTATTAAAAAAGCTGGTAAAAAACATCTAGATTTGAGCAGAATGTTTGGTAATATTGTTGGAGGCGCGGATGCAGACTTGGTAGCAGTAGGTTATCATTTGGGAGACTGTCCGGTTGCAGAAAAAGTAGCCAAAAATTCAATTGATTTGCCAGTCGGGGTTTTAGTAGATGAAAAATGGGCAAAAAGAATTGCATTATTTATTAATTCAAACATTAAATAAAAAATTTATAATTAATTTTATTAAGAAATGCATATGTTATAATTCTGGTTATGAAAAATAGCGTTCTTAATATAGAAAATTTCTCCTATACATATAAAACTCAAAAAGAATCCACCCGCGCTTTAGATAAAATTAACCTTTCTGTTAGAAAGGGAGAGCTTGTTTCTATTGTAGGTCCAAGCGGATGCGGCAAATCTACTTTACTAAATTGTATTCTGGGTCTTTTGAAATCAAATGAAGGAAAAATCACGCTGAATGGTAAATTAGTCAGCGGGCCCAATAAGGACTGTGCGATGGTTTTTCAAAGTCATAGTCTTTTTCCTTGGAGAACAGTTTTGGATAATATCACATACGGTCTGGAACTTGCCGGAATAAATAAAAAGAAAAGAGACGAAATGGGTAATGATTTGATAAAACTCGTGGGACTTGCCGGTTTTGAAAAATTTTATCCTCATCAACTTTCGGGAGGAATGCAGCAGCGAGGAAATTTGGCCAGGGCTTGGATTCTCAACCCTAAAGTTCTTCTTTTGGATGAGCCCTTTGCAAGCTTAGACGCTCAAACAAGAGAGCAGATGCAAGCGGAATTGCTTAAGATTTGGCAAAAGGACAAAAAAACCGTTGTATTCATTACTCATCAGATCAACGAAGCTGTTTATCTCTCAGATAGAGTAATAGTTTTGTCTAAAAGGCCTGGTGCAGTTAAAGAAATTATAGATATTGATTTACCGAGGCCGAGAAAATTAGATGTGAAATTAACAGATAAGTTTCTAAAAATAGAAAAACGCATTTGGAAATTGATTATGGAAGAGGTGGAAGAAAAATGAAATTCAAGGTTTTTTCAATTTTTCAAAATCATAGGGATTTTTTTCTGGGTTCGGCAGGAATAGTTGCATTTTTGCTCATCTGGCAATGGGCTGGGTCAACTAGGACCATAAATCCATTATTTACAAGTTATCCTACTCAGATTTGGCAAGCCGCGCGCGAACTGTTTTCGTCAGGATTTATATATGAGCACTTATGGATTTCTGCTCAAGAGTTTTTAATAGGGTATGTTATTGCCGTAGTTGTGGGAATAGCCTTGGGTATGCTAGTTGGTTGGTACAAGATAGCATACAGTTTTCTTAACCCTTTTATAACTTCTTTATATACGACACCTTTGCTTGCCATGATGCCACTTTTTATTCTCTGGTTGGGAATAGGATTGCAGTCTAAGGTTCTAGTAGTCTTTTTGGGCGCGATGTTTCCAATATTGATTAACACTATGGTGGGAATGAAATCAGTTGATGCATCTTTGGTTAAGGTCGCTCGTTCCTTTGGGGCAAATGATTTAAAGATCTTTAAGACGGTTGCTTTCCCTTTTTCTATGCCTTTCATTTTGGCAGGGCTGCGCATGGCAGTGTCCAGGGCTCTTTTAGGAGTAATCTTGGGAGAATTTTATGGAGCTCGCGGCGGAATTGGTTATTTGCTTACTCTTTATGGAGCGACTTTTCAGACGGATCGTTTAATGGTTACAGTTTTAATCATTGTAATAGCTGGAGTAATACTCACAGAAATTTTGCATTTTTTTGAGAAGAAGGTTGAGGTTTGGAGACCAAAGGCGCACTAATTGCCTATTGACACGCCGCAAGTGTTGCAGTATAAAATGCATTAATGCTAAAGAAAGTAATTTTATTTTCTGCTCTCGCTTTTATCTTCCTTGTAGTTTCTTTTCTGACCATAAAAAATAAATCTATACCAAAAGAGGTTACTAAATCTACAGTTTATAAGATTAGTCTTGCACATCCTCCAATTCCAACAGTTTTAATTCCAGTTATCGGAGCAAAAGAAGGTGGATTTTTAGCTAAGCACAATATTGACTTACAGCTGGTTCAGGTAGCAAAAACGGGCGATGCTATGGCTTCTGGCAGTACAGATGTTGAACTTGCAACTGGGTTATTTCCATTTTTAGTAGCAAATTCAAAAGGAGCCAATTCAGTCTGGATTGTAACCATTACTAACAATTTTCCAAGTCTCATAGCTTCATATGTGCCAAAAGAACAAATAAGAACAGTAGGTATATCATCTATAGGAAACTTGGATTATTATTTGGCCTCTGAGGGGTTAAGAGTAATTGGACTGGATCCTAAAAAAATTACATTGGTTCCTCTTGTAAATAATCAGGGCATAACCGCAGCTATGGATAGGGGAGATATAGACGCGATGGTTCCAATTGGACCTTCATGGAATAATTATGTAAAATCACATCCTCAAAATAAACTAATAACATACGATATTTCTAGCGGACCCGCAAAGCTAAGCTCTATTGTACTTATGGCCAAGGGAGATTTGGTAAAAAGTAATCCCGATGCTCTTAGTAATTTAGCGGCTGCTCTTTTAGAGGGAAATGAATATATTAAGCAGCACCCAACAGTTATTGAAGATAAATTAGTTAAAGATTACAAAACATCTCAGCAAACTGCGGTTGCTTATGTAGAAAGCTATCTGTCTTCTTTGAAGGACATAAATGCTGTGCCCGATATAAACACAGCTAAAACTGCAGTAGGGCTAATGTTGACTGATGTTCCAGACTTGAAAAGCTACGATCTTAGTAAATTTGTGAATACTGATATAGCAAAAAAAACTTTGACAATTATTGATTGGAAAAAAATAAAAGCGACTTTAGATAAATAATAAGGCTAGTCGTTATGTAATACTATGTATTTCCTCTTTGGTTCAAAAGGCAACTGGCTAACAAGTTTAACTTCAAGGGGTTTAAATATTCCTTTTTCTACTAAGTCCGATAAAGTAATCCTTGCAGATAAATAGAGTTTGCCACTTATAGTATCCTCAATGGAGGTTGGGGAGCTAGATTCTCGGGTTTTTACAAGTTCCAAAACCATCCTTGGCATTATTTTATCTTTTTCTATTTTTTCATAAACATGAAGCTTAAAGTCTCCCTGCGAAACGCCAGAAATATCGCGGATTGCCTTCATAACAGAATCAACGTTGATGGTAGTTCCTTGAATGTTTAGCGAATCTGTGCCTGCTCTTCCGATAATTTCAAACAGCGCATCTTTTGATCCACAAGCGCAAGGCGTTTTCTTAAAACGAATGCTATCGCCGGTTCTATATCTAATTACAGGGAACATAGTTTTTAAAAAAGAAGTTAGAACAAGCTCTCCTTCATCTGTTATCTCCCCGTGGAAATTTGGACTCCAATGGAATAAGTTTGGATTTTTAGATAACAGATTTTCACACATATACCCTCTGCTTGGCGCTTCTGTGCTTCCATAATGAAAGTAAAAAACAGCTTTTGGAAACATTTTCTTGAGAAGTCTTAGTCGCTGCTTAGAACAATATTCTCCACCAATCATAATAAGCTTAATGTTTTTTAAGTCATATTCAGCTTTTAAGTAGGGAGTAAAGAAAAGTAAAATTGTGGAAGATGTGAAGATGGCTTGTATTTTAGCTGAGGAAGCGACTTTTGCGCTCAGGGGCAAATTATGAATATCCCCAAACACCTGGCACACTTGCTTAATGGTGGAATAAAATTGTAATCTTCTGGAAAAAGCGACCACAGGTTCCATAAAAAGCATTCTTTCTATCTTGTTATCTTTTAAATACTTGGCTTGTTTCTCTTTATCTGTGCCTATTCTTGTAAAATCTGAGTCGTAGACTTCGCTCAGTAGAACTAGCGGTTTACCGCTGCTAGTGGCACTTGTTGTATTGACCGTATTTATTTTATTTTTTGGCAAAAAAACTCTATCAAAGGGATCAACGGCCTCGATGTCCTCTCTGGTTAAATAGGGGAGTTTCTCAAAATCTTCTATGGTTTTGATTTCTTTCCAGGATTTAATTCCTGCCTTTTTATATCGGCCGCGGTAAAAAGAGGAATTGGGGTTTTCCCAAACCCATTTTAGAATTTTCCTTATTTTTAGAATGTCTGCTTTTGGCTGCATAGAGTGTTTATGATACATAGCTGTAGTTTTTCTGTCAATTGCTTTTGAATGTGCGCTCATAATAATCGTATACGTCTAAAATTACATTTTTGTACCAGCTTGCAATTTCGTCCTTTGAATAGCGGGTTTTTGCCATATCATAAGTTAAATATGGACCATTAAATCCTATATTGCTTACTAATTTTGGTTCATAATATGTGGGTTTCCTGTCAAGTCTCCAAAAGCTCGGAGAAAAGGCAAAATATGTAAAACTTGGTATATTTCTGATGCCGTATAGATAAATCATACTAGAGTCTATATTGTCTACGCGCTGTAATATGCTGACAGTTATAAATTCTGCAATTGTTTTTGTAAAAAGTAATGTGAAGTCAGGCAGTAATCTTTGCATGCCTAGTCCATATTTAAGAAAAGTATCGTTCTTTGTCTGATAGTAATATTTAAGATATAAATTTTCCAGGTTTGTAAAATCGTCATAGTCTTTGACATTTTCTGTAAATAGTTTTTGTTCCTGTATCCTTCCTTCTTCAATAATTTTATCTGTTTGTTTATTTCCTGTCGTAGAAATGTTTTTAAATAACGGCTGTTTTTCTAGTTTTGGAATTAAGTTATTCATTGTGGCAAGCTTTGCTAGATATGATAAATCAGGACAGTCGTAAGTTTGAGTAGCAAATTCAGGAACCCATGTTAGTCCTAATGACTGATAAAACCTATCGAAAATTGTTTGCCCGTTTACTTTGCGGAAAAATGCGTGAGTTGCATCTTGAGTGATAATGAATTTATTTCCAGCAATCGGGGGATATGTAATAGGTAGGCCTTCATACAGAAAGTATGCTTGTTTTGGAACTTG
>CAYYAC010000016.1:0-11211 GCA_964469995.1 uncultured Gammaproteobacteria bacterium
AATTGTGTAAATAACTTTTCCGGCTGGTGCTTCTACTTCAATTTTTTCTCCAACTTTTTTGCCAAGCAATGCTTTTCCAAGAGGAGATTCGTGAGAAATTTTTCTCTCCTTTGGGTCAGCTTCCCATTCTCCAACAACAGTAAACATTTCATGCTTATCTTTTACATTAAGCTTTACTGTTGAACCAAGTTTTACAACATGATTTGAACTTTTTGTGGAATCTGCAATTATCATTGCCTGTTTTAAAAGTTCTTCAAGCTCGTCAATTCTTCCATCTATAAAAGAGAGCTCATCACGCGCTGCAGTGTACTCCGCATTTTCTGAAAGATCTCCCATATTACGGGCTTCAGATACTCTTGAGAGAACATCTGGCCTCCTTACCTTAGTTAATTGCTCGTGTTCTTTTTTGAGCTCTTCAAGCCCTTCTTTTGTTAAATAAATCTTTTTATCGTCCATAATTTTATTTGCTCTTTTATAATAAAATCCCTCTGCCTAGGAGGGATATATATTTAAAACGAGTATGGAAACTATATATAAAAATGCCTACTTTGTCAATAACCTCTAGTAATAAAACTATAAGCTTTTATTCCAGAATTATACATTCCTAGCTTCTTTTTTAATTCTTTCTAATGCCACTACGTACGCTGCAGTTCTAAGGGAAACTTTTTTATTAACAGATGTTTCATAAATTGCATCTGCTGACGTGTACATTCTTTTTTTGAGCTTTTCAAAAACATCTTCTTTTGTCCATTTTTCATTATTTTTATTTTGGTACCATTCAAAGAAACTAACAGCAACTCCCCCTGAATTTGCTAAGATATCAGGGATTATCGTTATTCCTTTTTTATCTAAAATCTCATCTGCTTCCAAAGTCGTTGGACCATTTGCCATTTCAAGAATTATTTTTGCCTTAATTTTATCCACATTCTCCTCCGTTATAGAATTTTCTAAAGCTGAGGGAACAATAATATCAACGGGAAGCTCCAAAACCTCAGAGGAAGATATTTCTTTTCCTCCAAGCTTATCTCTATTGCTTAAATCACATACAGAACCCACGCAGTAACATCCGGCAATATAGCCGCTGTCTTTTTTGCATTTTTCAATAATTCCAATATCCTTTATTCCATCAGGAATATAGATACCTCCCTTAGAATCGGAAACGGCAACTACTTTAAATCCGGCATCTATTAAATATCTTGATACAAAAACTCCAACATTTCCAAATCCTTGAACAGCAACAGTCATTCCCTTTCCATTTTTTCCAAGTCTTTTCAAAATCGCCTCAAGAGCATATGTTCCACCAAGTCCCGTTGCCTCTGTTCTTCCCTCGGATCCACCCTTTGAAATTGGCTTGCCTGTTACAACAGCCAAATCTTCTTTGCCGTTAATCTTGCCATATTCATCTACAATCCATTCCATTATTTTCCCATTTGTATTAACGTCTGGGGCCGGAACATCAAGAGAAGAACCTATAACGGGGAAGAGTTTCCTTGTAAATTCTTCTGTTAAATTCTTTAATTCATTTTCAGATAGTTTTTTTGGATCAACGCTTATTCCTCCCTTTCCTCCTCCAAATGGAACATCTATTACAGCATTCTTCATTGTCATCCACAAAGACAAAGCTTTAACTTCATCCATATCAACGTCTTGATGAAAACGCAGTCCTCCTTTGTATGGTCCTAAAATATTATTGTGTTGAACTCTGAAGCCTTGAAATACTTCTACTTTTCCATTGTCCATTTTTATTGGCATTGAAACTTGAACAATTCTATCTAGATTTAACAGTCTTGAAAGAAGTAGATCGTCTAAATCTAGAAGTGAAGCGGCATTACTAAGCTGCGATTTTGCTCTTTCCCAAGGATTATTCATAATCTTCTTATTATGAACCCTTGGTAAATTCTGTCAATAACCCAAATACTTTTTCTTTTGTTTCTTCTGATACTTTTACCATTACAAGACCACTGTTGGGCTGACCATAAAAAATAAATGCACCAAGTGGCGCTGCTAAAATCATAGGCAAAACAGCCAAGTCCTCTTCACCTAAAACTTTAATAATTACTCTATCTTTTTCTGAAAATGCATTTATTATTGTTTTAAAAAGCTTTGATGAAATTTGCCCAGCTTTATTTTCTGCCTGAAATACTTTTTCATTTCCCAAAAAATTTAATTCTGAAACATTTGAAAATTTATTTTCTCTTTTAACTCTTAGATCTATTACGGAAATTCTCTGATTCAAATAAAGACTATTGAACTTTTCTGTTGTAACATCACCAACAGTAATTATAAATCCTTCAATATCTTTCAAGATTTTATCATCAACTAATGTACCAAGAGGTTTTTTAAATTCTCCTCGCATAGACTGCGGCAAATATAA
This sequence comes from uncultured Gammaproteobacteria bacterium, assembly GCA_964469995.1. GTDB lineage: Bacteria > Patescibacteriota > Microgenomatia > Levybacterales > UBA12049 > JACPDD01. The sequence goes on from CAYYAC010000016.1 coordinate 2,375, forward strand.
ATTATTATTAAGCCATTCTTGATTTACATACAGCTTTCCGTCTCTGTCAATTTCACCTTTTCGTATTCTTGAAGAAGAAATTGTTTTTCCATCTTCTGCAAACGACGACGGGGCAATTATTATTTCCAGTTCCGTAAGTCCCAGCTCTTTCCTTTTAACGTTGACCTCTGATGCTCCATGCAATGTCTTATCAACAACAATAATAGCTTCTATATTTGAGTCAATATCTATTGCTGGTCCATAAACATTATCTATTTTTATAATTTCAATCTTTTTTTCTAAACTTTCATTTTTAATAAATTCTTCAAATTCTTTTTTTCTTTTTTCAAAGCTTTCAATGCTTTCTGGATTTTGTGTTTTAGACTGTGAATTTTGTATATATTCATCACTTGTAATGCCTACTATTAATTTCTCTGAATTAGAAATAGCAAAAAAGATAAAATCTTTATGCCCTTTATGAAGATGGTCAAACGTACCTCCTAAAATTGCTTTCTTAAATTTTTTATTCATATTGTTTTAGACGACTAATATAAGCATCATCAATTTTTTTATTATAATCCAATGGATGAAAAGCTAGCCATCCTTCCGAGATTGCTTCAATTGTTCTATGCCTTCTAAGATAAATAAGCTGAATTAATTTTGCGAAATTTTCAAATAAATTTATAAATAAATTATTGTTTTTATAGTTTCTCTTAATTTTTAGATTTTTTGTTTCAATACTATTTTGTAAGAATTTTTTTACCCACATATTTTTACTTAAGAATTTGTTGTGTATTTTATTTCTGTCAAAAATTGGCACCATTTGTACAATTTCGTGAGCCGTATATAAATTTTGTTTTTTTGAATTAAAAGATAAATGCTTTTCATCTATTAACATGTTTAGACAAATCTTATCTGCAACTTTTTCATCCCTTCTTCCTCTGTGTTTTCCCAAAATCTTAAGAATTATAATTATTAAAAATCTGGTAATCCATATTGAATTTTCTTTTGTTATAACAAAAATATCTATGTCATCTTTCTTTTCAGCATTATTCATTGAAAGCCCACCGCTAACTCCTATAAATAAAACAAAAGGTATAAAAGAAATTATCCGCGATATTTTGTAAACCTGCACAAATTTTTTACCGCTTTCTTTTTTTCTTTTTATTGCTTCCTTTATTATATTTTCTTTTCCTTCTGTAAAATACAGTCCTCTTGTGGTGGATATGGGACTTCCTATATTTTTTAAAACGCTGTCAAAACTGGCTCTTTTAAATTTTCTTGAGGATATCAAATATTTCCATATTTGATAAGAAGTAAGCGGATAATCAAAAATATCGCTATATAGGACAGTCTTTAGAATTGACTGCCTTATATCATTTTCCATATTGGGACAAAACCTGGGCGGCTCCTTTTGAAAGAGTGTCTGATGCTGATTCTGGAGACGTACCATTAAGTACAGAGCGCACAGCGTTGCCAAGATATGTATTCATCTGAGAATTAATGGCATTGTCATAAGTATCTGATACAAAAAACGTTGAGAGAGCATTAGGAGCTTGAGAAACAAAAGGATAAATAGCTGGATTTGCTTTAAGACTTTGCGCAAGAGATGAATTTGCATAAGGTTCCCCAAAAAATCTTGTCTTTGCTTGCGCTGTGTATAGTTTTTGCTCTGTTTCTTTTTGAGCTAGATACTTCATGAACAAAAGTGCTTCTTTTTGATGTTTACTTTTATTAGAAACTCCTTCTACCCAATAGCTTGCAATTGTCTGATTTTTACCTGAGAGTCCAGGTACGGCAAATATATCAAAATTTAGATTTGGATTTGCAGCTTTAATAGCAAAATAGTCCCAGGAATATCCAAAATACATTGCCAAATTTCCCTTTGCAAATGCAAGAATTGACGGATCAAGAGTTGAATCCCAAACATTTCCCGTTCCAGTAGCAAAAGACGTATAGAAGCTCAAGGCGTCACTTACTTGATTTGGAGTAGAAGACAAATTGTTAAGATTTGCTCCATTTTGGACAAGGAGTAGAGCCAATATGTCAGAAGCGTGATTTATATTATCAAAAGTACCAAGCGCTGCTCCTGCAGTTTGAATTTTTCCACTCTCATCTTTTACAGTCAGCTGACGGCTGTCGGTTATAAAATCCTGCCAGCTAGAAGGAACAGAAACGCCTGCTGCCTGCAAAAGCTGTGTATTTACATAGAGAGACAGCGTATCTATTTCAAGAGGTATTCCATATATAGCCCCATTTTGTATTAAATCTGAGCTTGCAACCTGATAAAAATTTTTAGAGAAAGTGTCCTTTGTTATAACATCCGAAGACATAGGAAGCAAATCTTTTTGAAACAACGGAACCCAACTATTATGAAAACGAAAAATATCAGGACCGGTACCATTATCTATTCTTGTTGTAAGCTTCTCTCTATATTGTTTTACATCCTGCTTTGAATATTCAATCTTTATATTAGGATTTGCTCTTTCAAAATCAGAAATTATAGAATCCATAACAGGACTGTCCTCAAAAACACCCCAATAGGAAAGCGTTGTCTGTCCCGAGCTTTTATTAAAAAATCCTGGAATAACTTTAAAAATAAGGAAAAGAATAAAAATAACAACTCCTAAGCCAATTAGGATTTTTATGATGTTTGCCATTGAAAAAAACGAGTTCTCTTCAGGAGGTGGGGAAGCAGGAGCTGAAGGAGTATACACTTCTTCTTTTTGAGGAGTAAATGGATTTTCCTGAGGCAATGCATTTGCAACGGGCTGAACTGGAGGAGCAGAACTGCCTGCCTGATTTGGGTTCTGAAAAACTGTTTGATCGTCCATAGATAGATTAAATATAGTATAATACGAATGGCTGCGTCAATGAAATTACCCCATGTTAAAAAGAAACATATCAAGAATCTGTCTAAAAGTGCTTTTTGGTTTATAACGGGCGCTTTTATTTCAACTGTTTTTTTAATCTCCTCTTCCTTCTTTATATTTCAAACTGTCAACAAAAGCCTTGTTTATCCTGGAGTTTTTATTGGAAATGAAAATTTTGGAGGAAAAACTCAAAGCCAAGTAAAAGAATACTTTGATAAAAAAAATAATAAAATTGCTGACACAAAATTCATCTTTGAAAACGTTCAAGGAAACGCAGAAACCTCTGTTAAGGATTTAGATTTTGGATATAATTCAAATTTACTAGCAACCCAAGCATATAGCGTTGGAAGATCTAAAGATATAATTTCCAACATAAGTCTTATAATTCAAGCTTATGCTAGCGGAGTCAGCCTTTCCCCTTCTTACGGATTCTCCGAAGAAAAATTAAAAAATGTAATTGAACCATTATCACAAAAAATAAATACGGAACCTGTTGAAGCATTGTTCACTTTTTCCGATGGAAAAGTTTCTGCCTTTAGACCATCAACAGATGGGCAAGAAGTAGATGTTAATCAACTGGAAAAAGATTTAGCTCAAAGATTTGCAAGCATTATAACCCCTGAAAAACCTCAAACTATTGAAATGACAATTCCCATAAAAAAACTTAGTCCAAAAATTACGACAGATAAAGCAAACAACCTGGGAATAAAAGAATTAATAGGAATGGGAACTTCTCTTTATCAACATTCAATTCCAAATAGAATATTTAATGTAACACTTGCTGCATCTAGAATTAATGGGATTTTAGTCGCCCCAGGAGATACTTTCTCTTTTGACAATGCGTTAGGAGATATTTCTTCTTTCTCTGGATATAAACAGGCATACGTAATTCAAAATGGAAAGACAGTTCTTGGAGATGGAGGAGGAGTTTGCCAGGTTTCTACTACTTTTTTCAGAGCATTACTTAATGCCGGACTACCCATTACAGAGAGACATGCTCATGCATATAGAGTAGGTTATTACGAAGAGGACTCTCCTCCTGGAATAGATGCAACAATTTATTCACCAACAATAGATTTAAAATTTACAAATGATACGGGTCATTACATTCTAATCCAATCAGCGATTGATCCAAGCGCACAAAGGCTCACTTTTTTTCTATATGGTACGTCTGACGGAAGAAAATCAGAAATTTCAACTCCTGTAATTCTAAGTCAGACTCCTGCTCCGGCTCCCCTTTATATAGATGACCCTACCAGACCAAAAGGAAGCCTAGAGCAAACAGATTTTGCAGCAAATGGAGCAAATGTTTATTTCACAAGAACTGTTACCAGAGATGGGAAAACTCTAATCTCTGAAAGATATAATTCAAATTATCAGCCATGGCAGGCAATATTCATACGAGGCACGGGAAACTAAATGAAAAAGATTATAAAAATTAAAGATATAAAAAAAATTGCCCAACAGTTAAAAAAAGAGAACAAAAAAATTGTTATCGTTGGTGGTTTTTTTGATATCTTACACATTGGACATATAAAATTTTTAAGAAAAGCAAAAGAAAAAGGAGACACCTTGCTTGTTCTTTTAGAAAGCGATGAAACATCAAGGAAATTAAAAGGGGAAAACCGTCCTATAAATGCTCAAGACATAAGAGCAAAAGTACTTGAAGCATTAGAATTTGTAAATTATATTATTTCTCTTCCAGTAATGAAAAATGATAAAGATTATGATAATCTTATTTCACTGATAAATCCTTCTTTTATTGCAGTAACGCAAAACGATAAAAATATAGGACATAAAAAAAGACAGGCTAAAATAACTGGGGCAAAACTTATCTCTGTAATTTCAGAAATTAAAGATAAATCAACAACTAAAATCGCTAAAATAATAGAACAAGAAAATAATTTATGAAAACAATATTTTTATTAATAATTTTACTAGGTGCCTTATTAATAGGGGCAGTCGTTGGAAAAAATTACATAAAAACGAGAAACCTTATTCCAACAAGCGGACCAACTGAGACAATAGGTGGTCACACTTTTAATATAGAGATTGCAAAAACACCAACGGAGAAAGAAATAGGATTGTCTTCAAAGCAAAGCTTACCCCAAGACCAAGGAATGCTTTTTCCTTTTGATAAACCAGGAAATTACTCTTTTTGGATGAAAAACATGAAATTTCCAATAGATATTATTTATATAAAATACAATACGATTGTTTCTATTTTTCAAAACGTACAACCTCCATCTTCAACAGAGCAAGAGCTTCCAATATATACGCCTGTTGCCGCTGCTGATTCTGTACTTGAGATAAACGCAGGCCTCTCTTCAAAATATAATTTTAAAGAAGGAGATAAAGTTACATCCTCTAACATTAACTAGAATATGAAAATCCTTGGAATAGAAACAAGCTGTGATGAAACTTCTGCTGCTGTTATAGCCGTTGACAATAATAATAAAATTTCTGTTTTATCAAATGTAGTGTCAACGTCTCTTTTGTTACACAGCAAAACAGGGGGAATTATTCCCGATGTTGCAGCGCGCGAGCAGGTTAAATTTATTATTCCAGTTATTGAAAAAGCTATGTCTGATGCAAATTGTTCTGATAAAGAAATAGATTCTATTGCTGTAACTTTTGGTCCTGGCTTAATAGGTTCTCTTCTTGTGGGAGTGGAAACTGCAAAAACTTTGTCCTTAATTTGGGACAAACCTATAATTCCAGTTAATCATTTACTTGGCCATATCTATGCAAATTTTATTGAAGAACAAAAAATTGAATTCCCTGCAATTGCACTTATTGTCTCTGGAGGACATACAGACTTATTGCTTATAAAAAATCATGGAAAAATTAGTTGGCTGGGAGGCACCCGTGATGATGCAGCAGGTGAAGCATATGACAAAATTGGAAGACTACTAAATCTTCCTTATCCCGCAGGTCCTGTGATTGAAGAACTGGCAAAAAAAGGTGATCCAAAAGCATTTAATTTCCCACGCCCAATGATAGGTTCCGGTGATTTTGATTTTTCATTTTCAGGACTTAAAGCATCCGTCGCAAGAGAAATAGAATCTCAAGGAAAATTAGATGAAAAAACTATTGCTGATATTTGCGCGTCAACACAAGATGCAATAATTGGAGTAATAAACAGAAAGACATTGAAAGCTGCAAAAAAATATAAAGCAAAATCAATTTTAATTGGCGGAGGTGTTGCCGCAAATCAAAAACTTAGAGATGAATTCGAAAGAGAAATAAAGAAGAGCGAATTAGATACTAAAGTCTTCTATCCTCCTAAAAATTTATGCACAGACAACGGAGCAATGATTGCAGCAGCTGCCGTTTTCAATAATAAAAAAGTTCCATGGCAAGAAATTACAGCCAACCCGGAATTGTATTTTGATTAAAAACTGATAGAATATAAATCCTATGTCAAATGATCTGCTCATCATTGTAATCCTCCTAGTTTTAGGCTTTGGTCTTATTGCCTACTTAATTAATAAAAAACTTTCTGATCTTGGAAAATCAAAAACAGACGAGAATCTTCTGGAATGGCTTAAAAACATGCAAGGGTCAATTGATAAAACAAATACCACTTTAAATGAAGCAATGCGTTCTTCATCAACAGAAATGACAAAAGTTTTGCAAGAAAATTCCAAACAGCTAAACGACAGATTAACAAAAGCCGCAGAAGTGATAAGAGAAGTAAGCCATGAGGTTGGACAAATGAGTGAAATCGGACGCAATATGCGTGAGCTTCAAGACTTTTTAAAAAATCCAAAACTACGCGGAAATATTGGAGAACAGGTTTTAAAAGATTTAATTACACAAATGTTTCCAAAAAATAGCTTTCATCTTCAATACGAATTTAGATCAGGGGACAAAGTTGACGCTGCTATCCAAACCGATGCAGGAATTTTACCAATAGATTCAAAGTTCCCAATGGAGAATTTTCAAAAAATGGTAAAGGCTCAAAATGACACTGAAAAAGAAACAGCAAAAAAAGAATTTATAAGAGACATTAAAAAACACATAGATGCGATTTCAAAAAAATATATCCTGCCGGATGAGGGAACTATGGACTTTGCTCTGATGTATGTCCCAAGCGAATCGGTTTATTATGAACTTGTTGGCATTGAAGACATAATTGATTATGCTAGAAAATCAAGAGTTTATGTTGTATCACCAAACACTCTTTATGCACATCTTCAGACGATACTTTTGTCTTTTGAAGGGAAGAAAATAGAAAGCAGAACAAAGGAGATTCACAAACTTCTAAGAACCTTACAAATGGATCATGAAAAAGTTAATGAAAATCTTGATGTTTTAGGAAAACACATCAACAATGCTTCTTCTCAATTTGTAAATGTTGCAGGAGGGTTTATGCAAATTGGACAAAAACTAAAAACTGCAGCAACATTGGAAATAAAAGAGAAAGACCTCATAGAATAGCTTTTTCTGTGATAAAATACCGTAAGTGAAAGACGACAAAACATTAAACCCCAAACAAACTGAAGCGATAGATCATGAGAATGGTCCCCTTCTTATAATCGCAGGAGCAGGAACCGGAAAAACTACAGTAATAACGGAAAGAATAAAACATTTAATAGTTGATAAAAACATCCCTCCATCTTCTGTGCTAGCATTAACATTTACTGAAAAAGCTGCATTTGAAATGCAAGAAAGAATTGATATTCTTCTTCCTTACGGATACACAAATCTTTGGATTGATACATTTCACTCTTTTTGCGATAAGATTCTAAGAGACGATGCTCACCAAATTGGGCTTGATCCAAACTATAAACTTTTAAGTGAACCGGAAGCAGTTTTGCTGTTGCGCAAAAATATATTTGACATGGGACTTAAAATTTTTAAACCTCTTGGAAATCCTACTAAATTCGTAGACGCTCTGCTTTCTCATTTTTCAAGACTTAAAGATGAAGATATAACACCAGATGAATATATTAAATGGGCAAATAAAAATAACTCAGAAGATAAGCAGCAATATGTAGAGCTTTCAAATGCTTATAAAGCGTACGAAGAACTTAAAATTAAGGAAAGCGTTATGGATTTTTCCGATTTAATATCCAATACTCTTCTTCTTTTTAGAACTAGAAAATCTTTATTAAAACACTACCAAGAACAATTTAAATTTCTTCTTGTTGATGAGTTTCAGGATACAAACTATGCTCAAAATGAATTAGCAATCTTACTTGCGGGAGACGACCATAATATCACTGTTGTAGCAGATGATGACCAATCTATTTACAGATTCCGTGGAGCTGCAGTTTCTAATGTCTTACAATTTAAGAAAAATTTCCCAAAAGCAAAAATAATAACACTCACAGACAACTACCGCTCTACCCAAACTATCCTTGATGCATCATACAATCTTATACAACACAATAATCCAAACAGACTTGAAGTTGTTGAAAAAATTGATAAAAAATTAAAAAGTCATTCTAAAATTTCCAAACAACCAATTGAAGTAATACATGAGCTTAGGGCAGAAGATGAAGCAGATAAAATAGCATTAAAAATTTCTGAGCTTAATAAAAAATACAATTATTCAGATATGGCAATTTTAGTTAGGGCAAATAACCATGCGCAGCTTATAACCACTGCATTAGTACGTCATAAAATCCCATATCAGTTCTTAGGTCCTGGATATTTATTCCAGCAACCTGAGGTAAAAGATTTAATTTCTTATTTATTTTTCTTAACTAACCTTTCAGATTCTGTTTCTCTATTTAGGGTCTTATCAATGGATATTTTTGATATTTCCTATATTGAAATAAATTATTTATTAACCTTTGCTAAAAGAAAAAGCATAACTCTATTTGAAGCGTTAAGTCTTGTTGAACAAACTCAAATAAAACCTGACACTCAGAAAAAAATTACAGAAATAAAAGAGATGATAGAACGACATACAAAATTTATAAAAAAAGATACAGCAGGACAAATTCTTTATTATTTTTTAGTTGATTCAAAACT